>JBFZEG010000108.1:0-39699 GCA_041306975.1 Gammaproteobacteria bacterium | reverse complement strand
GATGATGCCTCTGACAAAAGGCTGTTGCATCATCCATACCTAAGGTTGAGTGATCGCCACCTCGTCCTTTGGCGATATCATGGTAGAGCCCAGCGATATACAGCAGCTCAATTTTTGGCAGCTTTGTGGTGATATGTGCCGCAATCGGGTAGTTCTCTTTAGCTTCCGGCAAACGGAAACGTCGCATGTTCTCAACAACCTGCAGCGTATGAGCATCTACCGTATAGATATGAAACAGATCGTGCTGCATTTTTCCTGCAATAGCACCAAACTCTGGCAGATACCGGCCCAGAATTCCGTATCGGGCCATGCGCCGCAGTTGGGTCGTCA
The DNA here is from genome assembly GCA_041306975.1 of Gammaproteobacteria bacterium. Classification (GTDB taxonomy): domain Bacteria; phylum Pseudomonadota; class Gammaproteobacteria; order Pseudomonadales; family Pseudohongiellaceae; genus Pseudohongiella. The sequence goes on along the minus strand of JBFZEG010000108.1, from coordinate 39,369 downwards.
GATCATTTGGGGACCGCAACAATTCCATAAACAGCGTAGTGTTTCTCAGGTCCACCCGAAACTTCTGGTCTATAAGCGTTCTATGTTCACGAATTAACCTAATTGTCGCCGCACGCACGCCCTTAATCTCCGGGTTCTGCGCCATCAGCACAAATACTTCCATGAGCGCAAACGGGAAGCGTTTGAAAATCCCGCCATCTGTAACTTCTATGTAACTGTTGCATATCTGAAAGCGGGTATTAATCCGGGTTATCTCGACTTTTTCACCAGCCCTCAGAATCGCTTCATCGAAGTGTTGCAACAATACGTCATTCAGGGCGCGCAGTGTCGCGACGGCGCGGTAGTACTCCTGCATCAGTTTTTCAACAGCCAGGCTTTTGTTGTCATCCTTGAAACCAAACATCGCAGCAAGGTCACGTTGTTTGTCAAACAGCAAACGATCCTCTTTGCGGTCAGACAGCAGATGCAGTCCGTAACGCAGCTTCCAGAGCAACTGTTCTCCCTTGTAGAGCTGCTCATATTCCGAGGGCAACAAGAAGCCGAGCGCCACAAGATCAGCAAGGTTATCTGCATCATAATGCCGCTTGGCTATCCAGCCGATGGTCTGAATATCGCGCAAGCCACCCGGCGAAGTCTTGACGTTGGGCTCAAGCGCATAATCGATGTCATAGTATTTATGATGACGCGCAACCTGTTCATCGCGCTTGGCGGTGAAAAACTCGCGGGCTGGCCAGACATCGGCGGACTGGGTCAACGCGATCATTTCCAGCCGGAGCGATTCAACAGCACCGGCGGGACCTACAATTGTGCGCGACTCCATCAGACTGGTTGCCACCGTGATATCTTTGATCGCCTCTTCGCGGCACTGCACGATGGTGCGAACACTCTGGCCGATATCCAGATTGATGTCCCACAGGAAGGTAAAAAATTGACTCAACGCCTCGCGGTTAACAGCTGACTGGTCACCGCGCATCAACAGCAAAAGATCGATGTCCGAGTGCGGGTGCAACTCACCGCGACCATATCCTCCCACGGCCAGCAGGCTCAGATGTTCGCTGTTTTTCCAGTCAAACAGATTCCATACCCGACGCAGCATCTCATCCATAAACCAGGCGCGCCCACACACCAGACTGCTGATCTGCGCGCCGGCCCGGTAACGCTGATCCAGTTCTTGTCGGGTATGGGCGAGCGCTTCTTTAAACACAGAGACCGCGGGCTGCGCAGAATTGAGCTTCTTGTCAAAGGCATCAGGATCAAACAGGGTAGGGTCAGCCCAAACTGGATCAACTTGGACGTGCGGGTTATTGGTCACAGCCATTGATAAATCAACACTCATCAGGCACACCCTCGGCGACTATCGTCCATCTGAAGGTGCCAGACGGTTGAGATTAGCTTGCCATGTCAAGAAAACAGGAGATCAGATCTGAACGATCTCTGATCAATCGGCCACTCAGTTAAACAAATCTTCTTCTCTGCGACGGGTAAGCACTTCACATCCATTGGCTGTTACAGCCAGGGTATGCTCCCACTGAGCGGACAAACGCCGGTCGCGTGTCGTAACGGTCCAACCATCAGTTTTTGATAACTTGGTATGGCGCTCACCCAGATTGATCATAGGTTCTATGGTAAATGTCATGCCTTCAACCACCAGTATGCCCGTAGCGGGTTTGCCATAATGCAATACCTGCGGATCCTCATGAAATATACGTCCTATTCCGTGGCCACAATACTCGCGCACCACAGAGTAATTGTTTGCCTCGGCGTGAGTCTGGATGACATGGCCAATATCGCCCAGACGAATGCCCGGTTTGACGATCTCAATGGCTTTGTACAAACACTCTTGTGTCACTTTGATCAGACGTTTGGCATGGGGAGCGACCTCGCCCAACAAAAACATCTTGCTGGTATCACCGTGAAATCCGTCTTTGATCACGGTGATATCAATGTTAAGGATATCGCCACTCTTCAGAATCTTGCTGTCACTGGGAATACCATGACAAACCACGTGATTAAGTGATGTACAGATCGATTTCGGAAAGCCGTTATAGTTGAGCGGCGCTGGGATGGCGTTCTGCACATTCACAATGTAGTCATGACAGATCCGATCCAGTTCACCTGTACTGACCCCGACTTTAACAAAGGGCTCGATCATTTCGAGTACTTCGGCAGCCAGCCGGCCTGCCACTCGCATTTTTTCAATATCTTCCGGAGTTTTAATGCTGACGGACATCAATAAGTTCTCTGATTCTGGGACTGCCAGTATTGTAGGTCTTTCGTCAGGCGAGGGGAACCCGCCAACGACAGCATGTCCGATGTTACACTGCGCTACGAAATCTCTCTCAACACCCGCTTTTTGGAATCAACCATGTCAGATACTGATTTTTCACAACTGCAATTACGTCCTGCTCTGTTGCAGAACCTGAGCGCATTGGCATTTGCCTCAATGACTCCCGTGCAACAACTCAGTCTTCCCGCCATTTTGGCAGGACGTGATGTCATGGCGCAGGGAAAAACCGGATCTGGAAAAACAGCCGCATTCGCGCTGGGTATTCTGCAGACAATCGAACCCACATTATTCAAGCCCCAGGCATTGATTCTGTGCCCGACCAGAGAACTCGCAGATCAGGTTGCTGAGGAAATTCGCCGGCTCGCCCGGCTGTTGCCCAACATAAAAGTCCTCAGCCTGTGTGGGGGACGCCCGGTTGCAGTCCAAGCCGACTCGCTCAGCCACGGCGCCCATATCATTGTTGGAACCCCGGGACGAATAGAAGATCATTTACAGCGCGGATCGCTGATATTGTCTGAAATCGACTTTCTTGTTCTTGACGAAGCCGACCGTATGCTCGACATGGGCTTCCTGCCTTCTGTGGAAAATGTGCTGGCTGATTTGCACAAACAACGGTCAATGTCTGCCAAATCTAGCACCCGAGCTCAGATGCTGTTGTTCAGCGCTACGTTTTCTGCGCAGATCCGTAGCTTGTCAGAAGTAATTCTGCAAAATCCGGTCTACGTAGAACTACGGGACATCGAAGTTGCACCGGATATAGAAGAGCTTCGTTATCTGACCGGAAACGATGAGTCGCGACTCGATGCGCTGAAACGCATCTTGCTGCACTTTAAGCCCGATAATGCTCTGGTGTTCTGCACAACACGCAACGACGTTGATGAGGTATGTCAGCGACTGCAACGAGTTGGCTTTTCTGCCATTGCATTACATGGCGAGATGGATCAACGCGAGCGTGATCAGGCAATTATCCTGTTCAGTAACGGCAGCGCACGGGTACTGGTTGCCACGGATGTGGCGGCGCGCGGTCTCGACATCACCGCACTGGATCTTGTGATCAATTATCATGAGGCACGCGATGAAGAGACACATACCCATCGCATAGGGCGGACGGGGAGAGCGGGTGCAAAAGGCAGGGCCTGCACCCTGATCTCCTCAGCCGAGCGTGGGGCAGCGCACCACACTGCGGAGCTTCCGCCCGTCAGTGTGTTAAAGCTGAACCCGCCGCCGGCAAGCTTCAGCACGTTGATTATTGATGGCGGCAAACGCGACAAAATACGACCAACGGACGTACTGGGCGCTCTGACGGGGTCAGGCGAACTGGAAAGATCAGATGTCGGCAACATACGCATTACTCATCAAGCGGCTTATGTCGCTGTTAGCAGGAACAAGGCAAATCTGGCAAAACAGATTCTGAGCAAGGGCAAGATAAAAGGTAAAACTGCGAGAGTACGTGAACTGTAAACGCAACCAGAAATGATTTCAAACACGGACAAAGTCAGGAGGAAACGCAATGGATACCAATAAACTACTGGAACAATTTCTGGGCGCGGGCCGCAACAACGGCAATCATGGAGACGCTCAGCAGGGCAATAACATGATGGGTAACAGCCCACTCGGTGGCATGTTGGGAAACAGTCCGTTGGCTGGCATGCTCGGTGGCGGTCTGGGCAAGGGCATGGCGATGGGAGGAGTACTTGGCCTGCTGCTCGGCAGTAAAAAGGTCCGCAAAATGGCAGGAGGCGTTATTGGCTACGGCGGGGCAGCAGCGGCTGGCGCGATGGCTTTTAAGGCTTACCAGAACTGGCAACAGGGGCAACAAGTACAAAGCGCACCCATTGCCAGCGCCGCGGACCTGCAGAATGTTGATCCGCGTTTTTTGCCTCCGCCAGCCGATACGCCATCGGGTCAGAACTTCTCATTGACTCTCATAACTGCCATGGTCTTCGCTGCCAAGGCTGATGGTCATATTGACGCCAAAGAACAAACTGTCATTTTTGAGCAGGTAGAAAAGATGTCTCTAGATGCACAGAGCAAGGCATTTGTTTTTGATGCGCTGCGCAAACCTGTTGATCTGGATGCGCTGGTATCCTCAGTTCAGGGTATTGAGCAGGCCTCCGAAGTTTACCTGGTCTCACGCATGGCGATTGATATCGATCATCCTGCAGAGCGCGCGTACATTGAAGTGCTGGCAAATCGTCTGAATCTGCCTGCTGAACTCACCGCCCACCTTGATCATCAGATTATCGACGCCTGAGTCAGCCCCGTCACTTATACGCCATTCAACGTAGTCTCGTCAGAGACTACGTAATGGTATCTGCCGTTTTACTCACTGGCCGGCCTCATTACGGAGCAGGAGAGTTCTTTATGCACCACAAAAGAGCGTCAGGTTTTATTCAGGTTTTGGGTAGGATAGCCATCTTATTGAAAAGAAAAGTGTTTTTTATATTGGCACAGGTATTGCTCCAGTGATCGCAAGTCCGGGCGAATTGCACATCACGATTCGGACCCAAAAAGAAAATACTTACTATCAAGCACAAAACAGTAAATCAGGAGTCAACACTATGCAGGTAAAGAACGTTGCAGCGAACAGCAAACTGGCCGTATTTGGCGCAACAGCTCTCATGGCAGCAGCAAGCGTTTTCGCAGTAAAACCCGCTCACGCTGAAGTGGAAATTGCCGGCAGCGTCGGCGTGGTATCCGGATATATATTCCGTGGTATCACCAACGTACCCGAAAATGATGGCGCTGCCGTTCAGGCAGGTCTGAATGTTACCAGCACCGAAACTGGCTGGTATGCAGGCTGGTGGGCATCAAACCTGAGCTACGGAACTCCTGATCTGAGCACAACCGTCGAGAACAATTTTTTCAGCGGTTATACCGGTGAGAGTGGCGGTCTGACTTACGATATCGGTGCACTGTACTACTGGTACATGGATGACAGCAAAGCCAGCGTCATCGAGCCTTACCTGGGGCTGAGCTTCGGGGGCCTCGACTTTGATATGAAGTACATGGGTCAGGATGCAACCTGGTCAAATCAGGGAGATATGTTCTTCAGCCTGGGATCCAGTTTTGATCTTGGCGAAGGCTTTGGTCTAGGCGTTGTTGCCAGCTACGCAACGTACGAAAACAAAGGCAAGTACATCTCTGCAACTCCGGAAAGTGGTGCATTCCGAAGCCTCGATCTGACATTGTCAAAAGGCATTGCAGAACTGCCCGCTCAGTTCTTCACCACCTACGTGATTGGTGGCAAGGATCGTAACGGCACCGATCAGGAAGACAAAATGGTCGTAGGCTTCAGCTACTCGTTCTGATTCCGGATGAATTAGCGCAGGAAAAACTCCTGGATCTGCTCCCGTTTAGCCAATGCATCGGCGATGCCCAGATCCATGAGTGCCTGACAGTACTCCTTCTCAAACATCAACAAACTGGCAATTGAGCTGGAGTTGGTGTCCCTGATAAATAAACGGATAGAGCGTGGCAAGGTCTGATAGTAGTCCTCTGCAATACGATTCAGGTCAAGGCTGGGCGTAATCTCCAGTAATTCAATTGGCCGCACATCCAGTTGCTGCTGTTCGGCACACATCGGAATCAGTGCGTTGTAGCGTCTTAATACCGCCATATCACTTTCCAGCGTATCCACAAACGCGCTATTTAATACGTGCCCCACGATTTGCGACAAGGACGGTTGAGTGACCTGATCACCTTTGGCGGGCCTGCGCGTGCGGCTGCCACTAACTCCAATGGCCATAATTTTAGTCGCGCCCATGTGTATCGCCGGGCTCAAAGGCGCCAATTGCCTGATAGCACCATCCCCAAAATACTCGCGATTAATTTTAACGGCTGGAAACAAGGTTGGAATGGCTGACGACGCCAACAAATGACGGTGTCGCAACTCGGTGCGTATACCTGTTCGGTGAGAACGATGCCAGTTTTCAACCGGTTTGCTGCTTTGAAAAAATGATACTGATTCTCCGCTGGTATAACCGGATGCCGTGACCACCAGACTGTTGAGGTAACCGGCATTTATGTTTTCCTCAACTCTTTCCAGACGCAGGATTTCATGCAGCAACTTGTCCAGAGGACTGTTGTCGAGCAGCGATGTCGGGGTACGTGCGTCCCGATTAGCTAAAAATGAAAATACCCAGTTTGAGGCGCTGCTCACCAGCCCTGTTGAATCGAGCCGGTAAATTTGATCACTGCTGATATTGCGCCAGACATATTCAAGCATTTTGACACCCGTGCGCATTTTATGCGCGTGGGTAGCCAGACCGACGGCATTCATGGCACCGGCTGACGTTCCCGAAATAACCTGGAACGGATTACAGATGTCTCTGGGAAGTACACTTGCAACTCCCCGCAGCGCACCTACCTGATAGGCAGCACGCGCGCCACCACCCGACAGCACCAGTGCTATTTCAGGCTTGATATTTGATGTATCTTTGCTGCTCATTGTTGTACCCGTGAGTTCTGGCTGGCTGCCAGTTTACAGGAATGCCCGATATGACCAACATACAGACACCACTTTCAGCTGAACAAAAGCCCGAGAAACTGGTGATTGCCATCTCTTCAAGAGCTTTGTTTGATCTGACAGAAAGTCACCAGATTTTTGAAGAGCAAGGCCTGGATGCCTATCAGCAGTACCAGATAGCACATGAAAACGAGCCCCTGCAACCAGGCGGTGCCTTTAATCTGGTCAAAAAACTGCTGCACCTTAATGTGTTACTAAAGTCACAACGCGTTGAAGTGATCCTGCTGTCTAGAAACAGTGCCGATACCGGCTTGCGTGTCTTCAATTCCATCGAACACTACAAACTGGGGATTACCCGCGCTGCATTCTCAGGCGGGCAGAGCCCTTATCGTTATATTTCTGCGTTTAACAGTCATTTGTTTTTGTCACTCGATGGTTCTGATGTCAGGCAGGCACTGGAGCAGGGTGTGGCTGCTGCGACCATCCTTCCATCGGCTGGCAGCACCGGGCGTGATGATGCGCTCAGATTTGCCTTTGACGGTGATGCCGTTTTATTTTCAGATGAATCGGAAAGAATTTATAAGACCCAGGGCCTCGAAGCGTTTGCGTTGAATGAAAAGCTGGCCGCCAATCAACCACTCTCCGGTGGACCCTTCAAACCTTTTCTCGCTGCGCTGCAACAGTTGCAACTGGCCTTTGCCCCGGGTGAATCGCCTATCAGAACCTGTCTGGTGACCGCTCGTTCAGCGCCCGCGCACGAAAGAGTGGTCAGAACACTGCGCGCCTGGAACATCAGAATTGATGAATCCCTGTTTCTGGGGGGCATGGAAAAAGGCGTGTTCCTCAAAGCGTATGATGCTGACGTGTTTTTTGATGATCAACAGGGCCATTGTGACTCTGCGCGCCAGCATGTGGCCACCGGTCACGTTCCTCACGGTGTTGCTAACGAACCCAACCTGAGCTCTAAAGGCCCTTGAACAGCCATGAAACTGCAACAGCTTAGATACATTTGTGAAGTCGTCAAACAAGGTCTGAACGTATCGGCGGCCTCGTTGCGTCTGCATACCTCGCAGTCGGGTGTCAGCAAACAGATATTGGCACTGGAGTCGGAACTCGGCATCAGCATATTTGTCAGAAATGGTAAACATATCAGTGGGATGACGCCAGCAGGTAAAGCGATTGTCGAGCAAGCCATGATTGTTTTGCAGCAATCAGAAAACCTGTTAAAACTGGCGGCTGACTTCAGTGATGAGCGAACCGGTAGCCTGGCGATCGCCACCACCCATACGCAGAGCCGCTATGTTTTGCCGCCGGTGATCCGTCGTTTTATCGATGCCTATCCTGATGTCTCGCTGCAACTGCATCAGGGGACTCCTTACCAGATAGCCGAGATTGCCGCCAAGGGGACAGCGGATTTTGCGATCGCAACCGAAGCCATGGAGCTGTTCAGCGATCTGATGATGATGCCGTGTTATCGCTGGAATAGGGCCGTGCTGGTGCCGCAACATCATGTGCTGGCTACCCGGCAAAGCGTGACCCTGGAAGAACTGGCTCAGTATCCGCTAGTCACTTATGTCCCGGGTTTTACTGGACGCGCGAGACTGGACGATGCTTTCGAAAAACTTGGTTTAAATCCCAAGGTTGTGTTTACGGCGGCGGATGCCGACGTCATCAAAACCTATGTGCGACTGGGGTTGGGTATCGGCATCGTGGCGCACATGGCTTATGACGCCAGCAAGGATGCTGATCTGATAGCGATTGATGCCAGTCACCTGTTTGAGGACAGCATAACCCGCATCGGATTTCGCAAAGGCAGTATGTTGCGTGCCTACATGCTGGACTTTTTTCACATGTTTGCGGATCACCTTGATCGGGACACCGTAGAAAAAGTGTTGATGTGTCAGACACAGGCTGAGGTTGATGAGCTGTTCAAGGATGTTGTGCTGCCCCGGCGCTGAACATTCACAGGCATCTGCAGCTCTAGTCTGCAAGGCGATCGATATTTACTTTGTGCAGCCCGCACTCTTTGGCGGTGGCTTGCTCCCACCACCAGCGCCCCTCTCGCTCATGCTGGTTGGGACCAATTGCCCTGGTGCAGGGTTCACAACCGATACTGATGTAACCGCGATCATGTAAGGCGTTGTAAGGCAGTTCAAACATCCTGATGTATTCCCACACCTGTTGTGAACTCCAGTTTACCAACGGATTAAATTTCAACAGGCTGCGACCCTGGGCAGCAAATACCGAGTCGATCTGCGCCACTGGCACGTGGGCGCGTGTTGGGCTCTGGTCACGGCGCTGCCCGGTAATCCACGCATCGACTTGGGCCAGTTTGCGGCGCAGCGGTTCAGTTTTGCGAATGCCACAGCACTGCTCGTGCCCATCCTGGTAAAAGCTGTAAAGACCTTTTTCCTGTGTGAACGCCTGCAGCGCTGCCGTGTCCGGATACAAAAACTCAATCTCGAGACTGTACTGCTCGCGGACCTGCTCAATAAAACGGTAGGTTTCCGGGTGCAGGCGGCCAGTGTCCAGCGTGAATACCCGGACAGCAGGGTTCAGTTTTTTTGCCATCACCACCAACGCCACGTCTTCTGCGCCGCTGAAAGACACTGCAGCCTGCGGAAACACTGAAAACACCTCTGCGAGAATGGCACGCGGCTGCATGGATTGAAATTTGTCATTAATCTCTGCGATGTTCGCGGCATTGATCATCATGTATCCCTGATGCTGGTTAGCAAGAATGTCGCATCTTACAACAAGCCGCCGGTCCGCGGCGATTGAGGACTTTATCGTCTCGAGCGATTCAGTGTGGTTCGGGCTGGCAAGCATAACTGCGGCACTATAAAATCGCGGCTTTGTTCAATTCTGTTGATGCTGAGGGGAAATCGCGTGGAAATTGCCTGTCTTGATCTTGAAGGAGTATTGGTGCCGGAAATCTGGATAGATTTTTCCGATCGCACGGGAATAAAAGAACTGCGGGCCACGACACGTGACATCCCCGACTATGATGTCCTGATGCAGCAACGGCTGCGAATTTTGCGCGAACATGGCCTGGGTCTGCCAGACATTCAGGCGGTCATTGCCGGCATGGAACCCATGCCGGGTGCGCGCGAATTTGTGGATTGGCTGCGCGAGCGCTTTCAGGTGGTGATCCTGTCTGACACCTACTACGAGTTTGCTCAACCACTGATGCGCCAACTGGGTTTTCCGACGCTACTGTGTCATCGGCTGGAATCAGATGACAAAGGCATGATTGTGAATTACCACTTGCGCCAGAAGGATCCCAAAAGACAGTCGGTGAAAGCCTTCCACAGTCTGAATTACCGATGTATCGCTGCGGGTGATTCTTACAACGACACCACCATGCTGGCGGAAGCCGAGGCCGGTATTCTGTTTCGCGCGCCAGATAACGTCATCAGGGAATTCCCACAATTTCCGGCGGTACATGAATATGATGATTTGAAACGCGAGTTTCTCAAGGCCAGCAATCGCGAACTGACGTTCTGACATCCGGGAATTTCAGGCCAGTGGCAGATTCATGAGCGCGGAGACTTTATCCAGACATTCCTGGTATTCCTGCGCCATGACTGAATCTGCTACCACGCCGCTGCCGCCCCAACAAAACAACTGCTGTTGAGTGCTGAGCAGGGTACGGATAAGGATGCTGCTGTCCATCCGATTCAGATAGTCGCAGTAGAAAATACTGCCGCAGTAGACAGTTCTCGGGACTGTTTCAAGTTCCGCAATAATCTGCATTGCCCTGATTTTGGGTGCTCCGGTTATTGAACCTCCCGGGAAACAGCTTTGCATGACACTCAGCGGACTGGTCTCCGCCGGCAACTGTGCACTGACGGTGCTGATCAGATGATGCACATGCGTGAAGCTATGCAACTCAAACAATGACTCGGTTTTAACTGACCCGGTAATGCTCACTCGCCCAAGATCATTGCGCAGCAAGTCGACAATCATCAGATTTTCTGCACGGTCCTTTTCACTGTTCAACAAGTCCTGCTGCACCGCTTGATCCTGAACGGGATCAGCCAAACGTTTGCGGGTTCCTTTAATGGGTTGTGTAAACACGCGCCCCTCATTGACCGATAAAAACCGTTCCGGCGAGACGCTGAGTATCTGGAAATCACCCGCATCCAGATAGGCTGAAAACGGACTCTGGCTTTGTTTCCGCAACCGCTGGTAAACATCGTGGGCATTGCCCTTGTAGGCTGCGGTGAAGGGTATCGCCAGGTTCGCCTGATAACAGTCGCCAGCCAGTATCCATTGCTGCAGACGCTCAAACGCATGCGCGTACTGGTCGCGATCGATCAAGGGCTGGAAGCTGGTTGCCAATGCGACAACATCCTGCTCAACGACATGCGTCAGCGCTGCGGCGAGCCATTGAACAACATGCTGCCGAGTCTGCGCAGGGCAATGCGGCAAAATGAACAACTCTGTGCAGCAACGCTGATGGTCAACAATAATCGCCCAGTCGTATATACCAAACACTGCGACCGGCATATTGTCCAGCGGACTTTTGCCCGTTTTATCTGCAGGTTTTGGTGCAATCTCAGCGGCCTCATATCCGAAGTAACCCAACAACCCGCCACTGAATGGCAGATGACGAAGTTGTTCGAGGACACCGTCCTGTAGTGCTGGCAAACGATACGCATCAAGAAGTTGTTGCGCGCGGATAAACGCACCACCTTCGGTACCAGACTCAGCCATGACCCGCACCTGGGCGGTGGGCAGTGCTGTCAGAATATCGAAACGAGCTTCTTGCTGCGCAGTCAATCCGCTGTCAAGACAGATACAGCCGGTCAGCAGAGATAAACGACCTATCCACTCAGCGCTGTCACGCTGATAGGGCAAAGTCTGCAGCAGGAGGGGAGGCATCAGGGTAATACATCCACACTAACCGCTATCTGTGCCTGTCGTGAGGGTTCAACTGCTGCAGCAACTGCAAGCGGTGGCAGCTCTGCAACAACAGGGGCTAAGGCATCGGGCAAAGACTGTTGCGCAATCTCTGGCATCTCTGCCACTTGTTGCGCCTGCATTTGCTCTTCAGGCGATTCTGTCGGATTGATTATGTACCACTCACCGAGTGTCAGTTGAATGCGATGCAGGCCGGTAAATCCGGGCACGTTGCTGATGACAATGTCTGCATCCGCCAGATCTTCCTGAACAATTGCAGTCAGCGTTAACTGTGGCATTGCTACAGATGCATCACCAGCGCTGAATGAAATGGTATCGCCTTCAATCGCCTGCACACTTTGCTGCGTTGTACTCACCCCATTAAAAACACTGGATGCCGGGCTTGCGTAGTCAAAATCAACGCTGACTACAAGCCGGCGCGCCGGCAGATCACTCTGTTCAATCAATTGCTTTAACTGGCGTAAATTGGTGGCCGTTGTTGCAACAATCAGTTTGTTATCAACCTGAGCGATACTACCGCGAGGATCAAGCGCAGACCCAATGGCTGCGCGTACAAATGCAGGATCCCGATTCTGAATGGTGATGATCTCAATGGCAGCACGTTCGGAGCCAGCATCTGCCTGAGTCTCGCCGTCAGCCTGGGCGTAAGCAGTGCTGCCGGCCCCAACCAATAAGGCAGCAAACAGTGCGCACAACAGAGCGTTCACACGGATGTGCAATCTTATGGATGCCTGTATCAAACAAACCCGATTACGCTGCAACAACATAAATCACCCGAATCCCTGACGATTACCCTATGACCAGACTGCCACCGTCATACAACGACAGTAACAGTGCGGAAGCCTGTTGATCTTTGAGTGCGAAGGCGATGACATCTCTGTCAATCTCATCAACCTTGCCCGGGGTGCTCAGAGCCTGTAACAAGCTTAGCAGGCGGGAATCACAGACATGGCACTCGCCGTCAGCATACAGTTCTGCTTTACCCTCAGCCAGCGCGTATGCAATGCGGGCGCCAGGCACCTTGTACACACCCGCGCCTTTTTTGACTGCATTTTGCAAATCCACCACGCTCTCGATTACCAGCTGTTCCTCTTCATCATCGTGGTCATGGTCGCAATGTTCGCCATGTTCATGGGGTTCATGATCACCGGCATCATCCTGCAGCGGATATTTTGGTGTGGTCATGGTGCGCCCAAACCATTGCCTGATGCGCTGAGTGTCCAGCATCTGTTCGCGAATGATGTCTTGCAGGTGCTCAACCACATCGGCAGTGATCTCGCCGGGATGCTGTGGCAGCCGGGCAATTGCATCCGAAAATCGCCGATCCTCTGACAGGCAGTCCAGCGCGTCATCAAGGACACCACTGAGAATGTCAGCATGGGCTGGTGCACGGAAGCCCACGGAGTAGGTCATGCTGTTGCCTATTGCCACGCCATAGTGCGAATAGCCAGGAGGGATGTAGAGAATATCGCCGGGATTAACAATCCACTCTTGTCGAGCCACAAAGTTCTTCAACAACCGCAGGCCACTGCTGTCACTGCGTTCAGTCATGCTGTTGCAGATATCGCCGATCTGCCAGCGCTTTTGCCCCATACCCTGAATCAGAAATACATCATAATAGTCAAAGTGTGGCCCAACATTACCCTGATCGGTCGCATAACTGATCATCACATCGTCGATGCGCCAGGAGGGAATAAAGGCAAAATCTGCAAGCAATGCAGCAACATCATCCACCCATTGATCGACGGCCTGAACCAGCAAACTGTAATGTGACTCGGGCAAGGTTAAAAAATCTTCCTCAGTGAATGGGCCATGTCTGAGCGTCCAGGTATCCTGCGCAGCATTTACCTGCACCAGACGTGATTCGACACCGTCTTCACATGCCAGTCCTGCCAGCTCTTCAGGCTCTATCAGATCCAGAAACGACACACTGCCTGCTTTGATCAGCAGGGGCTTCTTTTGCCAGTAGTCACGCAGAAAAACCTGCGCATCAAAGCTTTCGGGTAACACAGAATCCAGCACAGACAATTCCTCAGTCAGTTTTACAACGGTTGAAGCGAGGCAGGGCACCCGTCATCAGACGGCCCGGGCCTGCTCGATCGCATTTCCTATATAGTTATCCGGGCGCAGGGTGCGAAGCGCCACCTTGGCTTGCTCAGGAATATCAAGGGTGTTTATAAACTCAATCAGAACGGCTTCGTTGATCGTCTGCCCACGCGTTAACTCTTTGAGCTTTTCGTAGGCTTGCTCAACACCGTAACGGCGCATTACTGTTTGAATAGGTTCTGCCAGCACTTCCCAGCTGTTATCCAGGTCACGCTGCAGGATAACGGGATTGATGCTGAGCTTGCTCAGTCCTTTTAGGGTGGCGTGATAGGCGATCAGCGCGTGGGCAAAACCGGTGCCGGCACTGCGCAATACGGTAGAGTCTGTCAGGTCACGCTGCCAGCGGGAAATTGGCAGTTTTTCCGCCAGATGTTGCATAACGGCGTTTGCAATACCCAGATTGCCTTCTGAATTCTCAAAATCAATAGGATTCACTTTATGCGGCATGGTCGAGGAGCCAACCTCACCGGCAATTGCTCGCTGCTTGAAGTACCCCAGCGAGATATAGCCCCAGATATCACGGTCCAGATCAATCACAATGGTGTTGAACCGGCAACAGGCTGCAAACATTTCTGCAATAAAATCATGCGGTTCAATCTGAGTGGTATAGGGGTTCCATTGTAATCCCAGTGACTCCACAAACGCTTGTGCGTTGGCCTGCCAGTCAACATCCGGGTATGCGCTCAGGTGAGCATTGTAATTTCCGACCGCGCCGTTAATTTTGCCCAATACCGGACTGTCTGCAAACTGCTTCACCTGCCTCTCCAGCCGGTAAACAACATTGGCGATCTCTTTGCCAACCGTGGTTGGAGAGGCGGTTTGGCCATGCGTGCGCGCCAGCATCGGCTGAGCTGCAGTGTCGTGTGCCAGTTTTCGCAACTGGTCTATCAGTTGCCTCATCAGCGGCACCATGACCTGATCACGGCCATCACGCAGCATCAACGCATATGACAGGTTGTTAATGTCTTCGGAGGTGCACGCAAAATGCACGAATTCCAGCTGAGTTTTTAAATCTGCCTCATCGGCAATTTTTTCCTTGATGAAGTATTCGACCGCTTTGACATCGTGATTGGTAGTACGTTCGATGTCTTTGACACGTTGTGCGTCACTCACAGTAAATTCTCTGACCAGTCTGTCCAGCCGTGCCCGGGCATTGGCACTCAGCGCAGGCGCTTCGGGGACCCCGGGATGAGCCGCCAGTTGCTGTAACCAGCGAACCTCGACCATTACCCGATAACGGATCAGAGCAAATTCGCTGAAAAAATCACTTAAAACTTCTGTGCGTGCACGATATCGGCCATCAATCGGCGAAATGGCGGTCAAGGTTGAGATAGTCATGAAACAGGTTTTTCCTCAAAAAATGTTTTGAAATCCACGCTCAATGTGTGCTGACACTGATCAGTTTGCGTCGGATATCACTCAGGGTCTGGCGGATGTGCCTTTTATAAAAAAACAAATGCCAACGCCGGCCACCTAACTGATGCCACAACATTGCCGAACGTATTCCCGCCAGCAATACTGCACGGATCTGCTCTGCAACTTGCTGATTGCGCAGGTGCTCAGGATTTCCGGCAACATGGATGCGGTAACTGAGACGACTGATCGTATCCTGATAGAGCCGCGCGAGCCGGCTACAATCCGCTTTCAACAGCACATCAGGATCACCCAGGCCACTGGTGTACTCCGGTCCGAAGTCGCGTAGCCGCGCGCCGATCTCTGACATCATGGCTGGATTACGACTAAGATGCTGCTGCAGAATCAACATCCCCAGCATATATCGAACCACGTCAGCATGCTCTCGCAAGCCCTTGCTGTCAAAGCTGTTTTGAAGAACCTGCATGCCTTGGGAGAACTCAGCAGGCGAGGGATACAAACTGGCTACGGTATCGGCATTCAGTTGATAAACCGGTTTAAGACAGGCGTGCATACGGTCTGTTGAGGCGCGCCCGTTAGTGGCCAGCTCATGAACCAGAACAGCGCATTGTGTCACCACCGCCAGCGCAATATTGCGGTACTCCCAATCTGTAAACTCACCGGATGTATTGTTCAATGACCGCTCCCCCAAGACATACTTCTCCCTTATAAAACACAATCGCCTGTCCTGGCGTGACAGCACGTTGTGCACTTTTAAACATCACCGTGACCTGATGCGGATTATTTGCATCTGGCAGACTGACCTCGCAGTCCTGATCCTGCTGCCGATAACGGATTTTTGCGGTACAGGTCATCGGCAACACGGGTACCAGATTATTTATCCACGCCAACTGACTGGCAATGAGCCCTGAGGAGAACAGGGCGGGGTGTTCGTTCCCTTGAGCGACAATCAGCACATTTCTGTGCAGATCCTTGCCGACCACATACCAGGGCTCCTCGGAGTGATTACGTAATCCGCCAATTCCCAATCCCTGACGCTGACCATAAGTGTGGTACATCAGTCCCTGATGCCTGCCCAACAACTCGGCATCCACAGACTCAATGTCACCTGGCAGTGCAGGGAGGTATTGTTGCAGAAAATCCCTGAACTTACGCTCTCCGATAAAACAGATACCCGTACTGTCCTTTTTGCCCGACGTCACCAAACCTGCAGCGCTGGCGATTGCACGTACCTGTGATTTTTCAAGATCACCGACCGGGAAAAGACTGCGTTCGAGGCAGGATTCATTGACCGCACTTAAAAAATAACTCTGATCTTTATTGGGATCGAGGCCTTTAAGCAGCAAAGTCTGCTCTTGATCCTGCCGGCGGCGCACATAATGCCCGGTGGCAATACAGTCAGCGCCCAGCGCCAGCGCATACTCGAGAAAGGCTTTAAATTTGATCTCGCGGTTGCACAGAATATCGGGATTTGGCGTACGACCAGCCTGGTATTCATCCAGAAAGTGCTGAAAAACACCATCCCAGTATTCTGCAGAAAAATTGGCTGTGTGAAGCCTGATACCCAGTCTGTCACTGACCGATTGCGCATCTGCCAGATCAGCCCTTGCGGTGCAGTACTCGGAATCATCGTCTTCTTCCCAGTTTTTCATGAACAGACCTTCAACCTGATACCCCTGTTGCATCAGCAGCAAGGCGGCAACAGACGAGTCGACGCCTCCGGACATGCCTACGATCACTCGGGTATTTTGTGGGGCTTTGTTCATTTAACAGTCACAAGAGTAAGAGTGTTAAAGCGTCTTGAGAACAGACAACGGGAACTGTTGACCATTGCAGTAATCATGCAATACCTGCAACACAACCGGACTGCGAAGCTGCGAACTGCGCGCGGAAACTTCGTCAAGCGTCATCCAGTGTGTTGCAACAATGTCACTGTCGAGTTGCCGTTGTGCATCAAAGTGCAGCGCCTTTGCCACAAAACAACTGCGTATATAACACTCGTTGTTTTCCGGCGAAATATATTGGTACAAGCCCAGAAAGGCTGTTGGCTCAACCAGCCAGGCCGTTTCTTCCAACGCTTCCCGGACAGCGCCTTGCAGCAAGGTTTCACCAGGTTCCAGATGGCCGGCCGGCTGGTTAAACACATGCTGACCGTGCACAATTTCTTCGACCATCAGAAATCGTCGTTGTGCCACAGGAGTATCAGCGAACTGCTCAACGCCGTTAACAGACTGTTGTTCAACCACAACGGCTACTGTTTTATGGGGGTACCAGGTCATCGCTGTTCAGATTCTCAAGGGTTCAAGGTAAAGCAGCGCCGGGTCAACACACGGCTCCGGATTTGTAGTTCACTGCGGGCTGCAAGTTTAACGGAAATCGCCTGCAAGTGCCTCCACTTAAACCGCAATTAGAGTCATAATGCGTGGCAGAAGAGTCGCCGCAAGGCAGCAAGAATCAAAACTGGAGTCAGTATGTCGCAGTTGACGCATCTGGATGAACGTGGCAATGCCCGCATGGTGGATATTGGTGACAAGGCCGTCACAGCGCGTGTTGCAACAGCTGCAGCAGAAGTCAGCATGTTGCCTGAGACGTTCAGATTAATTGCTGACGGCGCTCACAAAAAAGGCGACGTGCTGGCGGTTGCCCGGATAGCGGGGATTCAGGCGGCCAAAAAGTGTTCGGATCTGATCCCGTTGTGCCACCCATTAATGTTGACCCGCGTTAGTGTTGATTTTGAGATGGATGCCGAAGGGCACAGGGTGTTGATCAGTGCAACGTGCGCGGTGGACGGAAAAACCGGCGTAGAAATGGAAGCTCTGACGGCAGCATCCGTCGCTGCATTGACCATTTATGACATGTGCAAGGCAGTAGACCGCGCCATGGTTATCAGCAACATACGCGTGCTGGAGAAATCCGGTGGCAAATCCGGTTACTTTAGAGGCAACTGAATAACATGCTGACAATTCAATATTTTGCCAGTGTGCGTGAAGCGCTGGGCAAGGCTTCCGAGCAGATTCACCTGCCAGACCATGCATCCACGGTGGCGGATCTCACAGAGCACCTTGCAACCCGAGGTGATGCCTGGCAATTACTGCTGAACAGCTCTCAAGTGCTGATAGCCGTTAACCAGAGTGTCGCTGATCGCTCAACACGGCTGCTGGGTAGTGAGGAAGTTGCTTTTTTTCCGCCGATGACCGGAGGCTGATAACCCATGCAGCAACACACCCGTATCACTGTGCAAACCGACGATTTTGATCTTGCCGCCGAATATGACAGTGCACGGCAGCATTCGGCAAACCCGGGCGCCATTGTCTGCTTTTCCGGCCTGGTACGGGATATCGCTCATGGTGGCGGGCAAACGCCAGAGCAGCAAACATTGACCCTTGAACATTATCCCGGCATGACCGAACAGGCGCTGTTACGCATCGCTGAGCAAGCCCTGGAG
The DNA here is from genome assembly GCA_041306975.1 of Gammaproteobacteria bacterium. Lineage (GTDB taxonomy): Bacteria > Pseudomonadota > Gammaproteobacteria > Pseudomonadales > Pseudohongiellaceae > Pseudohongiella. Next base: position 20,763 of record JBFZEG010000108.1, on the reverse strand, counting down.
CGCTGGCCCCTGCAGTTTATCCGGGTCATCCACCGGGTTGGGACGCTTGCTCCTGCAGATCAGATTGTGCTGGTCATTACCACCAGTGCGCATCGCTCAGCTGCATTCGAAGCGGCTGAGTTCATCATGGATTATCTGAAGACATCTGCACCGTTCTGGAAAAAACAGATTGCCGGCAGTCACAGTGAGTGGGTTGCCAGTCGCGAATCAGATTATCGCGCCACTGAACGCTGGACTAAATCCGGGCAAGCTTGACCGCAGGCTGTCGCCACCAACGATCAGGCAGTGATAACTGACGCCACTGCCCAGGCATCAAGCCATCAATGGTCCAATCACCAATCTGATAACGTATCAAGCGCAGTGTTGGAAAACCGGTGGCAGCAGTCATGCGACGCACCTGGCGGTTGCGGCCCTCGGCAATGGTCAGCGCCAGCCAGCTGGTGGGAATATGTTTGCGCAGGCGGATCGGCGGGGATCGATCCCACAATGCCGGTACGATAATTCTGTCTGCTTGCGCCGGACGGGTAGGACCGTCGCTGAGCATCAGCCCGCAGCGCAGTTGTGCAAGTGCCTCATCGCTGAGTTCACCTTCGACCTGAGCCCAATAGGTCTTATGCATTTTAAATGCTGGGTCGCTGATCCTGGCCTGCGTCTGTCCACAATCGGTGAGCAACAGCAATCCCTCGGAATCTTTGTCCAGTCGTCCGGCAGGGTAAACATCAGCAAGGGCTATAAATTTTGACAGCGTATGCTCGGGCTCAGCGCCTGAGAACTGTGATAACACGTTGAACGGTTTGTTGAATAAAATGAGTTGCGGCATGCGATGCAGTATAGCTGAAAGGCGGCATGTGACGAGTGGCAGATGCTTTGCGGCGGGAGTCCAGAATCAGAACTCCCGCCGCATAATCAGGCTTGAGGTTGACCCGAGGCTTTAATGTTAGTTGCATGCAGACCCTTGGGGCCTTCAATAGTCTCAAAGGTGACAGCCTGTCCAGCCTTCAATGTCTTATAACCATCCATACCAATTGCAGAGTAGTGTGCAAACAAATCATCGCCGCCATCGTCAGGAAGGATAAATCCAAAACCCTTGGCATTGTTGAACCACTTTACTTGTCCCGTAGCCATCTTATTACTCCATTGCACGTATAGTTTTATTTTAATTGTTACACGCTGGATCAATTTGACCCTGAGTGTTGGTCCTTAACTTGAATTTCTTTCCTTTTGTCTTGGTATTATTCATCATTTTGGACTGTTTGCAACACTCTCTCATAAGGCATTAGACTAAAATCCGCATTTAATTCACTTGAAGAAAAGGCATTAGCACCAATATGTTACTGAAAGAAACGGATAAGCAAACCGATCTTGTGAGTGCAGGCAGTTTTGTCGCAGAGGGTAAACCGATCATGTCAGACATTCACTTGCAGTCGCCACGGGAATCTGATAACCGCCCTGATGATCATCAGGGAGTGGCCGCTGAACTGACCAGACCACAATTAGCCAAACCGCCGATGTTCAAAGTGATGTTGATGAATGATGACTACACACCCATGGAGTTTGTTGTTGGCGTGCTGATCAAGTTTTTTCATCTCACACCTGAAGCTGCGACGCGTGTCATGCTGAAAGTACACACCGAGGGCAGGGCTGTCTGTGGGGTTTTCAGTCGCGATGTTGCTGAAACCAAAGTGCAGCAAGTCAACGAGTTTTCGCGTGAAAATCAGCAGCCATTATTGTGTGACCTTGAAATAGATACGTGATCCGCAATGATGATTGGTTTATCGGAGCCTAAGTGCGCTACTGTAGTATCCATGTTGTATCCAGTAAGTACCTTATGCAGTTGCTTGTTGTTAAAGACGCTGCAAACTGTGAGGAGGGTTAACGTATGTTGAGCCGGGATTTGGAATTGACGCTGAGTTCAGCGTTTGGCACTGCCAGGGAAAAGCGTCATGAATACATGACAGTGGAGCACTTGCTGCTGGCGTTGCTTGACAATGACGTTGCGCTTGATGTGTTACTCAATTGTGGGGCCGATCCGGGACGACTGCGTGCCGGATTACGTGATTACATTGATGCAACAACACCCATCGTTCCCGAGCAGGAGACTGATCGCGATACCCAGCCTACGCTGGGCTTCCAGCGCGTGTTACAACGCGCGGTTTTTCATGTGCAGTCATCAGGCCGGCAGGAAGTGACCGGGGCAAATGTGCTGGTCGCCATCTTCAGTGAACAGGAAAGCCAGGCCGTTTACCTGCTGAGCCAGCAGGATATCGCGCGACTGGATATCGTGAATTTCATCAGCCACGGGATCAGCCGTCAGCAGAGCAATGAAGCACGACCCGAATCCACTGGCCAGGAAAATCGCGATGAAGAAAGCGCAACCACTGCCAGCGCACTGGAAAGTTATGCGACCAACCTGAACGAACTGGCACGTCAAGGCAAAATCGACCCGCTTATCGGTCGTGAAAAAGAAGTGCTGCGGGTTATTCAGGTGTTATGCCGTCGACGAAAAAACAATCCTTTGCTGACCGGCGAATCCGGTGTCGGTAAAACTGCAGTAATTGAAGGCCTGGCACGCATGATTGAAGAGCATCAGGTGCCCGATGTGTTGAAGGACAATATCATCTATTCGCTGGATCTTGGCGCCCTGCTGGCAGGCACAAAATATCGTGGCGATTTTGAAAAGCGTTTGAAAAATCTGCTGGGCGAATTGAAAAAGAATCCGAAGTCGATTCTGTTTATTGATGAGATCCACACCATCATAGGTGCTGGTGCTGCGTCAGGCGGAGTCATGGACGCTTCCAATCTACTCAAACCCGTTTTGACAACAGGCGAACTGCGCTGTGTCGGCTCCACGACTTACCAAGAATATCGTGGGATTTTTGAAAAAGATCGTGCGCTGTCGCGACGATTCCAGAAAATAGATGTTGAGGAGCCTGATGTAGAGACCACCTACAAGATCTTGAAGGGCCTCAAGTCGCGCTTTGAAGAACATCACGATCTGCGTTACAGCGACAGTGCACTGCGTGCGGCATCTGAACTGGCCGGCAAGTACATAAATGATCGATTTATGCCTGACAAAGCCATTGACGTTATCGATGAAGCCGGCGCTTGGCAGCGGTTGCAACCGGAAAGCAAACGCAAAAAACTCATTCAGGCGTCCGACGTGGAAAGAGTTGTGGCAGCCATTGCACGCATTCCGCCACAGCACGTCACCACCTCTGACGTGCAGTCCCTCCGTTCATTGGAAACCAATCTGAAGATGGTGGTGTTTGGGCAGGATGAAGCCATCAGTTCACTCGCTACTGCTATCAAGCTGTCGCGCGCAGGGCTGGGCAATCCTGACAAGCCGATCGGCTCATACCTGTTCTCCGGCCCCACGGGCGTTGGCAAGACTGAGGTCAGCCGCCAACTGGCACGCATTATGGGTATAGAACTGTTGCGCTTTGACATGTCCGAATACATGGAACGACACACGGTATCGCGCTTGATAGGCGCGCCACCGGGTTATGTCGGTTTTGATCAGGGCGGGCTGTTAACTGAAGCAGTCAGCAAACATCCACATTGTGTTTTGCTGCTGGATGAAATTGAAAAGGCGCATCCGGATGTCTTTAATCTGTTATTGCAGGTGATGGATCATGGCGCGCTCACCGATAACAATGGCCGCAAAGCTGATTTCCGCAATGTCATTCTGATCATGACAACTAACGCCGGCGCTCAGGAAATGTCACGCGCCAGCATTGGATTCACTCATCAGGATCACAGCAGCGATGGCATGGAGGTCATCAAGCGCAGTTTTAGCCCGGAATTCCGCAACCGCCTTGATGCCATTGTGCAGTTTGGGCCCCTAGGACCCGCGACGATCAGAACAGTGGTTGATAAATTCCTGGTGGAATTGCAGGTACAACTGGACAATAAAAAGGTCACCCTTGACGTGGATGAGTCTGCACGAGAGTGGTTTGCTGAACATGGATACAGTCCGCTGATGGGTGCAAGACCCATGGCGCGCCTGATTCAGGAAAAGCTAAAGAAAGCGCTCGCGGAAGAAATTCTGTTTGGCAGCCTGAGTGAAGGCGGGGAAGTACTGGTGTCCATTCTGAATGACGAGGTCAAACTGGAGATGCGCAGTAAACAGAAAAAATCTGAGGGCAACAAGGTGTTGAGCTCAGCACACAGCTGAGCCAACATCGGCCACAGACCTGCCGCGCTTAGCGTGCGCGGTAGGTGATACGGCCTTTAGTGAGGTCATACGGCGTCAGTTCTACCTTGACTATATCACCCGTCAGAATACGAATATAATTCTTACGCATTTTGCCGGAGATATGAGCGGTTACTATATGGCCGTTTTCCAGCTTCACCCGGAACATGGTATTGGGAAGTGTATCAACCACTTCACCATCCATTTCAATCTGGTCTTCTTTGGACATTAAACAGAGTATCCCACTGCGAAAATTGAGCGCGCATTTTGCCTGAATTATCAGTGATTGGCAAAGGGCAGTGGATGAGCAGGCATATTTAAACTCATTTGCTACTCCGGCTCTCCAGCGTAGCCATGATTGCTCATGGTCTTAACCCAAAAACAGCGACGCAAAAACATCCTCTTCAAACTGCCATCTGCCCGAGCGCCCAGCGAGCGCCTTGCCCGCAGTCAACTCTTTGATGAACTCCGCTCTGGCCATTGGAGTTGCACCCAGACTGGCCAGATGGTCAGTGGGCAACTGACAGTCAATCAGATGATATCCCCAGCGTTGCAACTGCAGAGCCAAGGCAATAAAAGCCAGTTTTGAAACATTGGGCGCCGTGCTGAACATGGATTCACCAAAAAACATTCCGCCAAGGCTCACGCCGTAAAGCCCACCCAGCAGTCTGTCATCCTGCCGCACTTCCAGTGAGTGTGCATGCCCCTGCTCAAACAACGCAAGGTAGGCGGATTGCATTTCCGCGGTTATCCAGGTGCCATCCTGCTTTTCACGCAGCTGCGCACACAGACGTATGACATCTGCGAATGCCGTGTCCATGGTGACTTTAAGAGGGGAGTTACTGAATTTTTGCTGACGAATCAACTTGCGCATGCTGGCAGATACATGCACGTCGCCGGGCCGCATCACCATGCGCGGATCCGGACTCCACCACAGGATCGGTGAGTCGCGCGTGAACCATGGAAAAATGCCACTGGTGTAGGCAGCTAACAGCCTTTCTGTGCTCAGGTCTCCACCCACAGCCAACAAACCAGGCGGGTCTTGTGCTGCCAGAGTGACATCCGGAAATGCCGTTGAGTCAAGGTTCAGCCAATAGGGTGCTGGCATTTTATGTCGCGTCACTCATTGGTCCAGAAATTTTTCCGCATCCAGCGCGGCCATGCAGCCAAAACCAGCGGAGGTAATCGCCTGACGATAGATGTGATCGGCGATATCACCTGCGGCAAATACCCCAGGCACACTGGTTTGAGTTGCATTGCCTTCGGTGCCACTGTGAATTTTTATGTAGCCATCCTTCATCTCCAGCTGGCCGGCAAAAATATCCGAGTTCGGTTTATGGCCAATGGCGATAAAAACACCATCAACAGTCAATTGCTGAGTACTGTTGTCTTTTGTACTGGTGATCTCCAGCCCGGTCACGCCCATCTCATCACCAAGCACCTCGGTCAATGCATGATTCCAGATTATTGTAATGTTTCCGGTTTTGGCTTTTGCGAAGAGCTTGTCCTGCATGATTTTTTCAGCGCGCAGAGTTTCGCGCCGGTGAATGAGAGTAACGTGCGAAGCAATGTTTGACAGATAAAGCGCTTCCTCTACCGCGGTGTTACCACCACCGACAACAGCCACTGGCTTATTACGATAAAAGAAACCATCACAGGTTGCACAGGCACTAACACCTTTTCCCATAAAGGCTGATTCCGACTCAAGCCCGAGATACTGCGCGGATGCTCCGGTCGCGATTATCAATGCATCGCAACTGTATTCACCGGAATCACCCTTGAGCAAAAACGGGCGTTGCTGCAGATTCACCTGGTTGATGTGATCAAACACAATGTTTGTATTGAAGCGTTCTGCATGCCGGCGCATACGATCCATGAGGTCGGGACCCTGCAGGCCTTCCACATCACCGGGCCAGTTATCGACATCGGTGGTGGTAGTCAGTTGGCCACCCTGAATCATGCCGGTAATAACCACTGGCTGAAGATTGGCGCGGGCCGCATAAACAGCAGCGGTATAACCGGCAGGACCTGAACCGAGAATGATCAATCGATGGTGTTGTGAAGACATAAAACAAATTCCTGCTAACGAACAATTAACACAATGGCGCGCATTATAGCCTCAATGGTGGCGCGCTTGTCTTTATCAAGCGGGTTTCCTGCAGAATCTCTGTGATATGCTGCGTGGCAACCGTTAACGCGGGTTCCGCTGCACATAAAAATTGATTATGATGGCGCCAACGTTACGTGAAACCAAATTAACTTGACTACGCAGGCGACTGATAAATTTTGAAAAATGCCTCCAAAAACAAAACCGAACAGGACGAAAGATTAACGGGTCTGTCGCAGCGCATTGTGCGCGAGGGATCGCTGATTGTTGCGTTTCTTGTTGGCCTTGTTCTGTTGATTTCACTGCTGACTTACTCGCCCGCTGATCCTGGATTTACCACCACAGGCAGCGGGGCGCCTGTAGTAAACGCAGTTGGTCAGGTTGGGGCGTGGACGGCTGATGTGCTGCTGCATATGTTTGGCTACTTTGCCTACATTTTCCCTGCAGCTCTTGGATTGCGACTATTTTTATTGTTCAGGCAGGATGAATCACAACGCGTCACTGCCTGGCGTATGTTCGCAATACGCGCTGTTGGCATCGTCCTGCTGGCGATTGGCGCCTGCGCACTGGCAACCCTGCACTTTGCTATGCCAGCAGATTTTACCTGGCCGGCGGGTGGATGGATCGGCAATTCTATGGCCAATGCCAGCGTTCCGGTGTTTGCGATCCTTGGCAGCACACTGATTTTTTTGGCGTTGTTCTTGCTGGGCCTGACCGTATGTTTTGAAATTTCCTGGTTGCTAGTAGTCGACAAAGTCGGTCATTGGACCTTAACCGGCTATGCAGTGGCGCTGGAAAATTTTCGCGCCTGGAGAGAAAAGCGTGAAGAGTTGCAGAAAGTCGAGGAAGGTCTGGAAAAACGCAAACGTGCCATGGATGTGCGTATTGAAAAAGACAAAAAGCGCACGCCACCGCGTATCGATCCGGTACTGACAGTCCCCGTCGAGCGCAGTCCTCGTGTTGAAAAAGAACGCCAGGGCAAATTATTCAAAGCTGACGTACCGGGTGAATTGCCAGCAATCAGTCTGCTGGACGGAAAGAAGCAAACCGTCTTCAAGGGTTACTCGACGGATTCTCTCGAGGCAATGTCCCGATTACTGGAATTGAAGCTTCAGGACTTTGGCATTGATATCGAGGTGACTGCCGTCAATCCCGGGCCGGTGATTACCCGTTTTGAAGTTCAGCCCGCACCCGGCATCAAAGCCAGCCGCGTGACCGGACTTGCCAAAGATCTTGCCCGCTCTCTGGCGGTCGTCAGTGTGCGCGTTGTTGAAGTTATTCCCGGCAAAACAGTTATAGGCATCGAAATCCCCAACGAACATCGGGAAATCATCCTGTTCAGCGAGGTACTGTCTTCGCCAGAATTTGACAAGGCACAGTCGCCAGTCAGCATGGCACTGGGTCATGACATTGTGGGCAAACCGGTGGTGGTGGACCTGGCAAAAATGCCACACCTGCTGGTTGCAGGTACCACTGGTTCAGGCAAGTCTGTGGGGATTAATGCCATGATCCTCAGCCTGCTGTACAAGTCATCACCCAAAGATGTACGCATGATCATGATTGACCCCAAAATGCTAGAACTGTCTGTGTATGACGGCATTCCGCATTTGTTGACACCGGTAGTCACCGATATGAAAGATGCAGCCAATGCATTGCGCTGGTCGGTTGCCGAGATGGAAAGGCGCTACAAACTGATGTCAGCGTTGGGGGTGCGTAACCTGGCAGGGTTTAACAAAAAAGTTGAAGATGCTACTAAGGAAGGTACGCCTATTTTTGACCCGATATGGCGCCCCGACCCGATGATTCTGCAAGACGATCAGACCGCACCCGCGCTGGAGCCGCTGCCCACCATTGTTGTTGTTGTTGACGAATTGGCTGACATGATGATGGTGGTTGGCAAAAAAGTAGAAGAACTGATTGCCCGCATCGCGCAGAAAGCCAGGGCTGCAGGGATTCATCTTATCCTCGCCACACAACGCCCCTCCGTGGATGTTCTGACGGGCCTAATCAAGGCCAATATCCCCACACGCCTGTCGTTTATGGTGCAGTCCAAAGTTGACTCGCGCACAATTTTAGGGGAGGGCGGAGCTGAACAACTGCTAGGGCATGGCGACATGCTGTTTCTACCACCCGGTGGCGGTTTGGCCAGACGGGTACATGGCGCGTTTGTGAGCGACGAGGAAGTGCATCGCGTGGTAGCAGACTGGAAATCGCGGGGCGCACCTGTGTACATCGATGAGATTACCCAAGGTGTTGAGGAACGTGAAATGAACATGGGCAACATGGGCGGCGGTAGCGGCGAAGGTGAGGAAGATGACGCGCTGTACGACGAAGCAGTCGCGTTTGTAACCGAGTCACGAAAAGCCTCCATTTCAGCCGTACAGCGTAAATTGCGTATAGGTTACAACCGCGCAGCGCGTATGATTGAGTCCATGGAGGCTGCAGGGGTCGTGTCAGAGATGGGCACAAACGGCAGCCGCGAAGTGCTGGCACCACCGCCACCTCGATAGCCTGTGAATTGCGATGGCATGCATGCCGGGGAAGTTACTGTGTCCAAATTTTCAGTTTTTGTTTTGTCCTTGCCTTGCGTCGTAATGACGGGGCTTTTAGCACTGACTCTGACTACAGGTACACTCAGTACACTGGCGCAAGATATTGATTCTGATGTTGTTGATTCCGACGTCAACCCTGCTGATGCTGAACAACCCGCACTCAGCGCCGAGGAGCAACTGGATTCACTGCTGGAGAATCTGCAGACTTTTCGCGCGGATGTGCGCCAGCTGATTGTTGAAAATACCGGTGGGGTCCTGGAAGAAAGCGAAATTCTGTTTATGCTCAAGCGGCCGCATGGGTTTTATTGGGAGACTCTGCTGCCATTCCCGGAGCTGATTGTCACTGACGGCGAAACCCTGTGGAATTACCAGCCTGACCTGCTGCAACTCAGCATCGAGAACTGGGACGCCAGTCGTTCCGAGCTCGCCGCGCAACTGCTGAGCGGCAACACCGACGCAATTGTGGCGGAATACACCATCAGCGCCATCCCGGTGAACACCAGCGACTGGGAGTTCATGCTCTATCCCAATGACCCGGCAAGCCTCTATGAACAGGTTTCACTGTATTTTGAGCAGGGCGAACTGGTGTCCATTTTATTGATCAACACCAATGGTCAGCGCACATTCTGGGAGTTTAACAACCGGGAAATCAATCTCGAACTTGAGTCATCGGTGTTCACCTTTGCAACGCCTGATGATGAATTTCTGGATGTGCTGGATAAACGTGAAACAGTCGGGCTTTGACATACTGAGTAGCAAATCCAGCGAAGCGGATGATGCTTCGCCGGATAACCACGCGCAGCCGCTGGCCTCGCGAATGCGACCCCGCAATTTGTCGGAATACATCGGCCAAACGCACCTGCTGGCAAAAGGCAAACCCTTGGGCGAAGCGCTGCGGCGCGGGCAGTTACACTCCATGATCCTGTGGGGCCCACCCGGTACCGGCAAAACCAGCCTGGCACGATTGGTTGCACGCCTGTGTGACGCACGCTACGACAGCCTGTCTGCGGTTCTGTCCGGGGTCAAAGAAATCCGCTCAGCCATCGATCTGGCCAAAGAACATCAGCAGATGACTGGGCAGGCGAGTCTGCTGTTTGTCGACGAAGTGCATCGCTTTAACAAAAGTCAGCAGGATGCCTTTCTGCCACATATCGAAGAGGGCACCATTGTATTTATTGGTGCCACCACGGAAAACCCGTCCTTTGAACTTAACAATGCCTTGTTGTCACGCGCTCGCGTGTATGTGCTGCAAAGCCTGAGCGACGACGAAATTGTTCAGCTGATGCTGCAAGCACTGCAGGATAACCAGCGTGGTCTTGGGCAAAGGGCACTGCAGATTGACGCGAATAATCTGCACCGGCTGGCAGCAGCTGCCGATGGCGATGCGCGTAAAGCGCTGAATCTGCTAGAAATTGCCGCCGATCTGGTCGATGACGGCGAAGCTATCAACCAGGCCATTCTGGATCAGGCACTGCAAGGCGCCGTGCGGCGTTTTGATAAAGGCGGCGACCTGTTTTACGAACAGATATCCGCCTTGCACAAAGCTGTTCGCGGTTCATCACCCGATGCCGCGCTGTACTGGATGATGCGAATGCTGGATGGCGGCTGCGATCCTTTATATGTGGCACGGCGTCTAGTACGCATGGCCAGTGAAGACATTGGTAATGCGGATCCGCGCGCCTTGCAGATCACCCTGTCTGCCTGGGATGCACTGACAAGGCTGGGCTCACCGGAAGGCGAACTGACACTGACACAAGCGGTTTTGTATCTGGCCTGTGCACCCAAGAGTAATGCGGTTTACATGGCCTACAATCAGGTCAAAGCCGATATCAGCAAACAGCCGGGTTACGATGTGCCGGTGCATCTCCGCAATGCCCCCACGCGCTTGAACAAGGAACTTGGGCACGGTGCGGAATACCGCTACGCACATGATGAACCCGGGGCGTATGCCGCAGGCGAAAACTACTTTCCGCCTGAACTTAAAGACTCACAGTATTATTTTCCCGTGAGTAACGGTCTGGAAATCAAAATTGGTGAAAAGCTGCAGCGGCTGCGTGAACAGGACAAACTCAGCTCACTAAAACGTTATGCTGATAACAACCGCAAAACACGCATTACGGATGGAGAGAAATAATATGTCCGTGTTCACCTATGCTGCGATTGCCATCGGCGGAGCTGCTGGTGCCATGGCACGTCATGCCTCGGGCAATCTGGTGCAAGGCTGGAACAACAACACTGCCGGCATGTTCAACACATTGCCACTGGGCACCTGGCTGGTCAATGTCAGCGGCTCGCTGCTGATTGGCGTACTCTACGTCTTACTGGTCGAACGCGTACCGGTCAATACCGAGCTGCGGGCACTGCTGATGGTGGGTTTTTTAGGTGCATTTACGACATTCTCAACCTATTCGCTGGATACTCTGCTGCTGATCGAACGCGGCCTGGTCATACAAGCGCTGATCTACACCTTCAGCAGTGTCGTGTTTTGCCTGCTGGCCACGTGGCTTGGCATGGCACTGACGCGCACACTCGCGTAAAATCCGCCATCTGACATACGCCAACCCGGTCAACACGCTGACGCCCGGGTCAATCTCAAGGACTCTCTTTATGCTCGACCCCAGACTCTTACGCGCCGACCCCGAGCGACTAGTGAATGCGCTGGCTAAGCGCGGCGTCACCCTGGATCTGAAGACACTGATTGAGCTGGATAACCAGCGCAAAGGTCTTCAGCAGGAAACTGAAAAGCTGCAGAACGAACGCAATCTGCGCGCCAAATCCATTGGTCAGGCGAAGGCCTCTGGTCAGGATGTGACACCGCTGCTGGCGGAAGTAAACGATCTGGGTGACCGTCTTGATGCCGCCAAAGCCGCACTGACACAGGTTCAGGACAGCTTCAACAACGCGTGGATTCAACTGCCCAACTTGCCACAGGACATTGTGCCGGCCGGTAAAGACGAAAACCATAATGTTGAAATGCACCGTTGGGGCACACCCAAAGAATTTGGGTTTACACCTAAAGACCATGTGACTCTAGGTGAATTCCAGACCCAGAATGGTCAGGCCATGGATTTTGCGGCCGGCACCAAACTCACCGGTTCACGATTTGTGGTTCTGCGCGGCAGTGTGGCGCGCCTGCACCGTGCCCTGATCCAGTTTATGCTGGACCAGCACACCTTGCAGCACGGTTACGAAGAAGCCTATGTGCCGTTTATCGTTAACAATGCCTCTTTGATGGGTACCGGCCAGTTGCCGAAATTTGCCGAAGATCTGTTCCGCCTGCAAGGTGAGCAGGAGTACTACCTGATACCGACAGCGGAAGTACCGGTCACCAATCTGGTACGCGATGAGATTGTGCCGGCCGACAAACTGCCGCTGAAATACGTGTGCCATACCCCGTGTTTCCGCAGCGAAGCGGGCAGTTACGGGCGTGACACCCGCGGCATGATTCGCCAACATCAGTTTGAAAAAGTGGAACTGGTGCAGATGGTGCGTCCACAGGATTCCAATGCGGCGCTCGAAGCGTTAACTGGACACGCCGAACGCATTCTGCAATTACTGGAACTGCCGTATCGCGCCATGCAGTTGTGTGGTGGCGATATGGGCGCTGGTGCAGCACGCACCATTGATCTGGAAGTCTGGTTGCCGTCGCAGAATTGTTACCGCGAGATTTCTTCTTGCAGCAACTTTGAAGATTATCAAGCGCGTCGCATGCAGGCGCGCTGGCGCAATCCGGACACCGGCAAACCAGAATTGCTGCACACCCTCAATGGCTCAGGGCTGGCCATAGGCCGCACGCTGGTTGCCATCGTAGAAAACTATCAGCAGGAAAACGGTTCCGTGCAGATTCCAGCGGCGCTGGTGCCTTACATGGGCGGCATCACTCAGTTATAAAACCGTTTTAAACAGTTCTGTAAGGACATAAAAAATGGACTATTTGCCCGTCTTTATGAACGTGCGTGGCCAGCGCTGCGTGTTGGTAGGCGCCGGCGAAGTCGCCAGCCGCAAAGCTGCACTGCTCGCGCGCACGGGTGCGTCCATTGTGGTTATAGCCCCGCTGATCCGCGACGAAGTGCAACACATCATTGATGAACACGGCGGTGAAATTCACCAGCGTGAATTTATGGATGCAGATATCGACGGCGCGGTGCTGGTGATAGCCGCCACCGATAATGATGCCGTCAACCGACATGTGTCCGCCCTGGCCAAGAGCCGGCAGATCCCCGTCAATGTGGTGGACCAGACTGAGCTATGCAGTTTTATTGTACCGGCCATTGTTGACCGATCGCCGGTGGTGATAGCCATCTCTACCGGCGGCAGCTCTCCTGTGCTTACCCGTGATATCAAAGAAAAAATCGAAATTCTGCTGCCAGCGGCCTACGGCAGGCTGGCCAGTTTACTGGGTAGCCTGCGTGAGCGGGTCAAAGACAGTATCAAAAGTTTCAGCCATCGCACGCGTTTCTGGGAAAAGTTGTTGTCCGGCCCGATGCCGGAAATGGTGCTGAACGGCCGCGAGCAGGACGCTATGGCGCTGTTTGAGCAGTCCCTAGTGGAATCTGAGCGCTTGCCGGTGCGGGGTGAAGTCTATCTGGTCGGCGCGGGCCCGGGCGATCCCGATCTGCTGACACTTAAAGCCCTGCGCCTGATGTATGCAGCCGATGTGGTGTTGTTTGACCGGCTGGTGTCAGACGAAATCATGAGCAAAGTACGCCCGGATGCCGAACGTATTTTTGTTGGCAAAGAAGCCAAACACCACCCGGTGCCGCAGGAAGAAATCAACGACATGCTGGTGCGCCTGGCGCTGGCAGGCCGCAAAGTATTGCGCCTCAAAGGCGGCGACCCGTTTATTTTTGGCCGCGGCGGTGAAGAAATCGACAGACTGGCGGCAGCGGGCATTGCGTTTCAGGTAGTGCCCGGGATTACCGCGGCCTCTGGTTGCGCCTGTTATGCGGGCATCCCGCTCACACACCGTGACTACTCGCAGTCCGTTCGTTTTGTCACCGGCCACATGAAAAACAATCTGCCCGATCTGGATTGGCCGGTATTGGTCAACGAAGATCAGACGCTGGTGATTTACATGGGTCTGATTACCCTGCCAATGATCTGTGAGCAACTGCAAAACCATGGCATGGATGCACAGATGCCGGTGGCTATTGTGGAGCAGGGCACTACCGCCAGACAGCGCGTGGTCACGGGCTCGCTGGCATCTATCGCTGAACAGGTAAAACAGGCTGACATCAAAGCGCCAGCGATTATTATTGTTGGAAAAGTCGTGAAGTTGCAGCGAGAGCTGGCCTGGTTTAATCCCGGGCAGTAGATGAATCAGCGACGATTGACCGGCGCAGCGCCGGCAGATACCAGCCCAGACAAAGTGCACGCAGCACCACAAACACAATAAACGCCATCCACAAACCAGCCAGTTGCCACAGGTCAATCAGCAGTAGGCTGAGTACAAAAAATACCAGCGCTGAGACCACCGATGCATTGCGCATCTCCCGCGTACGCGTCGTTCCGATAAAAATGCCGTCCAATTGAAACGCTGCAAACGCCAATGCCACATACAGCGCAGCAAAAGGCACCGATGCAGCTGCGGCCAGTCGGACCGTCTCATGCTGGCTGAGCAGCGGTACAATCGAGTCTCCTGCAAACATAATCACAGCGGCCAACACCAGCGCACTCACACCCGCTAACTGGGTGGATTTGAGCACCGCCACATCAAATGCCGAGGCATCTTTTGCGCCCGCGGCCTCGCCAACCAAGGCTTCTGCCACATACGCAAATGCGTCCAGAAAAAACGCTGAAAACGAGATCAACTGCAGCAGGATATGGTTGGCAGCCAGCACATCATCACCAAACTGTGCACTCTGGCGTACGAACCAAGCAAAACTGGCTACCAGCAACAAAGTGCGAATCATGATGTCGCCGTTGGCGGTCAGGGTTTGTCGCCAGCAGGTTTTGTCGCGTAAACGTGTCATCGAGATAAATGACGGCGGCGTCAGTTCGACATTGGCAGCACCAGGAGATGCCAACCAGCGCTGCCGGAGCACGCGGGCTAACACGTACAGGCCCAACACTACCGTTGTCCATTCAGCCACTGCGGTACCCAACGCAATACCCTGTGCGCCCATTCCCCAGTACCCGGCGAACAGGATATCCAAATGGCGCGCAGAAATGCTGCACGAACTTCTATTTCGTCGCGGGCACCCATAGCCTGCGCCACAAAACCTGTGGTGCCCATGCGCAGGAAACCAAAACCCCAGTACACAAAACTGAAAATGACCGCACCAAAGGCAATGGCTCCAAGATCACTGAGTGATCCCAGATTACCAATCACGGCGGTATCAGAAAGTCCTAACAGGGGGACGGAGGCATTGGCCAGTACCACTGGCCAGGCCTTTTGCAGAATATCGCGGTAGCGAAGTGCCACGGCAACAAGCCTTAGCAGAGGTCAATCATCGGGGTTTTCAGCCGCCAGTCGGCGCTGTTCAGCTTCAGCCGCCTCTGCACGGGCATCTTCGATAACCGCCATAATTTCATCAATATTGGCATTTTCGGCACGACGTTCAAACTTGCCGGTCAGTACAGCACCGGGACGCAAGGCACCGCGCTGGTAAAGATCCCAAATTTCCGGGCCGTAGAATGTGCCGCGCAATTCAGGGGCAAACCGTCCGAAATACCGGGTCATGTTCTCAACATCACGGATAAACATCGATGCAGCGCTATTGTTACCCGCTGCGTTCACCGCCTGTGGCAGATCGATAATAACCGGTCCGTCGGCAGCCATCAGCACGTTAAACTCTGACAGGTCACCGTGAATTAACCCTGCACACAACATCTTGACGATATCTTGCATAATGCTGGCATGAAAGCGTGTCGCATCAGCGGCCGACATCTGCACATCATTCAATCGTGGCGCCACATCACCCTCAGCATCGGTAATCATATCCATCAGCAGAACGCCGTCGACAAATCCGTGTGTTTGTGGCACGCGCACTCCGGCAAGATGAAGACGACGCAAGGCATCCACTTCAGCGTTTAACCAAGCTTCTTCGTGACCACGCTGGCCATAGCGACTTTTTTTACCCATGGCGCGGGCATCACGACTGTTTCGAACCTGACGGCCTTCCTGGTACTGGGCAGCCTGCTTGAAGCTGCGTTTGTTGGCCTCTTTGTAAATTTTTGCGCAACGCAATGTCTCGCCACAACGGACAATATAAACCTGTGCTTCTTTGCCACTCATTAACTGGCTGATGACTTCGTCGATCAGACCGTCATCTTCCAGCGGCTGCAAACGGGATGGTGTTTTCATATTGCTGTTACGGGACTCCTGTCAGCATGTTTATTAGTCTTTGATATCACTGAAATTCTTGCGTATATCCGGCAGTTTTTTACGAAATTCGTCACTGTCACCAAAATCGACAAAGGTATGATAACGGCTATGGATAGTTTTAAGTTGTGCTGCATGCTTGATGGGACACCAGTACTGTTCCGTACGTGCTCCCACTTCTGTTGCAAACGACACAACACCATTAAAGTAACTGCAATACAAACAATTGAGCTTTTCAATCACGTTGAGATAACGTAAATGACGCCGATCAAATATGACATGTTCACCACGTTTTACTTTGGGAATTCCAAACAGCGGGAAACATACCGCCTGATAAAAACTGACCACAACATCCATCACCAAGGCCGGTAGCAAACACAACCAAATGATTGGCAGGCACAAAATATGTTTGAGTTTTGCGCGCCTGATATACGTTAACAAACCTACTATCTGCGTACGATGGCGTGACAACACCTCGTCCCGAAAATGAATGGTTTTTTCGCGGATCTCGAAGCTGTCAATGCGGATTCGCTGTATCTCCTGTCGCAGCTCTTTCTCCAGCGTGCGAATTTCATCAGCTATCTGTGTCGCGCGCTTGCTCAAATTTTCTCCGTCTGGCGTGTTTAAAACTGCGTGTTATCAGTCGATGAGACCATAACGCGAACGCAGAATCTCCACAATCTCGGATTTGGGGTTTTCCGGCAGATGAATGCGTTGCCCGGTAATCTTTTCAGCCATACCCAGATAGGTTTTTGATACCTGCATCATTGCCTGCGGCGGCAATGCGTTGTCACGCGCCAGGGCAATTCGCTCGGGCATACGATCTTTATTGAGCAGGATGTCCGGGTCAGGGAAGTGCGTTAACAAAAACTGGCGGAATGCCTCTTTAGACTGCTCAACGATGTTGCCCCGACGATAAGCCTCACCATCCCAGATGCGCGATGAATCCGGAGTTCCCACCTCATCCATGTAAATCAGTTTCTCTGCTCCCTGCTGATCACGCACATAGCCAAATTCAAACTTGGTATCCACAAACACCTGATCTATCGCTGACAACGACTGACTGATCACCGCAAAACCTTCACGTAACAATTTTTCATACTGATCCACGTCGGCCGCAGAACGGAAGTTGAAAGCAGTGTAGTGATTCAGAATATCGTCGCGCGTGATATTAACGTCATCAGCTTCCGGAACTCCCGGAATGCCCTTTAAAATTCCTTTGGTAGAAGGTGTCATCAGCAGTTCCGGCAAACGCTGATCTTTTTGCAGTCCATCAGGCAGCTCAATGCCGCAGAAGTTACGTTCTCCCTTGTTGTAAGAGCGCCACATGGAACCGGTAATGTATTGTCGGCAGATAGCTTCAATCATCACCGGACGCGCCTTTTGCACAATCCAGACAAAAGGGTGGGGGATGTCCAGAATATGACTGTCTGCCAGACCTTGTTGTTTAAACAGGTTGAACCAATGCCCCGCAATCGCATTGAGAGCAGCACCTTTGCCAGGCACTCCGGCCATGCCCCCTTCGGCATGCCAGACGCAATCAAATGCCGACAGACGATCACTGATCACCATGATGGCCAGGGGCGCATCAGCCATGACGGGATAGTGGTGTTCTTTAATCAAGCGCGCACTGTCGGCTGCACTTAACCAGTATACCGAGCGAACTTTGCCACTGTGCACAGGTTTGTCCGTGCGGATGGGTAGATCGTTGTTAACCGCCAGTACGCTGTCTGCTGGATTCATTGCCTGAAAATGCCCTGTCTTGAATAATCGTGTGTTACCGCCCGCAAGGCCGGCATCATAGCAGAAAGCCAACTCTCAGAAACAATTGGCAGGGCGAGGCAAACCCGCGATGCGACTCACACTCAGAGCCGGTTTGCCCCCAAAAAGTTTCATCAGGTAGATACTTTTGCCTTTGTCGGGTCCGGCCTGTTTTGCCACCAGTGTAACCAGGGCGCGGGTTGCCGGAGACAATCCGGTCTGCTGGTAAAAAGTTTGCACCAGTGTGAGGATTTCCCAATGCGCCGCGGACAACTCAATATTTTCAGCATGCGCCAGTGCCTGAGCAACGTTCACATCCCAGTCACCCAGAACCCGTAAAAAACCATCCTGATCAACCGCAACCTGACGGTTATCGGCCATCAGCAACCAGCGCTGTTCTCCGCTGTCACTCATGTTCAGCTCCAGCTGACACTGTTGTGATGCTGGCAGACCAGCTGCACAAAGTCGGTATAACTCGCTTTGATGACGTGCTTTCCCAGCGAAGACAAGGCCCGGGCGTTAAGATCTTCCACGAGGGCATAGACCCTCAAGCCATCGGCAGCACCAGCCAACATCTGTGCCATCTCAGTCTCCTCAACAGCGGCGTAAACCCCGTTTTCTATCAACAGGATAGCGTCACCTTTTAATGCCACTTTTAATGCTGATTGCAAGGCACGGGTCTGGAATGGTGATGACGAGACGATATGCAGGGTACTCATAAGGCGGTCACCACATCAGATGCGTTGATCATCGCGCCCAACTCTGCAGGTGTACACAAACGCACCGGAATCTGCAGATGTGCCTGGGTGAGTTGACGTTCAGTCATCGATTCATCAAGTGCATAGACATTGTCAACACCATACAACTCAAGAGCCTGCAGCGCAGCCAGCGTGTTTTTTGCACCAATGCCGTCCGGTGCATGTCCGCGCACCAATTGCCAGACGCCGTCATCCAGAAACACGTAATTAACCTGCTGCTCAAACACCGCTGAGGCCAGCACCATATCCAGACAAGCCTTGGCACTGCTACTGCCAAAAGGCGCCTGTCTTGCTAAAAATGTCAGTGTTTTCATGCTTTCAGGCTCCAAAGCTGACAACACGATCAGAGTTCAGGCAGGCATCTACCCATTGACCGAGGCCTGAAATATCAAAGCCCGCAGCCAGATTTGCTGCGGGCTTCTGATAACGTACTGCCTCGCCCGCATCCAGAATGCCACGCTTGAGCGCCGAGGCGACACAAATCACTGCATCCAGTTGATGCTGTTGAATAAACTCTGACCAGGCAGCGTTAAGATTACGCTCATCCTGCGGCGTTACTGTTAATGAACTGCCAATCAAAACAGCGTCTTCATAAAAAAACACCCGGTAGATTGAATGCCCATCGCCAAGCGCTGCTGCACAAAACGACAGCGCGCTCTGCGCAGATTGTTGTGATGCGGGAGTTCCCGTCACCATCACACTGATAATCATAGAAAATTACCCGTCTAAAAGGAGGGTGCTGACTTCTGAGTCACCTCGTTAAGGCTCGTATTATGCCGCATCACCGCTGCCAAAAACAAAAAGCCCCGGACATGCCGGGGCTTTTTTGAAACAAACGCATTACGCTCGTTGATTACTCATCACCACCAAACGCTGTCAGCAGATTCAGCAAACTGATGAAGATGTTGTACAAGGACACATACAGAGTAACCGTCGCCAGGATGTAGTTGCGCTCGCCACCATTAATGATTGCGCCAGTCTGCATGAGGATTGCTGCGCTGGAGAACAGCATAAACGCCGCTGACAACGCCAATTGCAGGGCAGGGATCTGCAGGAAGATATTGGCAACCACCGCAGCCAGAATGACCAGAAAACCGGCCATCATAAAACCGCTCAGGAAGGAAAAGTCCTTCTTGGAAATCAGCGCATACGCCGATAGCCCGAAGAATATGAAGGCAGTACCACCGAGGGCAGTCATCACCAGCTGTGATCCATTAGCGCTGGCCATGTAGTAGCCAAGGATTGGACCCAGTGTGTAACCCATAAAGCCGGTCAGTGCAAACACGCACAGCAGACCCCAGGCACTGTTAGCCATCTTGTGTGTCAGGAACAACAAGCCGTAGAAGCCAATCAGCATAACCCAGATATTGACCGGCGCAGCATTGGACGCCATCGCAAATGCCGCCGTCAACGCGCTGAATGCCAAGGTCAGGCCCAGCAGCATATAGGTATTTTTAAGAACTTTGTTCACCGCCAGCGATGACTCGCGGCTGTGGGTCGACTCAAGTTGATACTGACTCATACAATAAACCTCCGGTTAATCAATAAAAACATTCCCTGGTACCCAGTGACGCGGACTCAGGGCTTAAAGTCCGCCACTTCTAAATAACAAGATCGACTTTTTTGTCTTTCTCTTTCAACGCATCATCATACGGATGAAAGTGACAAAATCAATGATTTTCGGCCTCTTGCCAACGCACAGCGCGAATACCTGTGGGCAAAAAAGTCAGTTGACTGATATATAAATTGTAGTAACATGCCGGCTTCGCGCGCTGCGGAGGGATGGCAGAGCGGTTGATTGCACCGGTCTTGAAAACCGGCGAGGATGAAAGTCCTTCGAGAGTTCGAATCTCTCTCCCTCCGCCACTTGTCAAGTGTTTAAGCCGGTTACAAGGCTTCAAACACAGTTGTTCCCTCATCTGTTCCCTCATTACTCTGGAGCAGGTGCGTGAGAGTTTTATAAAGCCCCTTGCATCTGGTCAATAAACGACTCACGCAGCCACCGCCTCTGAGTGAAATAGAGTCCACCCCTTACTTTTAGAAACTCCAGCCTGCAAGGGTCCACCCAC
>JBFZEG010000104.1:0-19697 GCA_041306975.1 Gammaproteobacteria bacterium | reverse complement strand
TTCCTCCTGCTTGACTACTCAATATTCTGGATCTGTTCGTTGTTGATTTATAAAAGTGTTTAAAAACAACGAAATATAGTTGATTTATAGTCTCACGGAAGCCTGGCTACAAACAATTAGGCTGAAGGCGTACATTATACGCTTCAGTCAAGTTGGTTTTCGCAAGCTTACACCAGTGTACATCTTTGCATATCAAGGCCCCAGTGGATTTCCCCCACTACCTTAGACAAATCCGAGCCTCAAAATGAGGCGGCCTCGAAGGCCTCCGGGCTTACGCCAACGAGGTGACTGTGACGGCGACTTCGATTGTAAAAAACTTCCATTTAATCAAAGATATCCGCACGCGCCAGTTCTCGGGTTTTGTATATTCTTTCCTTTTTCAGACTGCTTAAAAAAGACTCCGCAACAGCATTATCACAAGCCTTTTCGGTATTATTCGCCAAACCACCATCATCACAGCGCCAAGTACCAGATCGCGATCCATAGGAGGCTTCATCGACCAACCGATAACTTTGCGAGAATAAAGATCCAGCACAACAGCCAAATAAAGCCAGCCCTGCCAGGTGCGTATGTAGGTTATGTCAGTCACCCATGCCACATCAGGCTCAGACACACTGAACTCTTTGTTCAATGTGTTCGGGGCAACCAAGGAGGGTCTACCTTTGACTGCCCGCGGCTCTTTATAGGCGCGCAACGCTTTGATCGTGTTGTTGCTCATAATGTTTGCAACACGGTTTCTTCTGCAGCTCTCTCCCGCTTCCCTAAGGTCCAGGAAAACTCTTGGGGCACCATACACACGTCCGCTGGCGTCGCAGAATTGCCTTATCAAGCCAAGCAAACGTTGGTTCTCAACTGCCCGGTCCCAAAGCAGCTAGTGAAGCCACTGGTAGTAACCCGCTCTGGCGATGCCCAACACTCGGCACATCGTTTGTATACCGTACTTAATGCGATGCTCAAAAATGAAGCGGTACTTTACTCGAACTCCCTTGCGGCCTTTTTTAGAATGTCACGCTCGTCTTCAGTTATGCGTAGCTGTGATTTTAGCGTCAGGATTTCCGTCTTCGCTGCGAGCAGGTCCGCTGCAAGCTGGGTAGTTTTGTCTGGCTTGACTGCCTTAACCCATTTGTAAAGGCTATGTGCAGACACCTTTAATCGCTCTGAGACCTCCGAAGCAGAGTAACCTCTCTACACGATCTGGCGAACCGCTTTTTCTTTGAACTCCGGGGTAAATCTGGAACTATTCATACGACTCCTCCTATGCTGAAATCATAGCCCGGAAGTGTCTACTGTAGTGAAGTAAGTCCAATGTAACGCTAAAAGGCGTCTACTAAACAGGTGGCGATTCACAGTGCCACACATGCTATTTACAATTAAGGCATCATGAGCAAGCAAAGTAAATTAGTTATAAGCACCGAGACAATACTTAATAATCAGCGTAAGATTTTTCCTCTACTAATTCAGATCCTAACATATCATTTATTCTTCGTTTGATACGTGAACGCTCGTCGTTGGTGATATATACGCTGCGCGCAAGTTGAATAAACTCATTGTCAAAAATCTTTTTCCTTTCCTTATCTCTTATTTTATCTTCTATATCCCAAAGCTTTTGGTTGACTTCTTTCAACTCCATCAAGAGCTTATTTGCTCCACTATCCTCTGAAATATTTTTTGAGAAGATAACTTGAAGTTGCGTATATTCCCTTTCAATATTATCGAGAGCGCTCTTTATTGATATATTTTCCAATTTTATTTGAAGGATTGTTAATTTATCGAGCAACTCTCCCCAAGAAACCGCAACCTTTGGAGTATCCATACTACGTAACGCCTCATATTTGTAATAAAAGTGACCTCAAGTCTCTTGTCAGCATATCAAAAACATATCCCCATTCACCGCGTTGCTTTTGACGATACAGCCTCATATTTGGATACCAAGGGCTATCAGACCGCTCAAGCATCCATCGCCAATCAGGTACATATTGAAGCGCAACCCATGTTCTACAGCCTAACGCCCCGGCCAAATGTGCAACTGCTGTATCACTGGTGATTATCAGATCACAATTCATCATTACAGCAGCGGTATCACTAAAAGCATGCTTTCCGGTGTCAAAATCATCGCTAAAGGTAGTGAGCTCGAAGTTGATATCTTGAATTTGCCGCTCACCATCACCCTTGTGCAGACTGATTAACTCTACTTCAGATATCTCAGAAATACCTTTAAAAAGCGATAGAGGAAACGATCGACCTAAATCTATTATTTCTTTGCTTCCCTGCCAGCATATGCCGATCTTAAAGCCACCACTGTCTAGTCGTTCATTCCAAGATTTGATTTTACTCTGGTCTGCATACAGGTAGGATTTTGAAACAGGAATCGTATCTAAACTAGTATTAAACAAATGAGGAAGACTCATCAAAGAAGCTTCAAAATCAGTATTTGTGTCCGCAGGGAAGCTATCTACAATCTGGACTTTACTGTTTAAAGTTCGTAGAAGAGCATGTAATTTTGGCGTTACGCTAAAAACCACATCCGCTCCTTTTTGTTCAAGAACAGTTAAATATCTACAAAACTGAATAATATCTCCCAATCCTTGCTCTTGATAGACCACAAACTTTTTATCTAAGAGCGGTGATGTTCCATCCCAGGACAGTTCTTTTCTAGTCTCTCTAGCGGTAGGCTTTTTTCTCTGAAACCGCCATTCGTAATGCTGGAAACCTCTACGGAGTTCCCCCTTTAGGTTAAAACAAGAAGCTAAATTATAATGAGCCTCTGCATAGTCAGGCGTAAGTCCAAGAGCCTTTCCGTAAGCCTCTATTGCCTCATCAAGCTTGCCTTGAGCTTGAAGGCTAAACCCCATGTTGTGATACGCATCAACGTGATCCGGTTTTCGCGATAGCGCTTTTCTGTAAGCTTCTATTGCCCCATCCAGCTTGCCTTGAGCATGAAGGCTAAACCCCAAGTTGTAATACGCATCAACGTAATCAGGTTTTCGCGACAGCGCTTTTCTGTAAGCTTCTATTGCCCCATCCAGCTTGCCTTGGCCAGTGAGCGCGTTGCCCATGTTGTTGTATGCCGCAGCGAAATCAGGTTTGAGTGAGATCGCTTGTTGGTAAGCTTGTATCGCCTCATCCAGCTCGCCTAGTTCCAGGAGAGTAACGCCAAGGTTGTTGTAGCCATCGGGGTCATTTGGATTTAACGTTGTAACCCGTTGAAAAGCCGCTGAAGCCTCGAACATTTTGCCCAAGCCCATATTCGCAACCCCCAGTATATTCCAAACGGTATACGCTTCTGGATATTGCTCTATCAAAGCTTTAGCCTGTTCATCGACAACGGTTAATTGCCCTCCATAGTAGAGATTAACAAGTTGGTCGATGGTTTCTTGAGGTGGACTTTTGGTTGGGTCTCCCAGGTTAATTCTTCTTAAAGCAGCTAAGCCTTGCTGTGCATTATTGTTTTTTGGAAATTCACATAAAATGGCTTGATACAGCTTTAGGGCTTCGGCTACTTCTCCTCTTTTAGCATGGGACTTTGCCTTTAAAAGGGCTTTATCCACAGACAATTTAGCCATTGGTTTCTAACCTGATTACACGGACGGTTGTAATGTCAAGACAACAATCACTTAAAGTACGGGTTCGCTGCTCTTCACTACTCTCCAATCAATATCGATCTGCTGACATATATTATTTTGTGTGCGTAATAGTGAAAGAAATACAGGTACTGATATTTCGCCTGAATCAAGTTGTTTTTGAACAACTGGGTCTGGCAGATAATTTACTTTATCGATTCTGAAATCGACGCCTAGATAAATAGCTAGTGGAGTATTTGCTGAGTTATCCTGAATCCACTGTAGATTGGTTTGCTTATCAAACATCAATAATCCCTCGACCGTAATGGGTCGAACATGCGTGGGGTCCCACAAGAAGTGATCATGACGAGGGTGAGGCACGTGAATCTCGATTAGCGCCCCGTCAACACAAACTCGATATAGCTCTTGTATGATACCTAAATAAACGTCGCGCTGTTGCCCCAAATGTTCAAGAACATGGGACATTAAGATGTGTGATACGCTGTTGTCCGCCCAGGGCCACGGTAACTTCTCTAAATCGATCACTGCATCAGGATTGCAAGAAGCTTCAATGTCAATATTCACCCATCCCTCAAGCTTTAATTTTCCACACCCAAGGTGTAGCTTCATAAGATTATCTTGCACTTAATGTTCTCCTCGTGACGTGACATATTCAATACTTCATCCATTACTTTTTCTTGTCTTAGCGCTCGCTCATGGCTTGATTTACGTGCATAGGTTTATTGCAATCTTTGCTGCAAAATATATTAAGGCCCCCCAGCTCGAAGTCTGCAATTGTAGTGGTCAACTAATCCCGGACAAAATTTTAGGTAGATTTTAAGCTTTTCCCGGTGGCACACCATTGTTGTACTGATGAGGCCTGCGCCAGTTGTAGTAGTCCATCAGATAAATACCGATATCCTTTGCTGCTTCATTTTTTGTCATGTAACCCAGAGCTGGAATCCACTCTGACTTCAAGCTTCGAAACACTCGCTCCATTGGAGCGTTATCCCAGCAGTTGCCGCGCCGGCTCATGCTTTGTTTCATTCGGTAGCGCCATAAACGCTGCCGGAATAATCGACTTGTGTACTGACAGCCCTGATCAGAATGGAACATGACATCCTGAGGTTTGCCTCGCAGGTTGTAAGCCATATCCAGCGCCTTTACAGCCAGCTCCGCGTCCGGTCTGTCAGAGATCGCCCATCCGATAACCCGGCGGCGACATAGATCAAGTACCACTGCCAGTTAGTGCCAACGATTATCGGCCCAAATATAAGTGATATCGCCACACCATACTTTGTTTGGGGCTTCAACTTCAAACTCTCTGTCGAGAAGATTTGGGATATCGAGCTGATCAACATCAATTTGATTGCTGCTCAGGCTTCATCGCTTTGCTCTTGGGCGTGATACCGACACTCTCTTGCTGCAGTTAAGAGACCCAGCGTCGCAGGGCAGTTTCCCCAATGCCGAGTGAGCGACTTGCCTCAGCAAATGAATAACCTTGCTCGGTAACCAACTGGGCCGCTTCTAGTTTAAAGTCTGTTGTAAACGATCGTCGTATGTTTGTCATTGAACACCTTTTTATCGTGGTAATGTCACCACCTAAAAAAGTGTCCGGTTTTATTAGACCACGACATATTGAGTTGTACATCTGAGAGTTTGCCCATTTTGCGCCCTTTGTAGCTAGGAGTGATTTTCCATGCTAGGCGAGCGGTCTAGTAAAAAAGCTACGCATCTAGCTACATAGATGCTACCGGATTGAGTTGGACGGGGTCAAACAATAAAATCATTAAATGTTTGATATATATAACTTTACATCCATGTAAAGTTACAACATAGGACTGTAAAAAACTTTACTCAATATTCTGGATCTGCTCGCGCATCTGCTCAATCAGTACCTTCAACTCTACTGCGTTCAGCGTAGTTTCCGCCACAATCGATTTCGACGACAAAGTATTTGCCTCTCGATTGAGCTCCTGCATCAGAAAATCCAGACGGCGGCCAACAGGCTCATTGGTCTTTAGCACCCTGCGGACCTCAGAGAGGTGTGTCGACAAACGATCCAGCTCCTCATCAACGTCGGATTTATTCGCCAGCAATACCATTTCCTGCTCAAGGCGATTGGGTTCCAGCTCCAGCTTGAAGGCCTCGAGTCGCTGGCGGATGTTTTCCTGCTGCCTGGCCAGGATGTCAGGCAGACGTTCACGTATGGAGTCGACAATGATGCGAATGGCGTCGAGTCGCTGACGGATCAGCTGACTTAGCTCTTCGCCCTCACGCTGTCGTGATGCGGCGAACTCTTCAAGCGTTTCTTGTAGCAGGGCGATGGCGTCCTGTTGCAGACTCTCATCATCCGGACCGTTTTCTTCAAGCACGCCGGGCCAGCGCAGCACGTCAGTCACTCTTAGGGCCTGAGCCCCGGGACACAGCGCCAGCACTTGTTGACTCAGCGAATTGAGTTTGTTGACGAGATCAGTATTGATTGCCTGACTGCTGCCTTGATCGGCTTTACCCTGCACCCGCAGCTGAATATCAATCTTGCCGCGAGTGAAGCGCTTGCGGAGCAGATCGCGCACCACAGGCTCAACGATGCGCAGACTGTCGGGTACTCTGATACCGGGCTCCAGGAAGCGGTGATTGACCGATCTGATCTCCCAGCTCATTGTTCCCCAATCGAATTCTTTTTGCTTTCGCGCAAACGCGGTCATGCTGGCAACCATTGAATTCCCTCCGGTTTTATTGTTATCGAAGCCGAAGTGTAACCGATTCGCCGTTCTCTGGTGCGCCCTTGATGAAATTGCCCTGCCAATGCAGGATAATCCAGCTTTCATCCTTCAAAAATGCTTTCCCACAGAGGTTCCATGCACGATTCCAGCTCACAAAATGCTTCAGCCATCATCCGCCCCAGTTTGCGCCAGGCTCATCAATTGCGTGACATCAAACTCACCCGTCACTATACAAAGCATGCCGAGGGTTCAGTGTTGGTGGAATTTGGCGATACCAAGGTTATCTGTACTGCAACGGTGGAAGATTCGGTGCCGCGCTTCCTTAAAGGTACCGGAACCGGCTGGGTGACCGCGGAGTACGGCATGTTGCCGCGTTCTACCGGAACACGCATGGACAGAGAGGCGTCACGAGGCAAACAAGGGGGGCGGACACTGGAAATTCAGCGCCTTATTGGCCGCTCTCTGCGGGCGGCGCTGGATATGAAGCTGTTGGGCGAAAATACCATCAAGCTGGATTGCGACGTTATCCAGGCGGATGGCGGAACCCGCACGGCCTCGATCACGGGTGGCTGTGTTGCGCTGTATGACGCAGTCACCGTTATGTTGACTCGTGGCATGGTAACAACCAATCCTATCAAGCAGTTGATTGGCTCGGTGTCGGTCGGCATGTATAAAGGCATGCCAGTGCTGGATCTGGATTACGCTGAGGATTCCACTGCCGATACCGATATGAACGTGGTAATGAATGAGGCCGGGCGCTTTATTGAAGTGCAGGGTACAGCAGAAGACGGCGATTATGATTTTGCGCAGCTGCAGCAAATGATTGAGCTGGCGCAGGCTGGTATTGCTGAATTGATTGTCAAACAAAGGCAGGCATTGGGTCTGCTTTAACGAGGCAAGGGGGACTTGATGAGTCTGCATCCGCATCAACTGAAATTTATTGAATATTGTGTGCAACACCGCATTTTGTGTTTCGGCGAGTTTACATTGAAGTCCGGCAGGGTAAGCCCCTACTTCTTTAATGCAGGGCTCTTTAATACCGGAGAGGCGCTGGCATTTATTGGCAGTTGTTACGCAACAGAAATCAAGGATTTGGGACTCGAATTTGACTTGCTGTTCGGGCCGGCCTACAAAGGAATCCCCTTGGTTTCAGTGACAGCGGCGGCATTGGCGACCGAACAAAACGTGAACAAGCCTTATTGTTTTAACCGCAAAGAAGTCAAAGATCACGGTGAGGGCGGGCAGATGGTGGGTGCACCGCTGCAGGGAAGAGTATTGATTGTGGATGACGTGATCACTGCCGGCACGGCAGTCCGTGAAGTCATGACCATGATGCGCAAAGCGTTTGCGTCGCCGGTCGGCATTTTGGTTGCACTTGATCGCCAGGAGCGGGGCACAGGTGATCTGTCAGCCATTCAGGAAATCGAAAAAGAGTTCCATGTTCCTGTGTTTAGCCTGATCAACATGACGCAGATAATCGACTATCTCAAGGTGCAACAGGACGGCTACCTCAAGGAATTTTTGCATCCGATTCGAGAATACCGTCAGCGTTACGGCACGTAAGGCGACGTCTCGGTGTAGGGAGCCAGCAGGTTCTGCGCTAGAAACCGCCATTGTTCTTCCCAGTGCTCGGTGGGTGGGCGTTTGAACTCGCTGCGCACGAACTGCATCAGTCGCCCTTCCACACTGGCGAGCAGCAGGCCTGCCAGTACCGCCGGAGAGATAGCAGGTTTGAGATTTTCCCGCAGTGGAGCTTCGCGCAGCACCTGTTTGAGCTGCGATTCAAGGCGGTCAAACAATTGTCCGATACGGACGCGCAATCGTTCAGTTTCACCGGCAAGTGCATCACCGGTCATCAGGCGTGTCATTCCAGGATTTTTCTCTGCAAAGGTCAGCAGCAATGTCAGTATTTTTTCGCAGCGTTCTGTTGTGCTGAAGTCCTCCTGAAGAATCCGTGTGATTCGGATAAACAGAGTGTCTTCAATAAACTTGATCAAACCCTCAAACATGCGTGCTTTACTGGGGAAGTGCCGATAAAGCGCCGCCTCGGATACACCAACCTCACGTGCCAGCGCTGCAGTTGTTATTCGTTCGCCCGGGCCGGACTCCAGCATGTGTGCCAGTGCCTGCAGTATGTGTTCTTTGCGAGAGGATTTTTTGTCAGACCGACTGGCTCGCGGGTGGGCGTGCGCTTCCAGATCCGGGTGTATCAGGTCCTCATTCATCAAACGTCCTCTGCGGTCTTGCGGGTATTGCTGATCAGGGTGCCGACACCGGTATTGGTAAAGATCTCCAGAAGCACGGCATGTTCAACCCGGCCATCAATAATGTGAGCGCTGGTAACGCCATGATTTACTGCATCCAGAGCGCAATTAATCTTTGGCAGCATCCCGCCATAAATAGTGCCGTCTTCTATCAGCAGGTCGACCTGCGCAGTTGTCAGTCCGGTCAGTACGTTACCCTGTTTGTCCATGACGCCGGAGATATTGGTCAGCAATACCAGTTTCTCGGCGCCGAGCACTTTGGCGATTTCCCCGGCAACGGTATCGGCATTAATGTTGTATGTGGCACCATTCTCATCGACTCCGATCGGGGCGATGACAGGAATGAAGTCACTGTGCTCCATCATGCGCAACACTTCGGTATTTATTTTATCAACGCAACCAACCTGCCCAAGGTCGAGCAGCTTGTCACCTGAGCCGTCGGTGCTGGCCTTTCGCTTGAGCAGTTTTTTGGCACGGATTAGATTGCCATCTTTGCCAGTGATGCCAATGGCTTTGCCGCCATTTTTATTTAATAGCGCAACAATCTCCTGATTCACCAATCCGCCAAGTACCATTTCAACAACGTCCATAGTCTGGCTGTCGGTCACACGCTGGCCATCGATAAACTCAGATTTGATGTTCAGTTTCTCCAGCAGTGAGCCGATCTGTGGACCTCCGCCATGCACAACAACCGGATTCATGCCAACCAGTTTCATCATCACGATGTCGCGCGCAAAACTGTTCTTCAGCATTTCGTCGGTCATGGCATTGCCGCCGTATTTAACAACGATGGTACAACCGGTGAATTTCTGAATGTAAGGCAATGCCTCGGTAAGAACATTGGCAATATTTTTGGCAGCAGCTAAATCAAGGGGCATAGGGCTATCCGGGATATCAGAGAGATGAAAGTCAGTACTAAGGAAGTCATCAGCGACGCAGAGTATATAACGACTGCACGCAAATCAAAAACGCAACACTCAGCAGGCGAAATCCAGAGACGGGTCAACTTGTTGCAACAATCGACGAAAAGCCTCCTGAATGTGCAGCAACGACTGCCGACTGACAGCCTCAAAACGCAGCAGTAACGCTGGTGTGGTGTTGGATGCGCGAATAAGTCCCCAGCCGTCCTTAAAGTCTGCGCGGATACCATCCAGGCAATTGACTGTTGCCAGCGGAAAATCAACCAGTCGCATCAGTCGTTCCATTAGCTCAAACTTTTGTTCCTCGCCAACCTCGATGCGTAGCTCCGGTGTGACGAAGCTTCCGGGCAGGGATCGCAGCAACTGCTCTGAAGTACGGTTGCTGTTTGCGAGAATCTCGAGAAATCGTGCCGCAACATAAAGTCCGTCATCGTAGCCAAACCAGCGGTCCTTGATAAAAATATGTGCGGAAAACTCGCCTCCCAGCACCGCGTCACTGTCACGCATCTGCTGCTTCATAAACGAGTGACCACTGCGGCTCATCACAGCGTTTCCGCCGCTGGCTGCAATTTCACCCGCCAGCAAATTGCTGCATTTGACGTCAAACACAACGTTAGGTTGACGATAGCGTGGCACGATGTCACGTACAAACAGCATCATCAGGCGGTCGGTATCGATCACACGGCCAGTATTGGTGACCATCACCACCCGATCTCCATCGCCATCAAGACCGATACCGAGATCCGCACGTCTCGCCTTAACGGCGCTGATCAGCGGTAAGAGATTGTTGTGCACTGTCGGATCAGGATGGTGATTGGGGAAATGACCATCAACATCGCAGAACAGGGGTGTTACCTCGCATCCCAGCGCTGCAAACAAGTCTGGAGCGATGATGCCGGGAACAGCATTGCCGCAGTCCACCACCACACTCAGACGCTTCTGGAGGCTGATATCGCCACATATCCTTGCCAGATAGGCCGGTTTAATGTCGAGCATCGAGACCGTGCCCTGCCGTTGCCGGACAGATGTTCCCGGGTCCGCGTCGAGCAATGCAATCGCCTGCGTGCGAAGGTCCTGAATTTCTTCCGGTGTCAGGCAGTGGCGATGCCTGACAATTTTTATGCCGTTGTAATCAGCCGGGTTGTGGCTGGCCGTCAGCATCACGCCAAAATGAATGGGCGTGGTATGGGTGGCAAAATACAGAAGAGGTGTGGGCGCGAGGCCAAGATCAACAACATTGCATCCTTCGCTGAGAATGCCATCTTTTAAGGCTAGGCTGAGTTCCGGGCTGGATAGTCGCCCATCGGCGGCAAACAGAACACTGTCAAGCCCGTCCGAGATCGCCATGCAAGCAATTGCCCGGCCGAGCAGGTGCGCACCCCGTGTGGTAAGGTCGCGTCCTGCTATGCCGCGAATATCATAGGCCCGGAACATGGACGGAGGTAGGAGTTCTTCGTGGGTTGCGGCAGTTGTCATAGCATCCGTGTTTTATTGTTTTGCTGCCAGCCATCGCGCCTGTATGAGGCCAAGCATCTGTCGGGCCACCAGGTTTTTTCCTGCCGGTCCCATTACATGAGACAGGATCTGACCGTGTTCAGTTCCCTGCCATAGCGCCGTTGCACAGGCGTAATCGCTGCCAAATGTGCTCGTCGCCTCATTGGCGAACATCAGATCCAAGCCCTTGCGTGTCAGTTTATCCGCACCATAGCCGGTGACATTGTCAGTTTCCGCAGCAAAACCCACCATCATCGGGCGCGGAGTCCTGCCAGCCAATGTGCCGATGATGTCAGGATTGCGCACCAGTGACAGCTGCATGGTCTCAGCCGCCTTTTTGATTTTATGAGAAACGGCTTCAGCAGGGCGATAGTCCGCAACAGCTGCAACGCCGATAAACACGTCGTGCGTATCAACGCAGGCCAGACACGCAGAGAGCATTTCCAGTGCGGTTATCACGTGAACCGCCTGCACACGTTCCGGCACAGCAAGGGCTACCGGACCACTAATCAAGGTCACTTGTGCACCGGCTGCCGCCGCCTCTGCTGCCAGCGCGTAGCCCATTTTTCCGGAGCTGTGATTGCTGATAAAGCGCACCGGGTCGATGGCTTCACGTGTGGGTCCGGCGGTAATCATAATGCGCAAACCAGTCAACCAGCCGGGCGCAAACATCCCGGCGCAAGCATCGGCTAACTCCGCAGGCTCAAGCATTCGGCCCGGTCCTGTGTCGCCGCAGGCCTGAGATCCGGAATCAGGGCCGAGTATGTGACTTCCCCGCAGCCGGAGGGTTTCGATGTTCTCCCGCGTGGCAGGATTCAGCCACATGGCCTGATTCATTGCCGGTGCAAGTGCCACCGGCGCTTTGCTGGCCAGTAACAAGGTTGTCAGCAGGTCGCCCGCCTGACCCGTGGCCATGCGTGCTAAAAAATCAGCACTTGCAGGTGCTATCAGGATCAGATCAGGCCAGCGAGCGAGCTCAATGTGGCCCATGCCGGCCTCAGCATCTGCATCCAGTAATTCATGGTGGACGCGATTGCCAGACAGGGCCTGCATGGTCAGTGGTGTTATAAATTCAGTGGCAGCTTTGGTCATCACGACGCGCACATCTGCGCCCGCTTTGATCAGCAGGCGGGTCAGTTCTGCGCATTTATAGGCTGCAATGCCACCGGTCATGCCCAGCAGAATCCGCTTGTTTACCAGTGTGGCGAGGTTGTTGGACGCCATATGTGAGTATCCGCTGTCAGGGCCGCATGCTGGCCGGTGTGGCAAAGCTTACAGCATTTATGCAGGCACAGGAAAATGCGGCAAGGCAACACTGCGGCTGAGCTGCTATAAGTAAAGAGTGAGGTTTTCCATGGAGGGAAAAAAATGTCGATCAAGCAATGGCCAGAAAACGAACGGCCGCGAGAAAAGCTGCTGCAGCACGGCCCGGGCTTTCTGTCTGATGCGGAGTTGCTCGCGGTGTTCCTGCGTACCGGTGTGCCGGGAAGGAACGCGCTGGACATGGCGCGGGATATGTTGATCGACTTCGGTTCATTGACCGGCATCCTCAGAGCGTCTTTGGAAGACTTTTGCCGCAGGGATGGCCTCGGGCCCGGAAAATATGTGCAGTTTCAGGCTGTTCTGGAATTGGCGCGGCGCTACATGAGTGAAAGACTGGCGGAAACCGATGCGCTCACCAATTCGGATCTGACACGCGATTACCTGCGTGCCCGACTGCGTGACTACACTCACGAGGTCTTTGCATGCCTGTACCTGGATAATCAGCATCGTGTCACTGCTATGGAGGAACTGTTTCAGGGCACCATCGACGGGGCGGCGGTTTATCCAAGAGAGGTGGTCAAGCGTTGTCTTCACAACAATGCAGCTGCCGTGATTTTTGCGCATAATCACCCCTCAGGTCTGGCAGAGCCCAGCCAAGCGGACATTGCTATTACCCAGCGCCTGAAGACAGCGCTCAACACGATTGATGTCAGAGTGTTGGATCATGTGGTCGTTGGTCGTACTGAAGTCGTCTCGTTTGCGGAGCGGGGATTGCTGTAAAAACCACAGAAACCTGAGCAATTACCGGGATTGCAAGAAAACTGTTTGCCTTAAGCAAGCCGTTTTGGTATAAAACGCAGCTCAAATTTTAAGGCATGCCGCTGTTGATCTTTTAAACGTCCACTTGCGGGTGTTTTAACCTAGAATTTTCCAAAGCACGGGTTTTTCAAACACGTGTTAAATAGAGCACGGTTTGGTAACGAGGCTAGTCATGTCAAAAGTATGTATGGTAACCGGCAAAAAGCCGCTTTCAGGTAACAACGTTTCACACGCAAATAATAAAACGCGTCGTCGTTTTCTGCCAAACATCCAGACGCACCGCTTCTGGGTTCAGTCAGAAAACCGTTTTATTTCGTTGAAATTGTCTACCAGAGGCATGCGCACTATCGATAAGCGTGGCATCGATGCTGTGCTGGCCGATATCCGCGCCAGCGGCGTAAAAATTTAATCTCTAACACTGATTCAGGTGGTAAGTAGCGATGCGCGATAAAATCAAACTGGTTTCCTCAGCTGGCACCGGTCACTTCTACACAACAGATAAAAACAAGCGTACAACACCGGACAAAATGGAGATCAAAAAGTACGATCCCGTTGTTCGCAAACACGTTATGTATAAAGAAGCCAAGATCAAGTAATTGTGCCGGATCGCTAGCAGGCGATCCCCGGCTGACTGACAGGTTTCTGGCACTAAAACAAACACCCGGTATGATGCAGATCATCCCGGGTGTTTTTGTTGAAGCCTCTGCGGTGCGGGTCAGACTTTTTGTTTGCTGAGCGTCTTTGAGAGCTTTTGAACAGCGGCTGTCAGTTTTGCATCCGTCAAGATCTCTTTCTTCAGCTTGCCGACTGTCGTTGACACTGTGCCATATCGCTTCAAATTGAAAAGCTTGGCAATGGCTTGTAATGTCGAAGCCGACAACTCCTGACAAAGATACATGGCCACCCAGCGTGGGACATTTTTTGAACCGGGTCCGCGTGCGGCCTGATAAATGCTGTCCTCGCTGACTTTGAATTGAGCGGCAACTGTCGTAACAATGTCCTTACATGACGGTCGCCATTTGGCATGTGTTCCCCTCGAAACACCGCGCACCTTGGTCGCAGACCGTTTGGTCCCGGCAAATTTGCGGAACTTCGCATCGCCCATCACCGACGAAAGATTCTTTTTGCCGTAAAAGTGCGACATCTCCTCATCAACGCCTTGTGCAACATAGTCAGCATAGCGTTGAAAACGTTTGCCCGCTGGACCTTCCAGCGTCGACAAAACTTCGTCGCGCACCAGCCAGCCCGGAGATTTGGTTTGATTGATATATGCCGCGTAACTTGACCAGACGTGTTTGTCCAGATCCTGTTTGCGAACGCCCAGATGCACAAAACGTGTCAGAGGCAGCAGATATTTGTCTGCCTGAACCAGCACCGCTTTATAACGGCCACGGAACAGAGACCCTTCGGATTGCTTCAAGCGTTGATAATACTGCGTGTAGATGCCGTCGATCTGGCGCATAAAACGGCTCAGATTGGCTTCCGGAGTTTTTACCAGCAAATGATATTGGTCTTTAAGAAGTGTGTATGCAAAAACCTGAACATTCATGCGACGACAGGTTTCATCAAGCGCCTGCAGAAATGCCTCATAGTAACGTGTCGACGGAAATACCTTTTGCCCCTCTATTGCGGTATTGGAGACATGGTAATACGCGTCTGGATATTCTATGCGGAGTGGTCTGGCCATAGACGGAGTTCCTTGTTTTTGTAATTGGTTTTTTTGTTATGAATTACAGTTGACCCCAGTTATCAATATCTATAGTGAACCAGTATTGCCGGAGAGGTCAACACAAAGTTCTGGTGCAGTGGGTCGCACAAATTACAGATTGATCAAGGCGCTTCAGCAATTATTAGTGCACGTCTTGGTCCGGGTAGTCCCTCAATGCTAAGGGTTTGATCATGCGGATCAAGCCCGTCTATCAATGACTGAAACGGCATCCATGGCGTTGTGCGCTGCTCCTGCACACGGGTGATATTGATATCAACCGTGCGGATATTGATAAATCCACAGCGGCGCAGCCATGATTCTGTTGTGGCGACAGATGGCAGAAACCAGACATTGTTCATTCGGCAGTAACGGTCTGGCGGTGTCAGCGCATAACCCTCTGGTCCTTCAACCACCAGCGTTTCCAAGACCAGCTGACCACCGGAACGTAAACATCCCAATAATTGGAACAAATGATCAAGCGGTGATTTGCGGTGATATAACACACCCATGGAGAACGCCGTATCAAACTGTGCGACCGAGTCGGGAAACTCATCCAGTGTCACAGGTAAAACAAAAACCGGATGATCCCGCAGGAAGTGCTGTATAAATCGGAATTGAAAATAATAGGCAAGGTGAGGGTCCACACCCAGAGCATATCTGGCACCTTCGCCCACTGCGCGGTAACAGTGATAGGCATTGCCGCTGCCCACATCAAGTACACGCCTGCCTTTTAGAGCGTCAATGTGCGGCAGCAATCTGCCCCACTTCATGTCGGACCGCCACTCACTGTCAATGTCGACACCAAACACCGACCACGGACCTTTGCGCCAGGGAATTTGGCTGCGTGCGGCAGCTTCAATTGCGGACTGCTGCTCAGGTGTACAATCGTTTGCATCTCCAACGCGTACAGCGTTTTTTAAATCAATACTGCTTGCCTGCACCTGCGGCAGTGCATCAAACAGATCCAGCCAGCGGTCGGTAAGCCCGTGTTTGCGCGAATACAGGTATTTGTCACTGGCATAGTCAGCCATGGGTTCCATTGGCGTGCCGCGCAGCAGCGCCTGCAAGCGAAGATGTGCGTCGCGATCTCTCATCAGCGCACGGCAACCATAGAGCAGAAGTTAAAACACTGAAACCACACATCACAACTACTAAAACCGGCAGCCTGCAGGCGTTGTTTGTGTGCATCAATGGTTTCCGGGATCAGCACATTTTCCAGCGCCGCGCGCTTTTGGGCGACTTCCAGTGCCGAGTAACCTTGTGCCTGTTTAAACTCGTGGTACAGGTCAATAAACAGCTCATTTAATGGCTCAGCCGGGAAACGTATTTTTTCTGAGAGGATTAAAATGCCGCCAGGCTGCAAACCGTCTGCTATGGTTTTTATCAGCGCGTCACGCTTGTCGGGAGCGATAAATTGCAGGGTAAAGTTCAAAATAACCACCGAGGCATTGCTGATATCGATCTCGCAGATATCCCCACAGATGACGCGTATTGGCAAATCGCCAGAGCCAGGCGCTGCGAGCAGGGTTTCCAGTCGTGTAGTCATCGCAGGTGAGTTATCGATGGCCAGCAATTCATAATCCTTGTGTGCAATCTGATGAGCCATCGCCAGGCTGGCACCGCCAAGTGAGCACCCGAGATCATACAGGCGGCTGCCAGGCACACAAAAACGTGCAGCGAGCACACCAATCATAGACAGAATCGTGGCGTACCCGGGAACGGAGCGATTAATCATGTCGCTGAACACGGAGGCAACTTTGTCATCAAACACAAAGTCTGCCCGTGATTGCGGCGTTGCAAAAATGTTGTCGGTTTTCATTTGGCAGGCTCTGCCGGGATATTGCTGTAACCGGCCGCGCGCAGGGCATCACGCAGTTTTTGGGCTGTCTGCCGTTGTAAAACCTCATCCCTGTCCTGTGCGAGGGAAAAATTCAGGTCAGCAATGGCCGTGACAGGGATCAGGTGCAAATGCGCGTGCCGCACTTCGAGGCCAGCGATCATCATGCCAACCTTTTCGCAGGGAAACAGTGCTTTCATGGTTTGAGACAGCAGGCGCGCCACACCAAAAACATGGGCGTTAAGTGGCGCGGACATGTCGTACCAATGATCAACTTCCTCATGCGGAATCACCAGCAAATGGCCTTCGCGTATGGGCTTGAGGGTCAGAATTGCAAAACACTGGCCATCGTCCCAAACGATATGCCCTGGCAATTCACCTTGGCGGATTCGGGTAAATAGGCTGCTCATCGGGGTCTGCTCCTGCGCGGGTATGTGGCGATTAGGTCGGGGCGCTATTATGCGGTAATTCATGATACAGTCCAACCGACCTGCCCTGAGACCAATCTGCGCGTAAGATCAGGTTGTGGCAGCACAGTTCCCGGGTTTTAACCATGTTGTTCGGCAAACATTATCCACCGCAGGAAACTTTATGCGTTGAAGGCTTGCAGGTGGAATGCCAGCTGCAACGCAGCAAGCGCAAGAGTCTGGCCTTGCATGTCCGCCATGATCGCGTCGAAGTACGTGCTCCATTGCACACCTCGACAGCCGATGTGATGCGATTTCTGGATAAGCATCAGCATTGGTTGACTCGCAAGCTCGGCGAGAGAATAAAAAGGGCTGAGCAACGCCTGTCTTTACACGATGGCGGTGAGATTCTTTACAAGGCCAGAAAGTTAAGCGTATGTCTGGAAGATGCACCGCAGCCGTCGGTCACCATCGAGCCCAATCGCGTGATTATCCGCGGACCTGCAATGTCGTCAAACAAGGCTGAAGTGGTCTTGAAAAACTGGTTGCTTGCCCAGGCAAAAGGCTGGCTTCCGCAGCGTACGCGGGCACTGGCTGAGTACATGGGCGTGGATGAAAGGCTTGAGGATGTGGTCTTCCGCAAGACCCGCAGCAAATGGGGTCACTGCACGGCTAAGGGTGTAATTCAATACAACTGGTTGATCATGCTGGCGCCCGATGGTGTGATTGACTACATGATCTGCCATGAAGTCTGTCACCTGCTGCACATGAACCATTCGCCGCAATACTGGCAAAGTGTGGCTAAGGTCTGCCCGGACTACAAACGCTATGTTGGTTGGTTAAAACAACATGAGCACCAGCTCTGGTTCTGAGACCGGTGCCCGAATGGTTTAAATCGCCGTACCGGAGGTCTCTTGTTGTTTGCGTTGCCAGAGCGTAAACAGAATGCCGGCAGCGAACAAACCACCACTGACCGACAGCAGCAGATAAAGACTTAATCCAAGTAATCCGCCTGACGGTGCAGCCAGCACCAGACCTGAGAGTGTCAGACATGTGCGCGGGAACAAACCTGCCTTCCCTTCTCCCAATCTGCCGAACCCTATCAGGTACCCCTGCAGCCCGGCAGCAATAATCACAACTCCCAGCAGCGCTGTGCTGATCATCACGAATATCTCGCCAAATTCACCTTGCAGCAGCAAGGCGGGATTCAGAACAAAGAAAAACGGGATGAAGTAGATAATTGTACCCAGACGCATGGCTTCCCAACCGGCGCGCATCGGCGACACCTGAGCCACTGATGCAGCGGCAAACGCAGCCAGAGCAACCGGTGGTGTAATAAAGCTCAACATACCCCAATACATGATGAACATATGGGATGCCAACGGATCGAGGCCAGCGCTGATCAACGCTGGTGCCAGAACAATGGCCAGAAATATATAGGCTGCGGTTACTGTCATGCCGATGCCCAAGACAAAGCTAGTGGCGGCTCCCATAAACAACAGCACCAGCACGTTGTCACCGGCCAGATAGAGCAAGTCATTGGCGAGTGTGCCCGCCATGCCGGTGACCGCCAGAGAACCAACAATCAGTCCGATTGCAGCGAGAATACCTGCCAGTTCAGCCATCAATCTGCCGGTCCCCGCAACCATCAACATGAACTTTTCGAGATTCATTTTATATTTGGTGAACTGATTGATAATCAACAGAAAACCCGTCGCAATAAAGGGGGCCGTCGCTTCGCGTTGCATGTACACCAGCATAAAGGTGAGCAAAGCAAACACCGCGATAAAGTACCAGCCATCCTTGAACACCTGCAGCAGACTGGGAAGCTCTTCTTTGGGCAGGCCTTTCAGTCCGTTGCGGGCCGAGTAGGCATCGATCTGCATATACAAACCAAAAAAGTACAGGAATGACGGGACGATGGCAGCAACGGCTACCGTGACATAACTGACACCCAGAAAACTCGCCATCACAAAAGCGGTTGCTCCCATGATGGGTGGCATCATCACGCCGCCGGTAGATGCACAGGCTTCAACACCCGCAGCATAACCACGCGAGAAACCCGTTCGGCGCATCGCGGGTATGGACAGGGGGCCCGTCGTCAGCACATTGGTAATGGGCCCGCCACTCATTGAGCCCATTAATCCACTCGAGACAACCGCCACTTTGGCGGCACCACCACGTTTGTGACCCAGCATCGCAAAGGCCAGATTGATAAAAAATGGGCCACCACCGGTGTATTGCAAAGCCACACCAAACAGGATGAAACCAAACACCAGCATTGCAAAGGAGTTCAGTGCTACACCAAACAAACTTTCTTCGCCGAGGATATGGAAGATCGCCACATCCTGGATTGGCATGCCGATGCCGGCAACAACGTCAGGCATTCTGTCGGCGTAGATGGGGTAGAGCGACAACACGAGGACAATAAAAAAGATTGGCCAGCCACCGGTGCGTCGTCCCGCCTCCAATATGATTGCCCAGGTCGCCAGGGCAAGCGCGATGCCGATTGGCGGCGCCGCATACTCCCAGGCGTCCAGAATAATGAGGTCTGCGTTATAGGCAAAATAACTGAAGATGCCGGCAATCGCGGCCATGATGACTTTGTCGTACCAGGGAACGTAGTCGATGTTGCTGTGATGAGAGGGGAACGTAATAAACACCATGATCAGCATGAGGCCGGTAATCAGGTACAGGTA
>JBFZEG010000049.1:0-39874 GCA_041306975.1 Gammaproteobacteria bacterium | reverse complement strand
TGTCACCCAGAATCAGGCAGACACTGTCGTCACCAATAAACGCTTCACCGATCAGGAAGGCCTGCGCGAGTCCATCCGGGCTGGGCTGTTCGGCATACTGCAGGCTGATGCCCCATTTGCTGCCGTCACCGAGCAAGTGCCGGTAAAGAGGCAAATCAGCCGGCGTGGTAATAATCAGAATTTCGCGAATACCGGCCTGAAGCAAGGTGCATAGCGGGTAATAGATCATGGGCTTGTCGTAAACAGGAATCAGCTGTTTACTGACAGAAATGGTCATGGGATGCAATCGGGTGCCCGTGCCGCCTGCCAGGATGATGCCTTTTGTGGTCTGCTTGCGGGCTGTTGATGGTGTGGGCTGCATAATAAACAATCCTGAGTGCGGTCACTGATCCATGGCTGCCACAATCTGCGGCAGGGTGTTAAAAAACGTTGAGCGGGGATTATAGCCAAGTTGCGCCAGGCTTGCCGCACTGTCCGCGCGGTAATTGCGGGTCAGCGCACGATACGAGCGTAATCCGGGTGAGTTCTTCAGTGGCAACAATCGACCCGCTATTTCCAGCATCAATGCTGCGGCAAAAAACAGTTGCTGCGGGGTTGCCCATGCCGGTTGGACTTTCCCAAAGGCCTCGCGCATAGCTTTTTCAACCTGCTTGATTTGATAGGACTGGCCATCACTGAGCAGGTAAACCGGCGCAGCGGTCGAGGCCTTGCTCGTGTCTGTGTTCGCATGAGGCTGCTGAGCAACAAGCATCAAGGCTGCGCACAAATCCTCTACCCCGATCATGGAAAACGCGTTGTCAACCTGCGGCAACGGCGGCAACACGCCTTTGCGAATCAACCGCATCAGTGTCATCAGATTGCCTTTCATACCGGGGCCGTACACATTGACCGGTCTGACAATGCTGACGGCCATTTTTCCTTGCGCATGAGCTTCATTCAACAATTGCTCTGCCTGCCTCTTGGAATCACCGTAGGCGGTGCGCGGCTGGTCGAAAGCCGGATCGGCCAGAATGCTACTGACATACACAAAATGGCGGACACCGGCGCTGATCGCAGCGTTCAACAAATGCTGCGTCCCGGCGACATTAACCGCATACAGATGCCGCGTGTGTGCATGATTGACATGAGCGTACGCCGCCAGATGGAAAACCGTATCAATTCCCTCGCAGGCGGATCTCAGACTGGCGGGTAACAACAGATCATGCGCCGGTCTGCTTAACACGTGGACAGGAAGTGCTGATTGTTGCAGATGCCTGAGCAGTGTTTGCCCGACAAAGCCCGTTGCTCCGCTGACCAGCACCGGCAATGCCATTGAGGCGCTCATATCCAGCGCCAGCCGTGTGTGTTAAAAAATCGCACCAATGAACGGCCAAACATCAGAATGTGCCGCAATCCCTTGCGCGCACTGTGACCACCCAGATGCGTGATGCTCATGGTGGGGACATAACTCAGGGTACCCAGTTGATGGGCGCGGATTGACAGGTCAAAGTCCTCAAAATACAGAAAATATCCGGGATCAAAACCCTTCAGGGATTGCAGCGGCGCATGCCGGAACAGCATAAAACAACCGCTGATCACCGGAATGTCTTCCGTGGGCTTATCCACAGGCAGATCTGACATTTCATAATGGTGGAGACGGCGTCGGAACAGCGCCTTGACCCGGGCAGGCGCAAAGCCTCTGAGCAAAAAGTCCAGCACACTTGGAAAGCGTTTGCAGGCAGACACGGTATCGCCATCCCCGTTTTGCACCGCAGGCGCTACCGCGACAGAGTGTGGGTGCGTTGTCAGCCACGTCAAGCCTTGTACAAGGGTATCAGGCGTCAGGAATACGTCAGGATTTAATATCAGATAAAAGTCCTGCGGGCGAGCTGCAGGGCGCTCAATCACCAGGTTGTGACCACGACCAAAGCCGATATTGCCGTGCCCGCTGATCAATTTCCGGGTGCAAGCAATGGCCGGCGCGGGCAGTGAATCCAATAAAGACAGCACGTTCTGTTGATTCTGCGGCGCATCGGCATTGTCCACGAGGGTAATCCTCAGCTCAGAAATCAGCCCCGCCAAAAAGGCTTGATCAGCCGCGATTTGCAGGGATACCAAGGCTTTGGTAATGACCGGCACATTGAGGTGGTAAACCACAACTGACACTGTCAGACAGGATTGCGAGGCCGGCGCGGTCATTTATTCGGTAATGATCCTGTCGCCAAACGGTGTACGGATCAAGCGACTGCCCGGTGGCACATCGGCGGGATCAATGCGGCGAGGGCGAAAACGTTCTCCTTCCATCACTTCCATCACTTCCAGGGGAATACCTTCACTTTCTGCCCGTTCGCGCGCAGCCCGCAACGCTGCCGCAAAAGGATTGTCTGCAGAAACTTCACTGACAATCGGTTCGGAAGCGGTAGCCGCGGTCGTATCCGCCGCGGTGGCAACAGGTTGCTGCACCGGCGCCAGCGGCGACGCGGTGGCGATGCTCAGACGTGCCTCTGTGCCACTGGTGCAACTGACACCTTTGTCAGTCCTCTCCACGCAAGGTGAAGACGCTGGATGCAAGACCACCAGCTCCCGGGTGTTGGCCGCCGACACCCTGTAACCAGGATATCCGGGAATCACCACCGGCACCGTGGGGTCCAGATCGACAGACACAACAGCGCCAGATGGGCTGCGCACCAGTGCCCGCCAGCGACTGCCCATGCGGCTGGTGCCAATCAACGTAAAAGGCTCGGCATTACCAGGGGCAACTGTTGACGAGGGAACTGACAGGACTTGTACAGACTCAGGCTGAGCCTGTCGCTCTAGCGGCTCAAACAGGTTCAGCGTGTCTGCATTTTGTGCGGCAGCGCCACTGGCCAGCAGGGTGAGCATCAGCGCCAGCGCCGGCTTTATCCACTTATCGCTGTTTCTGTCTGACATGGTAGACCCCGGTCACGTGTATTGGAGATAACTATGACGCAGGATGTTAACGTCAAGTTTGCTCAGTTTCAAAATTGTGTGCTGACAAAATATGGGTTAATCGCCTTTTGTGCAGCC
Organism: Gammaproteobacteria bacterium; assembly: GCA_041306975.1. Taxonomy (GTDB): domain Bacteria; phylum Pseudomonadota; class Gammaproteobacteria; order Pseudomonadales; family Pseudohongiellaceae; genus Pseudohongiella. Next base: position 36,847 of record JBFZEG010000049.1, on the reverse strand, counting down.
TGAGCCAGATCAAGACCAAAGTCAGCGGATGGATAGGCGTAAAAAGCTTCCGCATGACTACACGCCGGGGGCATCGAGAATGTACGTGCCTTGTTCAGCGCCATAATCATGTCGGGATAATTGTTCTGACTGTTCTGGCTGACGTAGACCTGCATGGCCTGCTCTTTGATCGCACGCACCGCAGTGATATCCAGCAGCCGATTGACTGGGCTTTGCACACTGATCTCGTAAGACCAAGCGCTGGGTCGTTGCCCTCGCCACGGCCGTTGATACAGGCGTTGCAAAGCCTGCCACACCAGCTGTGCGGTGCCGCGATGGTCAGGATGCAACTCCAGCACGCCCGGAAAAAATACTGTCGCGGCGGATTTTTCGGTGATGGCTGCCAACACTCTTTCAATCAGATCTTCCTGTGGCAGCAGCCCGCGATCCGGTTGATCCCAGGTGTGTAATGAGCTCACGCCCAGAATCTGGCAGGCTAGTTCGACCTCTTGTTGTCGTCGCAATACCAGTGCTGCGGCCTCTGGTGTACCTGCGGCGTAGGGCCCCCCCAGCGCGCCATCGGTGAGAACCACCACATGGGTTTTGATGCCGGCATTTGCAGCAAGACGCAATGCACCGCCCATACCAAAGGTTTCATCATCGGCATGCGGCGCAAACACCAGCCATGGCCCGGCGGGCAACTGGCAGGATTGATAAGGAACCAACACGTGTTCTGGAGTCATGCCGCGGATTGTAGGCCCTTTTGGCGGTTTTTTTTAGCAGTTTCTGGCGACATCGTGACCTTTCATGGTTAAATCTGCGGCCTTTCAGGCAACGATATCAAACCGCACACCAAGATGAAGTCGTTAATGCTACTCCGTGATTGGATACAGTCCCCGTTTCGCCATTTCCGGCTGTTCCATCAATTTGTGCGCCAGGAGTTCAGCGGCCAGTTTGCCGGATCGCTAGGCGGCTTCTTATGGTTGTTTGTCACCCCCATCTTCAATATTGCCATCTACTCTTTCATTTTTAGCGTGGTGTTCCGTGCACCGGTGCCGGAAAACTTTGGTGATGTGCCATTTGTGGTATTCCTGATGATCGGCTATCTGCCCTGGTTTGCATTTGCGGATGCCATGGGTCGCGCCAGCAGTCTGCTGCTGGACAAGGCGCCGCTGATCACCAAGGTGATGTTTCCTGTTCAGCTGATTCCACTGGTGGGAACCGTCATTCCATTTATGGTGCACGGCATTGCCTTTGCTGTTTTTCTGGTTTATCTGAGCACTCAGGGTTTCCTGAACAGTGCGTGGTTATGGCTGCCGCTGGCGTTTGTGCTGCAGTGCCTGTTTACGCTCGGGCTGGTATCGGTGTTGTCAGCTTTTTGCGTTTTCTTGCGCGATGTTCAGCAAATGGTGGCGCTGATGCTAACCGCCTGGTTTTTCCTGACCCCCATCATTTATCCACTGTCCATGCTGCCAGAGCAGTTGCAGCCGCTGATGATGTTTAATCCCATGCACAGTTTTGTGCAGTTTTATCGGGAAGTTATTGTGTTGGGTGAATTTTCGCTGCCACATTTTCAAGTGATGGTGTTGTCCGCAGCGATCAGCTATCTATTCGGTGGCTGGCTGTTTATGCGCATCAAACATGCCTTCGGGGACGTTTTGTAACATGTTCAGTATCACCGTTGAAAACCTGCATAAAAACTTCCGCCTCTACGCCCGGCCGCAGGATCGTTTGCTTGAACTGCTGCTGCGCAAACCGCGACACCGCGTGTTTGAAGCCTTGCATGACGTGTCTTTTAACGTGCTGGAAGGCAAAAGTCTTGGCATCATCGGTGACAATGGCGCAGGGAAATCCACCCTGATGAAACTGTTGGTAGGCACGCTTGAGCCCAGCGCAGGCAGCATCAGCATCAAAGGGCAGGTGGCAGCGCTGCTGGAACTGGGAGCGGGTTTTCACCCGGAATTCAGCGGACGGCGCAATATCTATCTGAACGCATCGTTGCTGGGCGTTCCCGATGACGACATTGTCACCCTGGAAAACGACATCATTGAGTTCTCTGAGCTGCGCGATTTTATTGATCAGCCGGTTAAAACTTACTCCTCAGGAATGTACGTGCGCCTCGCCTTTTCAATTGCCACCATGGTGCGCCCTGATGTGCTGGTGATAGATGAAGCCCTGTCGGTCGGCGACATCGCCTTCCAGAAAAAATGTGTGCAGCGCATGAATGAATTCCGCCAGCAACAGAAGACCATGGTGTTCTGCAGCCACTCCATGTATCACGTACAGGAGTTGTGTGACACCGCCATCTGGCTGGAGCGCGGCCGAATTCGCGAGATGGGCAAAAGCGAAGACGTGGTTGCGCATTACGAGGATTATTGCAACAGCCAGCGCGTGTATACCAAAGGTCAGGAGCAGGTGCAGGTGCATGACACAGAAGCATCGGCCGCTGCCAAAGACTGCCGCATTCTCTACACCCGGGTCTTGGATGAAGAGGGCAAGGTGACTGACTCGGTATCTCCCCTGCAAAACATTATTCTGGACATGCAGGTCGAAATGCTCAACGACAATGTGCGTTGTTATTTCGGCTTTGCGATGATGAAAGACCTTGATGCAGTGATGTCTTCATACCTTGCCACCGAGCGTCCGGAAGTCGAAAACGGCCCCTTCCGGCAAGGGGAAATCATCACTGTGCAGGTCAGGCTACAGGCCATGGCCATGCGCGCGGGTGCGTTTCATTTGCTGGGCGGTGTTGCCGATGAGAGCGGCCTGTTGTGGTACGAAACCAAGCTCAGCAAGGAAGTTAAAATCACCGCCAACAAAGGTCTGGGATCATTTGTGATGGCATCAAGCTGGTCAGTCAAACACAACTGAGCATGGGTGAAGGGGTGACCCACGCTCAGGTCAGCGGTGGCAAAATGCCAATATCCACACCAGGTGGAGAATAGTCCGGCAGCTGTGCGTAGGGATGTACCATATAAACCCGGGGCAGGGTACTGAACGATCGCACCTCAATCACCTGCATAAACGCCTGTGTTGCCGGATCGTCGTTATCGTCGCCAGTGTAGGCGTAAATCGAATAAAAGCTGGAGGTATTGAGTCCCAGCCAAGGTGATATTTCCACCATCACTTCCACCGCAATCCACTCTCCCAATTCATTGATGGTTTGAATATCGCGTTGTTGGCGCAGCGCAAAAATCGCCTCGACTGCCTCTGCGGTCATGCCCGGCAGCAACATCAGGGCTTCACGTGTGGCCAGATTAGGATTAACCACAGATGAATTTCCATAGATGGTGAAGGCGGCCTCCAGATTAAGATCGCCAAACAGCTCATCAAAACCGCGGATCAGTCGCAATTCTTCAACCGTATCCAGTTCCGCGTTATTGCGCGTGGTATACGGCGGGTCCAGCTCCAGATAAGTTTCGTCCTCTGCACCCAATGAATCAGGGACATCGTTCAAATCAGTCCAGTCGGACCACGCTGCCAACAACTCCTGCACCTGGCGCGGGTCAGCATCCTCACCTCCCAACTGCTTTTCAATAACCTGTTGCAGGCGCGACCGTTCTATACGATTCAGATTTATCTTACCGGCGTGATCATAAATGCGGATGTGTACGTTTTCATCCACAGCGTAATGCAGACTCAGCACCTGTCCGTTAAAACGGTAGGCAGGAATGCGCTGCAGCTCATCATCATCCATGTTGTCCAGCACGCCCAGGGGCAGTGGCATACTTTCCATCATCAGTTCCATTTCGGCCTTGCGGACCGCACCCATCAATTGGGCGTGCACCAGCGTCCCGGTGCGATGATGCAAAGCAGTATTGGCAGACAAGCGGATATTGGACGCCAGCACCGTCACCAGCACGGTAAGTACCACGGCGGTCCACAACACCATAATCAGCACTACGCCGCGCTGGGAATGCTGCCTCATTGCAACCTCCCCTGCGTGGGCTGGATGGTACGATGCTGGGTACTGAGTATTGGGGTAATCACATCAATTACGTCTCGCCTGTCATCCGCACGGTCATCGATCCGGGTCAGGCGTATGTGCACCGCCATTGGCAACGACTGCAGCAGGGCGCCATCCCATTCGTCCCGCCAGCGACGTTCAAATTCCAGATCTTCAAACAGATACGAGAATTCTGCCTGATATCCGCTGATCAACAATACCGGCTCAGCGTCCAACAAGCGCGCCCCGGGGTGGTCACTGAGCGCAGGTGCCAATTGCAGATAAACACCCTCGTCATTGACGCTAACCAGGCGCCAGGCCGTCAGCCCGGCATTACGCTGCGCAGATACCGTTGATACCCAAGCCAATTCGTTGTTTTGCCCGTCAAAATAGACCTCGCGCCCCAAGGTATCAAGATTGCGGAAACTGTGCGGGAAAGCGCCCTGCAGCGCTCGCTCCAGCTGCAACAGCGCAGTGCTTTGGTCCAGGGTTTGTTCAAGGCCTTCGGCATTGTTGTCCCAGTCGCGCACCACACCATACACGCCCGCCGTCAACATACTGAGCAACATGGCCGTCAACGACAACGCAATGAGAATTTCGAGCAGGGTAAATCCACGGTGGCACTGATTTGACCTGGTCATCGCGGCAGATCGGCGCGTATCCAGCGAACCGCCTCGATGGTTTCACCCGTTTGGGAATCGCGGATTTCATACAATTGCAGCAGGTCGCTCATCGGCGCTGTTCGACGTTCGGCGTTCGGGAGCACATCCATGCCTTCGATTGTGTAGCGATCGCTTTGCATCGCTGGCTCAAGATCACGGAACTCATTGTCGAGCAAGGCTTCGTTAACGGCAGCGCGCGCGGCCGTGCTGTCTTGCAGACTCTGCTGAGCCCTGAATGCCAACTGTTTGCTGCCCGCCGACAATGTAAACAGTCCGCCCATCACCATGGCGGTGATCGTCAGTGCAATCATCACCTCCAGCAAGGTGAAACCGCGATAAACGCGTGGATAGTGCGGCTTATGGCTCATCACGGATGCTGACCCTGCCCGAAAAAGGATCGATTTCAACTACGCGCTCCCGGTCATTTTGTCTGAACATCAAATCGCCGCCGGTGCTGCCACCTTCCGGGAAAAAACTGATCACCAGCCGCTCATCGACGCGCTGGCTTGACTGGGTGCTGTTGGCATACCACAGCTCCAGGTTTTCAGTGCGCCAGAGACCTGCCTGAGTTGACGGCAAACGATCATCTTCGCCCACCCGTGAATTGGCATCGGCAATCTCGAATTCAACCCGGGTTGTCTGCCCCTGAACAACCGCCATGCGTCTGGCATTGTTGAGCAAACCAGTGGCCTGTCTGACCTGAGCGTTAAACCCCGGCCCATCCAGCGAGCGCAGGGCTGGTACTGCCAGTGTGGCCAACATACCCAGTATTCCCAGCACCAGCAGCAGTTCCAACAAGGTGAACCCGCGCTGCCACGCTGACTCAGCCACCAATATCCGCGTCATTACCCTCTCCGCCCTCGCGGCCATCGGCACCGTAAGACATCAGAGTAAAGCTGCGTCCGTCGCTGTCATACACATAGGCATTACCCCAGGGATCCATTGGCACATCGGCGCGCAGATACGGGCCGTTCCACGATGCACGGCCGCTGCCGCTGGTTACCAACTGTTCAAGGTCATCCGGGTATTGCCCCATGTCCAGACGATAGGCGTCCAACGCGCTGCCCAATGAGGAAATCTGGGATAACACGGCATCACGTCGCGCACTGTCTGCCTGATTAAACAAATTGGGTGCCACCATCACTGCCAGCATGGCCAGAATGGCCATCACAATCAGCAGCTCAATAATGGTGAAACCTCGGGCCGTGTGTGGTCGGGTGTGCTTGTTCATGTTTTTAGCCTCTCTGCATAGCGTCGCTGTTGCACATTGTTTGTTATTGACCGTCAATCAGATCTGCCGCCATTTCAAATCGACTAAGTATGGCGCGGAAATTGTCATTGGTCTGGGAATCAAGGTTCACGATCTCCGGCCGCAACACAATAAACAGTTCGCGGCGCTCGTTGTTATCGCGCTGATAGCTGAACAGTCGACCCAGCCCCGGCACCCGACTTAAATAAGGAACACCTGTGTTGAAAGCATTATTCGAACTTTGAATCAGCCCGCCCAGGACCACGTTTTCGCCATCGCGCACAACAACCGTTGTTTCAATTTCCTGATTTTCAAATATCGGGTTGTTGCCCACACCCGACGACTCGGAGACAGAGGATAACTCCTGGCGTATGGTGAGGTTTACCACACCATCATCGTTAATGCGCGGGGTAATGTTAAGTTCAATACCGGTCGGGCGGTACTGGATATTGGTGGTTGAAGAGCCACCCACCCCGATAGTTTCGCCAAGCTGGACCGGCACTTCAGCACCAATTCGGATCAACCCTTCCATGTTGTTAATAACAGTCAACGAGGGCCGCGCCAGCAATCGGACATCATTGTTGACTGCGATGGCTTCCAGGGTTGCGTCAACCCGTGCGGCCCCGTCAATAAACGCCCGATTGAACAAGAGCCCTCCAAGACCGGAGGTTCCGCTTTGGCTGGGGGTTGGCAGGAATCCGGTGTTGACATTGGTTGCGGTGCCCGCCCCGGCATTCTCAAGCACACGCGACCAATCAACGCCAAAAGAGGAATCGTCGCCGAGCACAATCTGCGCAATCACTGCGTTGATCATCACCTGCAAGGGTGCGACATCCAACTGACTGATGGTTGCCAGCAATTGACGGTAATCCCGCGGATTGGCACGAATCAGCAAGCTATTGGTAGATTCGTCAGCCACGATGGTCACCTGAATGTTGGCTGAGATCGCAAAACTGAATGCGTCAGGAGTTGCGGTCATCATCGTGACCTGTGGCTCGCTGGCTGAAACAAGCGGATTGGCCGGATCGACCAACTGTACGGCGCTGGCTAACAAGTCGCCGGGCTCTGCGCTGTCTTCACGCTGGAATACCTCACCCAGGGTGGTAGCAAGATCGACAGCGTTAAGATTTTTTACCCGGTATTGAAACAACTGTTCGGCCTGCTCTTGCCGATCTGCATCAAGAATGCGGATCCAGCGCGTGATTTCATCAAACCCGCGTGCGGCAGGGGCCGTCACCAGCAGTGCGTTGATGCGATCCAGACTTTGAACCTGGTAGGCTGGCGATGGACCTTCAATCAGGATAAGCAGATCGCTGAGTTCTTGGGCAACGTCGGTGGCACTGGCATTGGTCAGTGGAAACAGCTGAATCCCCTGGCTCTGGAAAGGGTCATCGTCGATCAGATCCAGCAGTTCGTTAATTCTGTTCAATTGCGATGGTGTTGCTGTGACCGCAAGCGTGTTGCTGTTTGCAATGCGTGCCACCGTGCCATCAGGTTGTAACAGCGGCGCGAGGAACTCAATCGCGGATGCTGATGAAACATGTATCAGCGGGGTAATCTGCATCACCCGCGACGCAACACCGCTGACATCGGGTGTTGTAATTTCCAGTGGCACATTGGTGACCGCTTTACGGGCATACCAGACATTGCCGACCTGCTCCAGCAGAATGCCATTTTCGCGCACCAGTAACCGCAGCAGCGGCCAGATGTCCTCATAACTCAAAGGGCGGTTTTGCGCAGTCCTTAAACTCACCCGGTCTGCGATGGTGGGATCAATAACCATGGAAATATCCAGAGTGTCCGCCATCTCTGTCAGTATGTCGCGCAGGTCTGCCTGCTCATAATTCAGCGCAACAATATCTTCCGACGGCGCCTGAACGGGCCTTGGTGCGGGCTCGCGGTAGGGCTGAATACCCGAGGGACGACCATCTCTGTTGATCTCTTCGATCAGGGCAAGCCGCTCGTTATCCACCTGGTTGTTGTCTACCCCCAGCAGGTCAATGCCCGACCCACTGCCGCGGGTATCTGACGCCGGCGACTGTCGGGGCTCTAACTCCGGCACGCCGCTGACCTGCCCGGCGCTGAATGCAGCGCAGGATGTCAGACTGATTGCCAGCCCCAGCAGGCTTATGTTCTTGAGCGTTCCTTTCACCTTGTTTACTCCTCTGTGTGCATAACCTGTTGTTGGTTTTGCACGTATACTTTTTGTGTCGTTGTTGTCCTGATAATGACGGACATCAGAACTGCACGGCATTCATGCTGAATACGGCTGACAACATGGTCACGGTGATGCCACCCACCGCGATACCCAGCAACAAAATCAATCCCGGCTGCAGCGCGGCAACAAGACGGTTCATCTGATTTTTGACAGACTGGTCAAAGGTCGCTGCTGTTTTTAGCAGAATACTGGCAGTGCGCCCCGACTCCTCACCGACACTCACCAGTTGATGCAGCAGTGTCGGAAAGGCGCCGGTCTTTTCGAGTGCTGCGCCCAACCCCGCGCCTCCGCGCACATCTTCTTCAACCTGAGTCAGTAACCGCGCCAGCTCTGTGTTGACCAGCACCTCCCGCGACACACGTAAAGCACGAATCAAGGGTATGCCTGCCGCCATCAAGGCGCCCAGTGTCCGCGCGAAAACCGCGCAGTCACGGAACAACAGAAGTTGTCCCAGCAGTGGTGCTTTAAGGAGTGTTGCATGTTTGGCCAGGCGGCGCTGCGGATCCTTGTCCAACCACTGCCACCAACCGATCATTACTACAACTGTCAGCACCATCAACCAGCCCCAGTTGCTGACAAACGCGCTCAGTGACAAGAGAAAAGCAGCCGAAGCCGGCACGTCGGTACCCGCATCCTCAAACATCACCGCAAACTGAGGGATCACAAACACAAGCAACAGCGCAACTGACACAATGCCGGTTACCAGCAGCACAATCGGGTAAACCATCGCAGCAACAATGGCTTGTCTGTTGCGCGCGCTGGTTTCCAGAAAATCTGCCAGATCCGGTAACAGCTGATGGAGAATGCCGCCTTCTTCACCGGCGCGCACAATATTGACGTACATTCTGGAGAACACATCGGGACGTGACTCCATGGCATCTGCCAGACTTTTGCCTTCCTTGACGTCGCGCCTTAAGCCGGCGACCAGCGTCTGCATGGCCGCTGACTCAGTAATACCTTCTAACATACGCAGGGCTTTATCCAGCGGAACACGGGCATCCACCAGCGTTCGCAGACCCGTCGTAAAGTCCATCAGATCGGAGGTTTTTACTTTGCCTTGTCGGGTTCTGGCCTGACGGGTTTCGTGCCGGGTCAGTGTCAGTTTGACGGGTGTCAGTTTACGGGCCTGTAACATGCGGACCGCATCGCGTTCTGACTCGGCAGAAATTTCACCGTGCTGAGTCTGCCCCTGACTGTCAAAAGCTTGATATAAAAAGTGCGTCAAACTCATATCGCAGCACCTGCCCGTGTGACGCGCACTACTTCTTCGGGTGTGGTCATCCCGGCTGCCAGTTTCTCCAGCGCATCTTCGCGCAGCGTTTTCATCCCCTCACGGATAGCCTGTGCCCGAATCACATTGGCATCGGCACCCACAGCAATTTCATGGCGGATGGTGTCGCTCATGACCAACAGCTCATATAGTCCAATCCGACCCCGGTAACCCGTTTCACCACAACGCTCGCAACCTGTGCCTTTGCGGGCCAGTGGGTAGTCCTGGGCGTTAACCTGCAGTACCTGGGCCTCATCCGGCGTCAAGGCGTGTGGTTTGGCGCAATGATTACAGATCCTGCGAACCAGACGCTGAGCCTGAATACACAAAAGACTGGAGCTGATGAGATAGGACTCAACCCCCATGTCCTGCAGGCGCGTGATGGCCGCTGCAGCATCATTTGTGTGCAGGGTTGAAAACACCAGATGACCGGTCAAGGCCGATTCAATCGCAATATCCGCAGTCTCGTGGTCGCGGATCTCACCTACCATGATCACGTCAGGGTCCTGGCGGACAATTGAGCGCAGTCCAGCCGCAAAATTCAGTCCGATGGCCGCGTTGGCCTGTATCTGCGTCACTCCTTCGAGTTGATACTCGACCGGATCTTCAACCGTAATGATTTTACTGCGCTGGTTGTTAATTTTCTCAAGGGTGGCGTACAGCGTTGTTGTTTTTCCGCTGCCGGTAGGTCCGGTGATAAGAATCATACCGTGAGGCTGGTTGATCAGATTTTGGTAGGTCGAAAGAATATTCTGCGGCATACCCAGTTGCTGGAGGCTCACAGCGGTGTCGCTGCGATCCAGAATACGCAACACAATCGATTCACCATGGACACCCGGCAGTGTAGAGACTCGCATATCGAGATTTCTGGAACCCAATCGATAGTCGATACGTCCATCCTGTGGCAGGCGCTTTTCGCCGATATCCAGTCTTGCCATTAACTTCAGGCGTGATGCGACCGCCATACTGATGCGAGCTGGCAGCCGGTCAAGCCGCTGCATGATGCCATCCACCCGGCAGCGAACATCCAGAAACTCTTCTCCAGGCTCAAAGTGAATATCGCTGGCATTCAGATCAAGCGCACGCGCAAACATGTGGTTTACCAGGCGGATGATCGGGGCTTCTGATGCCAGATCCTTGAGCGCTTCATCGTCTTCAAAACCTGACACCATCAAATCATCAGCGCCAGCATCGATGGTAGGCGAGAGTTCCGCACGCCAGTGGCGCAACAGTCGTTTGACCTCATCTGCCTGCGACTGCCGGAAGCGAACGTTTGCATCGATTACAAATCGGATGCGGCTGCGTAGCTGACTATCCGGCAGGCTCTCGAAAACCAGTTCTCTTGATTGGGCGAAGTCCTGTGCAGGTGCGATTCCTGCTGGCTCCAACAACTGGGTGAAAACAGAGAGTGAAACCGGTGTTTCTGTCACGACTCAGTCCTCCGATGACACACTTGGTGCGATGCGACTGAAACCGACAACGGTAATCTCACCGATGTATTGACTGCGGTTACCGCGCAAATCAAAGCGGCTTACCCCCAAAAAGGGCTGCGACTGCTTTAACGCATTGAGGAAGCGCAATGTGCTGTTCTGATCGCCCAGCGCAAAGGACATGGTTTGCTCTACCATCAACCACTCACCCGCAATACTGATCTCAGCAAGGCTGACGGAGGTGATGATTACCCCGTTGTCAGCACCAATTTCCCGTGCTTGCCTTTGTATGGCTGCCGCCAGCAGTGCTGAGGAATCTGCGAGAAACAGACCCAACTCAAGCTGTGGCAGACGCTGTTCTACATCCGCTCTGCGCTGCGACCAGTCGGCAGCACTGCTGATCAGCCGCTGCTCTCTGTCAATATCGGCGCGCAGTCCTTCCAGCTGCTGACTGCGCGAATCATAGAGGCTCAACAATGCTGGCAGGCCATTGGTGAGTAGAAATATGACTGCAACAAACAACGCCAAACCCAAAATGCGTTTTTCTCTGGTTTCCAACGGACGACCCAGCCCAGGTTCTGGCATTTTTTTCATCAGTGACATCAGCGGGGCTCCGGAAAATGCCATTCGCGATACGCAGAAAAGTTCACTGTACTTAATCTCAGGTCGATGAAGTAACGATTGTTATTGGTGGCGCGCGCAAAATCTACTTCGGTGAACATCGGATTCTGTTCCAGCTGCTCCAGAATATTCTGGGGATCCGGGCTTTCTCCTTCGATACTTAACAATCCCTCATCCAGCGCAAAAGCGCTCAGTAATCCCGGATTGATCACCGGCTGCAGCGTCAGCAATACCAGCCCAACATCCTGTTCGGGAAACTCATTAAAGGCACCCCAATTATTTTCGAAATCGCGCACCACCGCCTGATCCGCACGCGCAGCTAATGACTGCTCTTGCGCGCGACCAAGCTCCGCATCGAGGCGTAGCAACTGAAACGACTGCCAGACAAAAGGCAAACTGACGACCAGAACTGCAGCGGCGGCCACTCTAAGCAGCTCTTTTCGCAACCGGCCTTGCTCCAGCTGATGGCGTGCAGACAAAGCTGCTTCCGGGAAAACACCGGCGGCGGCCAGGTTTGCCAATTTGTCAGACTGACCGGAGAGTTGTTGGCCGGACTTAAACGGGTTGTATCGGAGATAATCTGCGGCAGCGCGCAGCATCAGTACGTTCTGCGCCGGGAGATCTGCGCCGCGCTCCTGAAGAAACTTCTGGTACAGTTCCGGCTGCACACGATCACTTGCCGAACTTTGGATACACGTCATCAATCCATGCCGGTTGTGCTGGAACACCGTGGTCAGCCGATGATCTTCATCCTCAATCGCGGATAAGGGCTGACCTGATGTGCCGTTATCCGTAACTGAACTCTTTAACTGTTCGGTAAACAGTGCCAACCTCGGCACCACAGAGGCAAGGAACATTCTTTTTGATAAAAATGCCTCAAACAGGCTTTCGGTTCGCTCTGTCGGCAGCCAGGCAGCCAGGCCGCTTGACACAACTGGTAACGCCGGTTTTTGACCCGGTATAAACCCGACATTCAGTGTTTCCTCAAATTCCGGCAACACTGTCATTGCCTGCAACAATAATGCAGAACGTTGCAAATCCAGGCCGGCTGGCGGCAGGGTTGTTTCACTGATATAAAATTCTGAGGGTGGTAACAGCAAGACACACACTTTTTCTGTTTGTGCGCTGTCCATCAGCAGCGCAGCAGCCGCTTCTGCCAACTCGGTAGCAGAAAAAACACCCTGCGTACTTGCGATGATTTGTGGGTCTGATTCAGAGCGGGACACCCGTGTGGAGCGTCCACTGTGCAGATCTACCATCTGATCATCAAACAACAGGAGCGCGACATTGACCTTGTTCGCCATCGACACACACACGTTTGAATCGCGGGCAAATCTGGCGCGCAGCTCCTGCAGCTTTTCGCTTACTGTGCTCAGATTCATTGTGTGATCCCTGTTATTTTTGCTGCAAGATGCCGGATTATACGCAGAACAAGACCCGGGGGGGGTTGCTGATCACGAGTCGGGTGTGGCGCTACAGGGCAATAAGACGCCTTCTTGTGGAGAAAAGTTTGACCTGCCGTTAACGATCCCTCTGCACACGATTGCGCCCATTTTCCTTGGCCCTGAAAAGAGCCTGGTCCGCTCTGTCAAAAATGGTTTCGGGACTATCCTCTCGGACAGCTTCGACAACTCCAAACGATATCGTAATCTCGATCTGTCGCTCCTTAAAATGAAAGGGTATCGCCGCAATGGCTAATCTGAGTTTGTTTAACACATGTTCGGCATCCGCCGGCCGTGTGTCGGGCATGATTATCACAAACTCTTTGCCGCCGTACCGGCCAATAAAGTCCTTTTCCCGCAAACGCGATACCATTTCCCTGGCAATGATTTTAAGTACTTTATCACCGGCGAGATGCCCGTAACTGTCATTGATATTTTTGAAGAAATCGACATCTGCAACAGCAAGGCAAAGGGCTCGGTCATCGTCTCGACGCTGAAAACTGGCGCCATGCAACCATTCGTCCATTAATTGCCGCAGGCGCAGATCATAAGCTTCGCGATTGGGAAGTTCGGTCAACTTATCTTTGGTGGAATTTTCCTGCTGACGCGCAAGATTAAGTCTCAACTCTGACGACTCATGTTCAAGGGATGCTATTCGCTCAGTCAGAGCGCGCATCTCGGCAGAAAGTGCATGATCCTCATCGGCTCGCTGAGCTTTAAATCCATCCAGTGAACTGATGATTGATTCGATCTGACTTTGCACCGAGCTTTTTAAGGCCTCGATATCATTGTCGGAACTCTCAACCGCGGTCCTGATACCCTGAATCTGCGCACGGACCGTGGTATCCAATTCCGCCTCTGCGGCAGAATTTTTGTCGGTATTACGTTTTGATTGCTCTACAAACGCCTGAACCTGCGCAAGGCCTTCGGTCACTCCACTTAAAAAGCCCTGAAACTCTGCTCGTTGCCCATCGGTAGCATTTCTGAGGACCAGCAGAATTTGCTCAAGGATGGCGACAAAGTCATACCAGTTTAATCCTTTGATCACACTGCGTCTGATCGACTCAACCAGATTGACCGACTCACCGGTGATATGGATAGACTCGAGAATCCTCAATAACAAGGGTTCAACGTGCCCGGCAATATAGGAAAAAGCTGGCTCCGCTAGCCCCGAGCGATCTCTGATCAGCTCGCCTTCGATGACTTCTGGCTCATCCTGCTGAGATGAAAATCCGCTGCCTTCTTCGGGCTGGAGGTCAAGATCCTCATCCCAATGCTGTCCCTGGTTCTGGCCAGCGGACATGGATTCATTTACAAGCTTATCCTGCTTGCTTTTGTTTCTCTCAACATCCGCAGTGATCACTTCGTCCGAGATCCCAGATTTTTCCGGCTGCTCCGGGAATCTGGTTTCAGGCAGTGGATTAACTGCTGACTCATGGTTGTTGGCCGGCAAGGTAGATGACGATGGGGCACTGTCTGCACTGGTTGAAAAAAGTCGCTGCCAGAAACCTTTTACTGGGGAGCCTGTTGTTCCTTCTTTCTGCTTTTCGACTTCCAGCAAGGCCTGTATAGAGGCTCTTAACAAGTCGATAAATTGCTTGATCAAGCCCACGTGTTGCTGAGGATCCTGAAGCCGGATTTCGAGCCCCGAGGAAAAGTTGTTGATTTGCCGGCGAGTAGACACGGAAAGCGGCAGACTGCAGAGCTCATTGATTGCGCTCTTAAATGCCTGCTGCAGTGCCCAGTTACTGGTAGTTTTTTCGGTATCCAGTCGAATGACTGACTGTTCGATTTGCTCGAGCACTCTTTCAAGGCCAGCCTCCCGATCGTCGCCACGAAGGCTCGCGCGAAGATCTGCCAACTGCTTGTCGAGTCGCTGGTCGTGGCCATCGCCGGCCAAACTTACGCCGAGAAGACCACGCCTGAGAAGCTTAATGCGGGCGATTAACGATTTTTCTCTAATTTCATGCTCTTCAAGAGCATCAAGAAATTTGCGCTTCCAGCGCTGCGCCTCTTCATCCTTTATTCGCTGAACCATGAGCCTTTAGCCCTGATTAATTAGTACGCCGGCCGATGAAAAGTAATCTGCCGGCGCATGTATCATCAGCGCGCGGATCGCTCTCTCGCAACCAGGAAATCTACGATAGTGATCATGTCCTGCTGAGTCCTCACCGCATCGTTGGTTGTTACCAGATACTTGCCGTTGACAATCACATTCGGCGTACTGCGGATCTGGTAGTCACTCATTCGCTGCTCGGCCTGATTGACCTTGGTTTGAACCGGGAATGAATTAAATGCTCGTAAAAAGTCTTCCTCTCCTACTCCGTGGAGTGCAAAAATATCAGCAAGTTGTCGCTCATTCTGCAAGCGATTGTTCTGAAGGTTAATCGCTTCAAAGATCGGTGTATGGACCTTATCGACCACGTTCAGACTTTCCGCAGTGTAATACGCTTGAGCATGTATCTTCATCAACTCATTCCAGATAGCTGGAAATCGGAGGTAGTCAACATCGTCAGCGGCATTGTGCGCCCAGTCGTCTACCAGTGGCTGAAAGCGGAAACAATGCCCACATCCATACCAGAATACTTCCAGCACTTCGATTTTCTCAGGATTATTGGTCCTGACGGCGGCGGGCAGTTCTTCAAAGTGGGTTCCGGCAACATACAGCGCAGGTTGAGCCTGAAGGGTTGATGCCATAAACGACAGCATTACCGCAGCGCCAGCATACTTGATTATTGATTTGATCATTGTTGTCACTCCGATTCGGTTCCTGTAGCGCTAGTAGACCGCGTCCAGACTTAATAATCGCTGAACGCGGAGAAAATTAATGCAGACCGGAAATATAACTTGCCAGCGCTTCTATCTCAGCGTCGGTCAGGCGTTCGGCCACAATACGCATTGGCGCAGACTCACCATCATTGTTACGGGTGCCCGAGCTAAATGCTTTCATCTGAGTCAAAATGTATTCTGCATGCTGGCCACCCAATGCAGGGAAACCTGCCTGGGCAACGCCACTGCCATCAGGTGAGTGGCACGCTGAACAGGCAGCAACACCGAGTTCTTCAACTCCGCCTCTGTAAATGCGCTGGCCCAACTCGACCAGATCAGGATTTGCACCGTTGACGGTAACTTCCTTCGACGCATAGAAGGCAGAGATGTCTGCAAGATCCTGCTCATTAAAGTTATCAAGCAGGCCCGTCATCATCGCAATCGGGCGGGCACCGGACTTAACGTCCAGCAATTGTTTGAGTGTGTATCGCTCATTCTGGCCCGCCAACTTTGGATTGCTGCCGATTGCACTATTACCATCAGCACCGTGGCATGCTGCGCATACCGCGACTTTACTTTCGCCTGCTGCGGGGTCGCCATCAGCGTTGACAGTTAAGCTGGTGACAGCCATGAGAATTGACGCCAGAGAAAACACTAGTCTTTTCATGGAGAATCGAAGTTCCTGAACAGTGTATAAAACAGTATGTGAGTTACTCGGCAATCCCGATTGCTTTGCTGACAGAGCGGCGAAACGGGACGCAGCGGCCGCAGAGTATAGCACAGCTACTTCAGTTGTGTAGGCGCACTCTCAGAGGAATCACTGGCTTAGGCCATCGACGCTCCGGTAGAATGCCGCGCTATGAATTATCAGAATGCAAAATTTATCATCAGTGCCGCAAAGCTGAGCGGCTGCCCCCTGGACAGCCTGAAAGAGGTCGCTTTTGCCGGGCGCTCCAATGCAGGTAAATCCAGTGCGATCAACACACTTACACGTCAAGGTCAGCTCGCACGCGCCAGCAAAACGCCCGGTCGTACCCAGCTGATTAATTTTTTTATGGTTGCAGAAGGCAGGTACCTGGTTGATCTGCCTGGTTACGGCTACGCAAAAGTACCATTGGCCGTTAAGGATAACTGGCAAATCCACCTGGAGCACTACCTGAACAAACGTGACGCTCTGGCCGGACTGGTATTGGTGACCGATATCCGGCATGTTTTCAAAGATTTTGATTTGATGATGATTGACTGGGCTCGCAATAATCAGGTGCCACTGCACATCATCCTGACGAAGTCAGACAAGCTCAAGCGCGGAGCGATTCAGGACTCTCTGCGGGCAGCAAGGGAAGTCATCAAAGACATACCGATGGCGACCGTGCAGGAGTTTTCCTCTCTTAAAAATATTGGAGTTGATGTGCTGGCCGGCAAGCTGGACACTTGGCTGGATTCCGCAGAACCTCAGTGAGCCTGATCCCAATTTGAGCCAACGCCAATATCAACAACAAGCGGCACATCCAGGGCTGCGGCACTGACCATTCGAAAGCGCACACCCTCTGCCAACAAACCAACATCCTGCTCGCTGACCTCAAACACCAACTCGTCATGAACCTGTAATACCAGTCGTGCGTCGAGTGAGGCAGACTGCAGCCAATGATCAATATCAACCATCGCCTGCTTAATAATGTCAGCTGCCGTACCCTGCATCGGAGCGTTGATTGCGGTTCGTTGCGCCGCTTTTCGCAGCATCCCGTTGCCGGCCCTGATATCCGGCAAATACAGTCTGCGTCCAAACAGGGTTTCTACGTATCCTTGCATTTCTGCCTGCTCCCGTGTCCTTTCCATGTAATCGTGCACACCGGGATATCGCTCGAAATAGCGGTCTACGTACAGTTGAGCATCATGCCTGTCGATGCCGAGCTGTTTGGCAAGACCAAAGGCTGACATTCCATATATCAGTCCGAAGTTGATGGCCTTTGCACGCCTTCGCTGTTCTACCGTGACTTGCTCAACAGGAACCCCAAACACCTCTGCAGCGGTCGCTCTATGCACATCCTGAGCATTTGCAAACGCAGCCAGTAAGCCCACATCCTGAGACAAGTGCGCCATGATCCGCAACTCGACCTGTGAGTAATCCGCTGCGAGCAGCTTATAGCCGGGTGCGGCTACAAATGCCTGACGTATCTTTCGCCCCTCGGCACTACGAATAGGAATATTCTGCAGATTGGGCTCTGTTGAGGACAGACGCCCGGTAGCGGCAACCGCCTGCTGAAAGCAGGAGTGAATACGGCCAGTTGTGCGATTGATCTCCAACGGTAATTTATCCGTGTACGTAGACTTCAATTTGCTCAAACCACGATGTTCCATGATCAGATTGGGTAATTCAAAGTCGAGAGCCAACTCCTGAAGGATCGGTTCCGCGGTTGACGGCTGACCCGTTGGCGTTTTTTTCAGAACAGGCAGTTTCAGTTTGTCGTAGAGAATGGCCTGCAGCTGTTTTGGCGAACCCAGGTTAAAACTTTCACCTGCCAGCAAATAGACCTGCTGCTCAAGTTCTCCCAGGCGCGCAGCCAGCGCAATTGACTGTTGATGCAACATCTCAGGATCGATGGCAATTCCGTGTCGCTCCATTTTTTGCAATACCGGACTTAGTGCCTGCTCGTAGTACCTGAACAAACCTGTCAGTTCTCCAGTCCTGCTTAACTCATCGGCGAGCTTCAGGTGTAATCTGCCAACGATATCGGCCTGAGGGGCAAGATACGCCATCGCCGCTTCTGGTGAAGACTGTGTCAGCGCCAGTTTCTGCCTACCCGCGCCAATCAAACTCTGTATTTCTGGGAGCTGAATAGATAGATAGTGCTCACTCACACTTAAAATGCTGTGATCACTGGCAATGGAGTTGAGCACGTAGGAAGCCAGATGTGTATCAAAGCGCCAGCCTCTGACAAGAATCCCGTGATTCTGCAAAACATGGCTGACATGTTTGTTACTGTGCGCTACTTTTCGGACATCAGGGTCTTCAAGTATCGGTTTCAACAGGCCGAGACAGACCCGACGGTCCAGTGTTGAGGGTGAATCAAGACTGTCGTGGTCAAGTGCCAGATAAACAGCCTCACCGGGTGACCAGCTCATCGCCAGCCCGATCACCTTGGCAAGCATAAAGTGCTCGCCGGTATCCAGCACAGCAATGGATAGCTGACGTCGATTTTTGATGTTCTTGATGCACTCACGCAGATCCTGTTCCGAGCTTACGACCCGATAGTTTTGCGTTTGTGTATCCCACTGATTATGCGGAGTTACGTCTGCTGATGCTGGCAATTCAGCCGTGTGTTCAACACCCTGGATTTCAAGCTCTTTGATCCAGCCACGAAATTCCAGCTCAGAAAAAAGCGCGAGCATTTGAGACTTGTCTTCCGCGCCGGGAATCAATTCCTGCAATGAAACATCAAGAGCTACATCCAGTTTGATTGTCGCCAGCTCATAAGACAGCCTCAATGAATCCAGATTTTCACGCAGCTTTTCACCAATTTTTCCGGCAACTGAATCGGCATTGGCAATAACGCCTTCCATGGAGCCAAATTCCTGTAACCATTTGACTGCTGTTTTGGGGCCGACACCCGGCACGCCAGGAATATTGTCAACTTTGTCACCGGTGAGAGCCAGAAAGTCCACAATTCGAGAAGGCGGCAAGCCAAATTTTACTTCCACAGCTGCCGGATCAAGTCGCTCACTTGTCATTGTGTTAATCAGAGTCACGTGCTGATTAACCAGTTGCGCCAAATCCTTATCACCCGTGGAAATAAGGGTGTCACGCTGCTGCTCAAGCGCCTGTGCGGCAAGAGTACCGATCACATCATCCGCCTCAACGCCCGGCACCACCAACAGCGGCAGCCCCATGGCCCGAATAATCTTGTGGATAGGCTCTATCTGACTGCGCAGATCATCCGGCATGGGCGGCCGATGAGCCTTATATTCCTTATAGATTTCGTTGCGGAAAGTGTCTCCTTTTGCATCGAAGACTACCGCCACAGGACTCAGTGGATACTCCTTTTTGAGGCTACGGATCATGCTGATCACGCCCTTTATCGCGCCAGTAGCCTGCCCTTTACTATTCAGCAAAGGTGGTAACGCATGATAGGCTCGAAACAGGTAGGAGGATCCATCAATCAGGATCAGGGGGCTTGCCGATGCCATAGGGGACGTCCGTGCTGAACTTTAATTGGCCAAGGATCAGACTACTGATCAAAACACTGCCGGAAGGCGTTTGCGAGGTTTCCGATTAACTGTATATAAGCGGTGGGACCGGAGGTCAAGCCTTGCCCTGTAGTATCTGCCTTTATCCTGATGATTTCTTTTGTTCCAACAATAGTATCTATTGTCGCGGACTGAGAGGTCACATCCTCCATCAGGCAGCCAATTGACCTTTCATTAACAGCTTCACGAAGCGCCAGCATGTGCCGGACGCCTGGCTGAATATCTTCGCTTCCGACGAATACCACATCATGACGAAGTCCATACTGCCTTTCAAAATAACGAAATGCATCATGATAAACAGCATATGGTGCCGTGTTCGGTTTTGAAAACAGGCTGGCCAGTTCGAGTTCCAGCTTATCCAGTTGTGCTTCGAAATCAGCAAGATTTCGCAGGTACCTTTCACTGGAATCAGGATCAATTGTGATCAATTGTTGGAATATCGCTTTGGCAATCACACGACCATTTCTGGTATCAAGCCACACATGAGGATCTATATCCTTTCCGTCGATGTGTTGATGCCCGGCATGAGAGCCTTCCATGGGCACTATCATTTCGACATTATCTTCCAGATCATAACCAGAGTGATGCACAATTAACCCAGGAATAGAGAGCACCTGAAGCACTTGTTTGCCGGGCGTTTGCTGTTCGATCGCATCAACAAGATACGTTTCAAGTTCAGGACCTACCCAAATCAAAAATTCTGACTGATCTATGGTTCTTACACTCGACGGGCGAATCACAAAGTGATGATAAGATTGTGCAGATGGAATAAGTACTTCTGGCTGAGAATTGCCCTCCGTGATTGCACTGGCAATCATTTGCAAGGGTTTTATGGACGCAACAACGCGCACCTCGGCGGACAGAGGTGTACTTAAAATTAAAAATACAATGCTGATAACCACAGCAAGGGTACTGAGACGAATCATTGTAAAGTTTGTCTTTTGTATGAAATGTTATGATATACCATTTTTTTGATGATCACTATCCTGAAAATTCGACACTAGCCGGTAAGCCATGATACTCGCGGGAATAATTGACAATGACCACTGATTTTTTAGTCCGGGCGCGCGGCATCGGAGTGAGTTTCGAGGGGCGTCAGGTACTCAGTCATGTTGACCTTGATCTGCTGCAGGGTCAGCTTATTACCTTGATCGGGCCCAATGGAGCCGGAAAAACAACGCTGGTACGAATCGTATTAGGATTGCTCACGCCTCACGAGGGGCAGTTGCAACGCGCACCCGATTTAAGAATCGGTTATATGCCTCAAAAGCTTTTTGTTGAGCCGACAATGCCTCTCACTGTCGAACGATTTTTGCAACTACCAGGCCCAACCGACCTCAAAGCAGAAAACCTTCTGGAAGAAGTAAAGATTGGCCACTTGCTCAAGCAACAGGTCAGCAGACTTTCCGGAGGCGAAATGCAAAGAGTCCTGCTTGCACGGGCGTTAAGCCGCAAACCTCATCTGCTTGTCCTTGACGAGCCTGCGCAAGGCGTAGATGTAAATGGCCAGGTTGAACTTTATGAGCTCATAAACACGATCCGCGCGGAGCACAACTGTGGCGTGTTGATGGTTTCGCACGATCTTCATCTGGTGATGGCCGGTACTGATGAAGTGATTTGCCTTAATCAGCACATTTGTTGTCATGGCAAGCCAGAACACGTGAGCACAGACCCCGCTTACCTCGCGTTGTTTGGCCGTCGCGAAGCGGAGACGCTGGCTGTGTATACTCATCACCATAACCATAGCCATGATATGAAAGGCGCGATAATCGGAGATAGCTGTTGTGATCTCCATGCTGATAAAGGACCACACAAACATGGCTGATTTTGTAGTCTTCGCTCTGATAGCCGGGATCAGTATTGCCCTTGTTGCGGGCCCGTTAGGCTGCTTTGTTGTATGGCGAAGAATGTCTTATTTTGGAGATACTCTGGCGCACTCTTCATTATTGGGCGTGGCACTTGCTATCCTCTTTAACACTCAGCTACAGATTGCGATTATCGGCAGCTGTCTGTCCTTTGCCGCCTTGCTGTTACTTCTCGAAAGAAAACAAGCGCTGGCAACCGACACGCTGCTGGGAATCATTGCGCACAGCACACTGGCATTTGGGATCCTGGTTTTGTCAGTTTCAGACCGCGTGCAGGTAAACCTCAACGCGTTTCTGTTTGGTGATTTGCTCACCATTACACTGACTGATCTTATCTGGATCGTCAGTTGCTGTCTGGTTAGCGGAGTTGTGCTGATATTTTTCTGGAAAAAATTTCTGGCGATCACCGTTCATCGGGAACTGGCCATGATAGAGGGATTGGCTGCCGACCGACTTTATGCGCTGCTGGTTTTTCTGATTGCAATCTTGATTGCGGTGGCAATGAAAATTGTTGGCGTGCTGTTGATTACCTCGCTTTTGATTATTCCTGCTGCGGCCGCACGAAGATTATCGAGCACGCCTGAACAGATGGCCATTGGAGCAGCGCTGGCTGGCTCGCTGGCTGTTATTGGCGGATTGGCGTTGTCCTACGCTTGGGATACTCCGGCAGGTCCGTCAATTGTTGCGACGGCGTTTGTTTTGTTTATTGTGGTGTATCTGAAACCAGAGGCAGGAAAACGGTAATTCAAAGAGCTGCCCTGATTAACTCGTAAGCCTGCTTCATGTTATCGCGCTTGATATTAGGCTCCATAAAACCTCGATATTGTCCACTTGGATCAACGATGAGTATGTTGCCACTGTGATCAATCAGAAAATTGCGGGGTACACCACCATCTGGAGCGGGTACCGGCATAATTCCGGGCGTTACAAAGAGATCACTGGCAAGGCGCGACACCGTGGAGAACTCCCCGGTAACACCCAGAAAATCCTCATCGAATGCCGTCATATATCTGGCAACCGTAGGGGTGTCATCACGGAACGGATCAACGCTGATCATCACAACCTGTGTGTCCTGCTGCAGCAGCGACTCCTCAAGTGACTGATAAAAGGATGTGAGCTCTTGCATGGTTAGCGGGCAAATATCCGGGCAGTGGGTAAATCCGAAAAAGATCAGGCTCCACTTTCCTTGCAAACTGGCATCTGTAAAAGCGCGTCCGTGATGGTCAATCAGCTCAAAAGGCTGAAGTGAGACTGGCTGCTCATAGATTAAGGCACCAATCTCTCGCAGCTCTTCTGTATTCAGCACCACAGCCTGATTAACTGAGGCATACCGGCTATAGGTCATAAACATTACAAATAGCACCCAGACCAGACACGCAATCAGCGTAATCTTTACGTTTCGCTTCATATCAACAAGTCCGTAGCAGTGTTTTCAGGGGAACATATAGTGATCTGCCAGCAGCACTGGAAAGAGCACCATCAGGTATACGATTGAATAGCGGAATGTGTCCATCGCCGTTGACTGTTTTGGCTTAAACATCAACAGCAGTGTCCAGTACAGAAACCCAAAGCCGAGCACCAGTGCAGCGAGCAGGTACAAGGGGCCACTCATTCCTATCAGGTACGGAAGTACGCTGACAAGGATCATAATAATTGTATAAAGAATGATGTGTATTTTGGTTAGGTGCTCACCGTGAGTGACGGGGAGCATGGGTATACCTGTTTTAGCGTACTCGTCCTTTCTGTATATGGCCAACGCCCAAAAGTGTGGCGGGGTCCATGCAAAAATAATTAGCACGAGAATCAGGGCACCCGGCTCGATAGTGCCTGACACGGCGGCCCAACCAAGCAGTGGCGGCATCGCACCCGACAAACCCCCAATGACGATGTTCTGAGGCGTAGCGCGTTTCAGGTAGCCCGTGTAGATAAAAGCGTATCCGATGAACGAAGCGAGCGTAAGCCATGCGCTCAGCGCATTGACCCAGATCAGCATGATCAACATGCCCGCAACACCAATGCTGCCAGCAAACCAGGCAGCTTGTGCAGGATCGACGCGGCCCTGAGGCATTGGGCGATTAACTGTCCTTCGCATCACTGCATCAACCTTGCGATCAATCAGATGATTCACAACTGCGCCGGAAGCCGCAACCAATGCAATACCAACATTACCAAGGATAAGGATATCCAACGGAACCATGCCGGGCACAGCCAGAAACATTCCTACCATTGAGGTCAGGATCATCAGCATCACAACACGAGGCTTGCACATCTCGTAGTAATCGCGCCAGTTTACTGCCTGCTTATGTGTTAACTCTGTCACCGGATGCTCTCTTACACAGCAAATATGCCCCGTATTTGTGCAATTTGACTATGTGCGCTATTGATTTTGGCAGGTGTGGATTGTAACGCAATTCATGTTTGATTAAAAAAAATGCGGACAATTATTTTTTTGAGGAGTAGATTCAAAGCGCACCCATGAAAAAGATAGATGTTCGACAGCGATTCCCGTTAAAGCTTCAACAGTTGAGGAGCCACGCTATGAAATGTATCTATTATTTGTCACCTACGCTTAAAAGTACCCAGAATATTTCTGATGACCTGCATAGTATTGGCATAGACGACTGGTTTTTGCACATCCATAGCAAAGACGAAAGTGGTTTGGTCAGGCAACATCTGCACTCAAGCAACTATCTCGAGACACTCGACCTGATCCGCGAAGGACTCATCGGCGCGGGCCTGGGGTTTTTGGCCGGTCTTTGTACGGCGGGAATCACTTCTGTCACCGAACCCTTTGGAGCACCTGTCCCGCTGATTGGGTATGCAGGGATTGTTTTTCTGATTACCTGCTTTGGAGCATGGCTTGGGGGTTTAGCAGGTGTTGCAAACGAGAACAAAAAGATCGCCAACTTTCACCAGGAGATAATGAGTGGCAAATACCTCGTTCTTATTTATGCTAAAGAAAACCAGATCAACAATATCCAGAAAATGATGGGTAACAAACATCCGGAGGTAGTGTTGGCCGCAGTCGATGCAAACTTCTTCAATCCATTTGCGGACTTGAAGTTGATCTCGTCATCGTAGGCAGCCGCATCATTCCGGGCTTTTGCTCAACATGACCCTCTAAAAGCGCGCTTGATCAGCGCGCTTTGTTCGAAGGCTTAACCCAGACTTGATAAACCCAGCAATTTTTCCAGGTCAGCTTTTATATCCTGAATAGGATGACGCGGCTCGTAATACATCATCACGTTTCCAACTGGGTCTACAAAAAACACATAGTTGTTATTGTCGAGATCTAACAGGACATTTTTTGCTGAGAGATTCTCTGTAATAGCTTGTTTGTTTCCTTGGGCGATACCCATTTCTGGATACTCTTCTCTGAAGAAGTCCGCGGTTTCCTGCGGGAGGTTTTCACCCGTTACATTCAGGTAATAACGTCTAACGCGCGGCATATCCTCATTCAAAGTAATATGCATCTGACGTAACAAATGAATACGCTCTTCACAAATTGAATCGCATGCATTGGCTGTCATAAAAACCATTAACCACGGCTGCGGAATGTAGTCATCGTCATTTTCTATCTCGGCGATGATTTCCTCAAAGCTCTTGAACATGGGCGCGCCGCTGGCGTCAGTCATCGCCAGATCGGTAATATCTGCAGTAGGCATAATCAGATTGCCTTTGTTGACAGTGGCACCAAAACCACCGTTTTCAACGGCATTGCGATAAGCAACAGTTGCCAGTGTGATAGGCACAAATGCTATAAACAGCAAAAACGCCAACTTAAGTCTGTTTAGTGTGGTGTTCTGCATTTCACCTCTCCAGTTTTCTGATGCTGAAAAACAAGTATAAAAACATGAGCACTGACGCCATTAAAAACCACTGAACTGCGTAAGCTCTATGAACCTCTGGACGCATGTTTATCGCAGTCCAGTTAGTTAGTAACACCGCTGTTGAATTTTGATCAAGTCGTACTACGTGTGGCTCAAATGCTTCATCCATGACGGCGCTAAGTGTCTGGATGTCGACGCTTTGAATTACTTTTGGCCAACTTTCTGTCACGGCCTCTTCAGCGCCGAGGATCATCAACTCTCCATCAGGGACGTAAATGTGACCGGTTATGGTAACCCGATCTTCCGTGAGTGCGAGTTCCGGGAGTGACTGCCTCGATGGGCCCTGTGCAATCCATCCTCTATTGACCAGCAATACCCGACCATCTGTATAAAACGGAGCGATCACTTCGTATCCCACGACAGAGTTAAGGATGCGATTATCGAGCAATAGTTGCCGCGTGTTATCAAAGAATCCTGTCGCCGTGACAGCAATCCAATTTAAATCGCTGCTAGTCCAGTTGATCCTTGATATATCAATTGGCTCGCTCGCGTTTCGGGTCTCATAAACCCTTTCGGTATCTATTTTCTGCTGTTCTCGTTCTAGTTGCCACAGACCCAGGGCAATTAGAAAAGGAAAGAGGAACGCCGTGAACAAGAACATCCTCCACTCAAACTGGAACTTGTAGCGGCTGCTTTTGTTGACTGAATCTCGCAAAGTACAGTGTCCTCGAGTGTTCTGATATGATTACTATTTTAAGTAAAAGCAGATCTAATCATGTTAAGAGCGCTGATCGTAGTATTACTTGTGGGCATCGTCATTTCACTTATCACAGGATTCGTTTTTTTCTACAAAGACAAGGGTCGCTCCAAGCGCGTGATGTATGCACTTGGTGTCAGAGTTACGTTAGCTGTTATTTTAATGATTTGTGTTTTCTACGGATTTTCAAGTGGCGAGCTCAGTATGCAGGCCCCCTGGAATTAACAACTGCATCAGCACGCCCGCCTTCAGATTAGCGCGTTAATCGGCTGAATAAAAAACGGCCCGCGAGGATGCGAGCCGTTTTATTTTAAGCCCATTTGGCTTACAGGCAATAAACAAATATAAACAAACCTACCCAAACCACGTCAACAAAGTGCCAGTACCAGGCTGCCGCTTCGAAACCGAAATGGTCATCTGGTTTAAAATGGCCTTTCATGCAGCGTAGCAACATCACAATCAACATGAATGTTCCCAGCGTAACGTGGAATCCGTGAAAGCCAGTCAGCAGGAAGAAAGTAGACCCATATATTCCAGAATTCAACGTGATTCCGTAATGGCCATACGCTTCCTGATACTCAAGCACCTGAAGCACCAGAAATATCAAACCTAAAAATACTGTTACAAACATCCACTGAATCAACCGAGCGCGGTTTTCAGCCTTGAGCGCCACGTGCGCGAAGTGCAAAGTAACCGATGAGGTAATCAGTATCACCGTGTTCCAGAATGGCAAATAACCAACAAAAAAGCTCGCTGTCCACTCTTTAACATGAAGACCGTCCTGGGGATTTACGAACACACTGGAATCAGGATTTACCAGCAGTGGCCATGCCGCTTGGAACTCTGGCCACAGAACATCACCAGCGATACCTTTTGCGCCCTCGCCGCCGAGCCAGGGCACTGATAATTGCCGGACGTAAAATAGCGCACCAAAAAATGCGGCAAAAAACATTACTTCTGAAAAAATGAACCACATCATGCCCCAAACATACGAGCGTTTGAGTTGGTCACTGTTCATCCCGGCATGGTTTTCACGAATAACTGTCGCAAACCAGTTAAACAGTATGGTGGCAAGTATCCCAAATCCAATGATTGCCATCCACGTGGATACGGTTACGCTGCTACCGGCAGCAATGTCATTCAAAACACTTCCCAGACCAAATACTGTCAGTGCTAATCCAATCGATGCAAAGAATGGATATTTTGATTGTTCAGGTACGTAATAAGCACTTTGCGAGCTTCCGCTGGCCATCTTATCTCTCCAAAAATTTCAATATTATTCTGAATTATCGAATCGCTACTGCCTGAGCATTGTCACTTTTACCCGTTATGTCGTACAGCGTGTACGACAGTGTGAGTTTTGTGATGCTGTCGGGAAGTTCCGGATCAACAAAAAAGCGGATCGGCATATCAGCGGATTCACCTGGTTGCAATAATTGCTCCTCAAAGCAAAAACATTCTATTTTGTTCAGATGAGCAGCGGCGGCGTTAGGTGCAACACTCGGAATAGCTTGACCCA
The DNA here is from genome assembly GCA_041306975.1 of Gammaproteobacteria bacterium. Classification (GTDB taxonomy): domain Bacteria; phylum Pseudomonadota; class Gammaproteobacteria; order Pseudomonadales; family Pseudohongiellaceae; genus Pseudohongiella. The sequence goes on along the minus strand of JBFZEG010000049.1, from coordinate 9,045 downwards.
CCATTACGTCTGTGCCCGGGTTTGTTACCCGATAACTGACGATGTTAACTTCTCCCGGTCTTACTGAAAGCTGGGCGATTGACGGCTCAAAGTTCCAGCCCATCTCGGCGTTATGATGAGCCATGAACTGTACTGTTACCAGCCGTTGCTCATCGACCAGTATGCCGGCTTCTGCCTCTGATACGCGGCCGCCTGTTTTTCCATTCAAACCAGTGATGTCACAAATGACATCGTAGAGTGGTACTAGAGCAAAGCCAAAAGCAAACATTCCCACGACTGCCAATAACAACTTGCGAACGACGATCTTGTTATTCTGTGGTGATACATCATTACTCATGGTCTTTACTCCAGTACTTCTGTGACGATTGAGCTAATCCCTGCTTTAAATTCCTATTACCCTTATTGCGCGTGTATCAATTTTGGATCTGGTGGTGTCTCGAAGGTGTGGTAAGGCGCCGGAGACGGAATAGTCCATTCCAAACCTTGCGCGCCTTCCCAAACCTGGTCAGTCGCTTTCTTGCCACCGCGTATGCACTTGATTACTACAAACAGCAGAATCAGTTGCGAGAACCCGAACAGGAAACCACCAACACTGGAGATCCAGTTAAAGTTTGCAAACTGCAGGGCATAGTCAGGTATTCGCCGTGGCATGCCCGCCAGACCAAGGAAGTGCTGCGGGAAGAACAACAGATTCACGCCGATAAATGAGAGCCAGAAGTGCAGCTTTCCCAGTGTCTCGTCATACATGTAGCCAGTCCACTTCGGCAACCAGTAATAGGCAGCGGCCATAATGGAGAACACAGCACCCGGAACAAGTACGTAGTGAAAGTGTGCAACCACAAAATAGGTATCGTGATACTGGAAGTCAGCCGGTGTAATCGCCAGCATTACGCCTGTAAATCCGCCCATCGTGAACAACACAACAAACGCAATCGCAAATAACATGGGTGTTTCAAATGTCATTGCGCCGCGGAACATCGTTGCGACCCAGTTAAATACCTTAACACCTGTAGGTACTGCGATCAGCATCGTTGCATACATGAAGAACAGCTGGCCCGCCAACGGCATGCCTACTGTGAACATGTGGTGCGCCCATACGATAAAGGACAGGAACGCAATTGACGCTGTTGCGTACACCATGGAGTCATAACCGAACAGGCGCTTGCGGGCGAAGGTCGGGATGATGGCTGAAACGATGCCAAACGCTGGAAGAATCATGATGTAAACTTCAGGGTGACCAAAGAACCAGAACAAGTGCTGGAACAGAACCGGATCACCGCCACCCGCAGCGTTGAAGAAGCTGGTGCCGAAGTGAATGTCAAACAACATCATGGTAACGACGCCAGCCAGCACCGGCATTACCGCAATCAGCAGATAGGCGGTAATCAACCAGGTCCATACAAACAATGGCATCTTCATGAAGGTCATGCCAGGGGCGCGCATGTTAAGGATGGTCGCGATTACATTAATCGAGCCCATGATCGACGATGCACCCATCACATGCACTGCAAATATAAAAAACGTTGTTGATGGCGGCGCGTAAGTTGTTGACAGCGGCGCGTAGAAAGTCCAACCAAAATTCGGACCACCACCTTCCATGAACATGGTCGAAACCATAATCGAGAACGCGAAGGGTAGAAGCCAAAAACTCCAGTTATTCATTCTCGGCAATGCCATGTCTGGCGCACCAATCATCATCGGAATCAGCCAGTTAGCCAAACCCACAAACGCTGGCATAACCGCACCAAACACCATGATCAAACCGTGCATGGTCGTCATCTGGTTGAAAAATGCGGGCTCTATAAATTGCAGGCCAGGTTGAAACAGCTCTGCGCGAATGACAAGGGCAAACGCACCGCCCAACAGGAACATCGAGAAACTAAACCATAGATACAGAGAGCCTATATCTTTGTGGTTAGTCGTGTACAACCACCGTGTCAAACCTTTTGCCGGACCGTGATGATGATCATGTGCATCGCTTATGGTGTGTGTGGCGCTCATGGCTATTACTGACCTCCTTCAATGTATGCGGTGACATCAGATGGCTGAACCACATCACCTGTGTTGTTGCCGAAGCCATTTCTTACGTAGGTAATGATGGATGCCAGCTCAATCGGGTTCAGTTGACGGCCGTAAGCGGCCATTGCAGAACCGGGAACACCGTTGACCAGCGTATCCATGGTAACTGCGACATCACCCGTCGCTTTGACACTGCCAGTCAGAGCGGGGAAAACCGGTGGCATACCAACACCGCCAGGCTGGTGGCAGGCAACGCAGTTGCGATTGTAAACAGTCTCGCCCTGAGCCATGGCATCTTCCATGCTCATTTCGGCTGCTGCCAACTCACGAATCTGTCTGACCCCGGCCTGTTGCTCAGCGTACCAGGCCTGGTAATCAGCTGGCGCGAGTGCATGGACTTCGATTGGCATAAAGCCATGCTCCATGCCACACAACTCTGCACATTGGCCACGATAAATACCTGGCTCTTCAACAATTACCCACGTCTCGTTAATGAATCCTGGAATTGTATCTTTCTTGATCGCAAAGTCAGGGACCCACCACGCATGGATGACGTCAGCGGAGGTCATCAGGAAGCGGACTTTTGTGTCAGTTGGAATGACAAGAGGGCGATCGACTTCTAGCAGATAGTTCTCGCCTTTATCCACTCCATTGTTAATTTCTTCGCGCGATGTCGCCAAAACGCTGAAGAACGATACTTCTTCTTCATCCATGTTCTCGCGCATGTATCGGTATTCCCAACGCCACTGATAACCGATGATCTGCACATCAAGTTCAGACTCGGAAGCGTCGTAAGCGGCTGTCAGAACGCGTGTTGCAGGAATAGCCATCGCGATCAGTATCAGGAAAGGAATAATGGTCCAGATAATCTCGACCTTGGTGCTTTCATGGAAAGTAGCGGGCTGCACACCCTTTGACTTTCTGTGATTGATAATAGACCAAAACATGGCTCCAAACACAACCACTCCAATGGCAACGCACCACCAGAAGATAGTCATATGAAGGTCATAAGTATCTCGACTCATTTGGGTTACGCCCCTGGGCATGTTTAAATCCCAGGCTGCATGCAGACCCGCACTCCAGAAAAGCAGAGTACTGAGCGCAAGGCTTAACCACAGCTTTGCTTTCGACAACATTCGCCGTGTCTCCGTAGTAGTAAGATAAAGGCTGTTTTACTAATTTTTCAGGTTTATTTTCACTGAACCCTGGCATCAAGACCCGGGCGCAGCTGCTTTCATTACCGTGCCCATCAGATTAGCCTGCTGATGGTCATTTTCTTCCAGACGACGGTCGCCTGCTGTTTAGATCTCAGCAGTCACTGAGACAGAACTTTCAGATCTGATCTAAGTGGTTAGCTGGGCATTCGGGAGCGGTTCAAAGCGCCGAGAGTATAACAAAACTTGTTTCTACATTACCATCGTATCTGAGCACATTGATTCAGCTACTAAAAAGAAACGGAAGCACGCTGTCAAAATGAACCACGCGAGTCTAAGCCAGCGCGTCTGCAGATTTTATGAGACAAATCAAATTTTTCATATTTCTCAATGAGCTCTAAGCCCTTCCTGCTTTAGCAAAGCAGCAATATCGGGCTCTCTCCCCATAAAATCCGTAAACAGCGACAGCGCGTCTGCACCGCCGCCTCTTGACAATATTTTGTCAAGAAACTGTTTGCCTATCACGGGGCTCAGAACACCATCTTTTTCGAAGCGGGAAAACACGTCTGCCGAGAGCACTTCAGCCCACTTATAACTGTAGTATCCCGCTGCATAACCGCCCGCAAATATGTGTGAAAAGCTGTTTTGAAAACGGTTGTAGTCCGGTACCCGTAAGACCGCTGTTTTGGCTCTTGTCTCCATAAGCACCTGCGCAACAAAATCTGTGGCCTCCTGATATGGAGTCTGGTGCAAACTGAAATCAAAGTGCGCAAACTCAAGTTGGCGCACACTTCTCATGCCTGACTGGAAATTCCTTGCCGCCAACATTTTTTCAAGCACCTCCGCTGGCAGTTTCCCGCCTGATTGATAGTGCTCTGAAATCATACCAATGGATTCGGGATCCCAGCACCAGTTCTCCATAAGCTGACTAGGCAACTCCACCGCATCCCATGCCACACCGGCAATACCAGAGCTTTGCAGGTATTTTTCTCTGGTCAGCATGTGATGCAAGCCATGGCCAAACTCGTGAAATAATGTTGTCACTTCGTTATGGGTCAACAGGGCGCATGTGCCGCCTGAAGGAGGAGCAAAATTGCAAATCAGGTATGCAACCGGAATTTGAAGCCCTTGTTGGTCTGAATCATTGCCCGACATCAGTCGACGGGTGCGGCATCCCGCCATCCACGCCCCTCCCTGTTTTCCCTCCCGGGTAAACAGATCAAAGTAGAATCTTGCGATAACCTGGCCTTCATGGACTATGTTGTAAAACTCGACATCTGGATGCCATAGACCTGCATCATGGTTGCGCTCGACTCGAATACCATACAGAGCCTCGACGATAGCAAAAAGCCCATTGAGCACCTTCTTGAGTGGAAACCAGGCTCGCAATTCATCTTGTGAGATATCGTAGTCTTGTTTTCTTAGCTTCTCGCTGACGTATGAAACATCCCAGGCCTCAAGTTTCTGGACTGCATAGAGCCTGTCTGCGAACGACTGCAACTGATCAAACTCTTGTTTGGCCGCAGGAAAGCTGTAATTGATCATATCTGAAAGAAAGCTGTTCACCTGGCCGACGGATTTAGCCATCTTGCGCTCAACTGACAGTTCGGCGTAATTGCTAAAGCCCAGCAGTCGAGCCATGCGTTCGCGCAGTTTGAGAATCTCTCTGATTACCTCTTGATTGTCCCAAGCTTCCGGGCCACTGGAAGACGCGCGAGTGGTATACGCTTTATAGACCTTTTCACGCAGAGCGCGGTCATCTGCATACGTCATCACCGCGTGGTAAGAAGGAAAGTCCAGTGTTAACAGGTACCCCTGCAAGCCTTTTGCCGCGGCGGCATCAGCAGCTGACTGTAAGCTCAGGGCAGGAATGCCAGATAATTCCTCAGCATCCGTAACATTCAGGGTCCATGCCCGGGTGGCATCCAGCACGTTATTACCAAACCTGTTGGATAGCTCACTCAGACGTGTTTGCAGGTGCGTGTATTCTTGCTTTTGTTCTTCCGGCAGACTGACGCCCGCCAGTTTGAAATCCAACAGGCTGTCCCTGAGTATTTTGCGTTGCGATCCATCCAGAGCAAGCGTGTCTGCCCGGGCGGACAAAGCCAGAACCTGATTATATAGTTGCTCATTCTGGCCCATCTCTGCGTAGTATTGTGTTATCAACGGCTGGCAACTGTTGAATGCCTCACGGATTTCCGGGGTATTACACACCGAGTTCAGATGACTGACCGTTGACCAGACTTTATTTAACCGGTCGTCCATTTCGTCGAGTCTGTCGATGAGGCTATGCCAGTCCGGGGCGCACTGTGCGCTGAATCTGCCCAGCAATTCTGTCAGCTGGGACCGGTTACTCGCCAGTACCTCGGTTACTGCGGATCCAATATCTTCAGAGCGTATGCGAGAAAAATCCGGCAAGCTGTCAAATTGCAGCAAAGGATTAACTACTATTTTGTCAGCCAACATATACAAAGGTCTCCTATCTGTCTGGAATGATTCACAGCTTTCATCATACCATCGGCGTTCAGCAAAATGAGCTTTGTCAGTCGGGGTCAAAAGTATGGCTATTGAATCATTTGAAGGCCATGTGCCCTCTCTCGGTACCGGTGTCTTTATTCACAAAAGTGCCGTTGTCATCGGAGATGTCCATATTGGGCCCGACTCTTCGGTCTGGCCTTTAGTGACCATCCGTGGCGATATTCATCAGATCAGAATAGGGACAAGAAGCAGCATTCAGGATGGTTCCGTTTTGCATGTCACCCACGACGGCCCGTTTAACCCTGGCGGTTTCCCTTGCACTGTCGGAGATGACGTCACGGTAGGACATAGAGTAATGCTACATGGCTGCAGCATTAACAGTCGGGTGTTGATCGGCATGGGCGCTACGGTCATGGATGGCGCGGTTGTGGAATCTGAAGTGATTATTGGAGCGGGCAGCCTTGTTCCGCCCGGCAAGCGACTGGAAAGCGGGTTTTTGTATGTTGGCTCACCCGTTAAACAAGTCAGAGCGCTTTCCGATCAGGAAAAGTCCTTCTTCCTTTATACAGCAGCAAAGTATTGTGAGTTGAAAGACCGATACCTGAACACAACGGCGCCTGACTAAAAGTACCGTCAGCCTGCCAGCAGAGCTTTAAGCGCTTTAATGACTGGCGCGGTATCTGGACGAATGCCTCGCCACAGGAAAAATGACTCTGCCGCCTGCTCAACAAGCATGCCAGTTCCATCGAGCGCCAAGGCGGCGTTTAACGACTTGCCCCATTGCTGGAAAACGGTATCGCCGGTTGTGTATACCATGTCGTAACAACAGGTATTCGGCCCTATCAATGAGTCCGGCAGCTTCGGCATTTCACCACTTAGCCCCGCCGAACTGCCATTGATAATCCAGTCAGCCCGAATATCAGCCAGTTGATTATTTCCACGAACCTCCAGCGTAAATTCATCCGCAAACAGCTTCTGCAGTTCTTCTGCCCGAGAAAGTGTTCGGTTCGCGATAACAATGCGCGATGGGAGGGCATTGATCAGGCGTGGCAACAAGCCGCGCACAGCGCCTCCTGCGCCGAGAATCAAGATGACTGAGTCTGCCAGACTTCTGGCATGGTTTTGTTCAATATCTCTGACCAGTCCAATGCCATCGGTGTTGTCTCCCTGCAGACGGCCGTCTGGCAACTTAGAAATGGTATTCACCGCACCGGCCTTTTTGGCATTTAGCCCATGACAGTCAACAAGGCGCCATGCACTTTCCTTGTGTGGAACAGTCACATTTAATCCGCAGCCGCCCTCGTCAAAGAACCTTGTTATAGCAAGATCAAATTCCGCTGGATCAACTTCCATCCGATCGTACACCAACCGCTGCCCGGTTTGCTCGGCAAACAAGGCATGAATGAATGGCGATCGGCTGTGCTTAACCGGAAAACCTGCTACTGCATAATGATCCATCAGATGTCCTGTCAATTTCAGACCCAGTCTCGCGGCCGCAGAAAGTCCGTGTAAAGTCTGGCTTCCTCAGACCCCGGCTCTGGATGCCAGTCATAGACCCACCGGACTTCCGGTGGCAGAGACATGAGGATAGACTCAACACGGCCAAGTCCGGATTGCAGCCCGAATAATGTGCCCCGATCATAAACCAGATTGAACTCGACGTAGCGTCCACGTCGATAACGTTGAAACTGCTTCTGGGATTCATTAAATGGCAATTCCTTACGGGCCTCAACTATCGGTCCGTAGGCCTTTATATAGCTGTCGGCGATCGTTCTTACCATCTCAAAGCTTCTGTCAAAACCAGACTCGTTGAAGTCATCAAAAAAAAGCCCGCCAATTCCTCGTGTTTCCTTACGATGCGGCAGGTAGAAGTATTCGTCACACTCTTTTTTGAATCGAGGGTACAACTCATCGCCAAACGATTCACACGATGTTTTGGCGACCTGATGCCAGTGCCGGCAATCATCTTCATTGCCGTAATAGGGCGTCAAATCATATCCGCCCCCAAACCACCAGACCGGTGCTTCGCCAGACTTTTCGGCTATAAAAAAGCGGAAATTTGCATGAGAGGTTGGGACAAAGGGATTGCCCGGATGAATAACCAGCGAAACCCCCATCGCCTGAAAACTGCGTCCGGCCATTTCGGGGCGGGTGGCGGACGCTGATGGCGGCAGACTGTCGCCAAACACATGGGAAAAGTTGACTCCTCCTTTTTCAAAGACATTGCCATCGCTGATCACACGGGTAATGCCACTGCCTCCACGTTCACGCTGCCAAGAGTCTTCATGAAATCTGCTTTTACCATCAAGACGCTCAAGTCCTGAACAGATACTGTTTTGCAGGCCAAGTAAAAACTCCCTCACCGCATCTGCAGAAACACCAGAGCCGGCGTTTTCGCCTGAATTACTGTCTGACATTGCTAAACTCCCTGAGGCGTCCACTTACGACGCGCGAACGGTTTTACCGGTGTAGAAATCAATTATCTTTGAAGGATTCGTAGCGCCACCTAAGGCCCCCGGCACTATAAATTCCAATTGCCCGCCAAAATACTTCTCCACTAACACTCTCGATCTCGCCGGTGGTTTTCCGGATCTGTTAGCAGAGGTGGAAACCAGCGGCCCTCCAAAGGCTTGGCACAGCGACTTCACCAAGGGATGCTGACTGACCCTGAGTGCAACCGAATTGTGGCTGCCTTTTATCCAGTACGGTACCTGCTCCAGAATATCCGGCACTAAAAAGGTAATCGCACCCGTGCTGATCTGGTTTTGCCATGCCGCATCCAGTTTTTGTACCTGATCAACCGGCAATGCTGACAAGATGCCGGCAAATTCATCGATACTTCCAGCGATAAGTATCATACCTTTTTGGATCGGTCTGCGTTTGATCTGCAGCAAATCGAGACAGGCTTGTTCATTGAGCGGATCGCAGCCAAGCCCCCAAACCGCTTCCGTGGGATAGGCAATGACGCTGCCTTCCATCAGTCTGTGTGCCGCCACCTTTACAGACAATTTTTGCATAAACTCTCCCATTTAGGTCTCTTTTACTCGTTCCGCTCCAGGCGCTGCCAGCGACTTCCATTGTGGTTTGCCAGTCCACAGACCTCCAATCGCAACAATTTCTCACTCAGCTCAGAAAATTCTAGCCCTGTTCTCAGTATGAGGGTTTCAATACTCACACCATCCTGACATAGCTCTCTATAGAGCAGTTCACAATCCGCTGGCAACTCTATGCCCGTCGGCACTGTGCCTGGCCGTTTGTGGGCAATCTGTTTTTTATTACGGGTGTACTCGGGGTAACACATGGCCAGTTGCGCCTGACAGATAAACTCAATGTGCTCAAGTATGTCCTGAGCATTTTCCGTCAAAACAGCGCCTTGACGAAGCAGTTTATGACA
>JBFZEG010000211.1:0-26611 GCA_041306975.1 Gammaproteobacteria bacterium | reverse complement strand
GTCACCAGCGCTCCCTGACGCGCCAAGGCCTCACTCAAAATACCGCCGCCACACCCGATATCCAGGCACCGTTTACCAGCCGGATTCAATTTGGAGCTGATAAAACCCATCCTTAGCGGATTGATTTCATGCAAAGGTTTGAATTCACTGTTGGCGTCCCACCATCGGGATGCAAGTGCTTCAAACTTTCGAATCTCAGCATCATCTCTATTTTTGCCTGAAATACTCATGTTGGTGTTCCCAATTTTTGTTGCCAAGTCCGCGCCATTTGCAAAAGGGTCTGCTTGTCAATCGTTGTCAATTCGGCGTTTTCCAGCAATAGTTTTCCATTCACCCACACATATTTAACCTGGCTGGATTTTGTGCTGTACACCAATTGAGAGATAGGGTTATGAATTGGCTGGGTATTCAGCTCATCCAGTTTGACAGCAATCACATCGGCGCGTTTTCCGGCCTCAAGTGTACCCGTCAGATGATCAAGCCCCAGCGCTTTTGCGCCGTTAATAGTCGCCATCTGCAGCGCTTTGTAAGCGGGCAGCGCTCGGGCGTCACCACTGCAGGCTTTGGCAAGTATGGCTGCCGTGCGCATTTCTGAAAACATATCCAGATCGTTGTTGCTGGCAGCTCCGTCGGTACCAAGACTGACATTCACTCCCGCACGTATCAACTTGTCAACCGGACAAAATCCACTCGCCAGTTTCATATTTGATTCAGGGCAGTGCGCAATAGATACACCACTATCAGACAGGAGTCTGATCTCATCGTCAGTAAGTTGCGTTGCATGGACACTGATAAATCGCGGACTCAGCATCCCTAGCTCCGCAAGACGTGTGATTGGCCGCTTGCCTTGGGTGCGCAGAGCCTCACTCACCTCAAATGCTGTTTCATGTACGTGCATATGAATCGGAATATTCAGTAATTCAGCGAGCATGACGATCTTTTTTAGAGTCTCATCCGTGACGCTGTAAGGAGCGTGTGGCCCAAAAGCTGTGCTGACAAGCTCGCTGTTGCGCCACTCATCGTGCAGCACGGTAGTTTTCTGGATTGCATCATCCGCATCGATTGACCAGGGGTTTGGGAAATCGATCACAGGAGCGGCTAACTGCACACGTATGCCCGCTTCGGTTGCAGCACGGGCACTGGCATCTGGGAAAAAGTACATATCAGCGAAGCAGGTAGTACCAGAACTGATCATTTCTGCTATCGCCAGCTGGGTCCCTTGATACACAAATTCTTCACTGACCCATTTTGCCTCCATCGGCCAGATGTGATCCTCAAGCCAGGTATGCAGCGACAGATCATCCGCAATACCCCGAAACAATGACATGGCGGCATGACCATGCGTATTTACCAGACCAGCCATTAATGCGTAGCCTGTTAAATGCATCTCCTCGTCAGCCTGATAACGAGACGGAACCACACTACTTTCCAGAATTTCACGAATTTTCCCTTCAGACACTACCAGACAGGAATTTTCGTGGATCAGTTCTTCAGCGCCTCCAGGAACTATCCAGCTGGCATGTATCAGCAGATCTGCTTTTTCCATGTTGATATTGCTCATTGTGCAGTTCCATACAAATTACTTTGGGGTGGGGATTATAACCAAGTTTGACCCATGGCAGGAGACTGATATCAATCTGGATTATAGTGTCCGGAGAAGGGCTTCTGTGATACCATTCTTGGGCTTTACGGCACCTGCAGCACTGGTCTTAAACCCCCTTGAATGTCGCAGTATTTGATGCGCTTCAGACTGCAGAAAATGATGGAACAGCATGACGGAAACAATATGACGGAACCAACAAAACAAATTCTTCCAGTGTCGCTTGAAAGTGAAATGCGTGAGTCTTATCTCGCATACGCCATGAGCGTCATTGTCGGTCGCGCCCTGCCTGATGTCCGCGACGGACTCAAACCGGTACACAGAAGGGTATTGTTCGCAATGAACGTACTTTCCAATGATTGGAACAAACCCTACAAGAAGTCTGCAAGGGTCGTCGGCGATGTGATCGGTAAATATCACCCCCACGGCGATTCCGCTGTTTACGACACTATTGTGCGTATGGCTCAGAACTTTTCATTGAGATACCCACTGGTTGATGGCCAGGGCAATTTTGGCTCTATTGATGGTGACGCCGCGGCAGCTATGCGTTACACCGAAATACGCATGGCTAAAATCGCCCATGACTTGATGGCCGATCTGGACAAAGAAACCGTTAACTTCTCAGATAACTACGACGGTACTGAGCAAATCCCCGATGTATTTCCGACGCAGATACCCAACTTGCTGGTGAATGGCTCTAGCGGCATTGCGGTAGGTATGGCTACCAATATCCCACCTCACAATCTGACAGAGGTTGTCGATGCCTGTCTGGCGCTGATGGACAATGAAGATATCAGCATTGATGAATTGATGGAGTTTGTAAAAGGTCCGGACTTCCCCACAGCGGCAATCATTAACGGCCGCGCAGGCATTGTTGAAGCTTACAAAACCGGGCGAGGGCGAGTTTATATGCGCGCCCGTGCAGCGGTGATTGAAGATGAAAAGACCGGCAGACAGACCATCATCATCACAGAGATACCATACCAGCTGAACAAAGCTCGTCTGGTTGAGAAAATTGCCGAGTTGGTTAAAGATAAAAAAATTGAGGGAATTACAGAACTGCGCGACGAGTCTGACAAAGATGGTTTGCGTGTGGTGATTGAACTTCGCCGCGGTGAAAATGGCGAGGTTGTGCTGAACAATCTGTACGCGCAAACCCAGATGCAGTCAGTGTTTGGCATTAACATGGTCGCGTTGGTTGATGGTCAGCCCAAACTGCTGAACCTGAAACAGATATTGCAGTCCTTTATCAGACACCGACGGGAGGTGGTAACACGCAGAACCATTTTCCTTCTCCGTAAAGCCCGCGAAAAAGGTCATATTCTCGAAGGTCTTGCGGTAGCACTGGCCAATATCGACGCTGTCATCCAGCTGATTAAAGAGTCACCAACGTCTGCAGAAGCCAAAGAAAAATTATTGGCTCGCTCCTGGCACTCCGCCAGCTTGCTGGCAATGCTCGGCGAAGCAGGGGCAGATACCTGCCGCCCCGAGGAATTACCTGTTGAATTCGGCCTCAAGAATCAAGAATATTTCCTGTCGCCAGCTCAGGCGCAAGCGATTCTGGACCTTAGACTACACAGGCTGACAGGCTTAGAGCACGAAAAATTAATAAATGATTACAAAGACTTATTGCGTCAAATTGCCGAATTTTTGCATATATTGAACAGTGAGGAGCGTTTGTTCGAAGTTATGCGGGAAGAGTTGAATCAGGTTCGCAGCAACTATGGCGATAAACGCAAGACAGAAATTGTTGGCTCACAGCTTGATTTGAGCACCGAAGACCTGATTCCAGAAGAGGACCGGGTGGTGACCATTTCCCGCGCGGGGTACGCTAAGTCTCAGCCATTAGCTGATTACCAGGCGCAGCGCCGCGGAGGGATGGGACGCGCTGCCGCGACGCTGAAAGATGAAGATGAACTTGAGCACCTATTGATTGCCAGCAGCCACGACACACTGCTCTGCTTCAGCAGTGCGGGAAAGGTTTACTGGCTCCGGGTATTCAACATCCCGCTGGCGAGCCGAACTGCCCGCGGCCGACCACTGGTCAACATCTTGCCGCTTGAAGAAGGCGAACGCATAACCAGCATGCTGCCAATTCGAGAGTACACCGAAGGCAACTATATTTTTATGGCAACAGCTCAGGGAGTTGTCAAAAAGACTGATTTGGTGAATTTCTCCCGTCCACGCAGTGTGGGGTTACGGGCGATAGAACTGGACGAAGGTGACCGGCTGATAGGAACTGCACTGACTGATGGACAGCGTGACATCATGCTGTTCAGCAGCAGCGGCAAAGTGCTGCGCTTCCTCGAAACCGACGTACGCACAATGGGCAGAACAGCTCGTGGCGTCCGCGGCATAAGGCTGGCTGAGGGGCATGAAATGATTGCTCTGATTATTCCTGAAGAAGGCAAGCAAGTATTGACTGTCAGTAAAAACGGCTATGGAAAACGCACAACAATTCCAGAGTTTCCAGTGTACGGCCGAGGTGGGCAAGGCGTTATCGCCATGCAAACCAGTGATCGTAACGGTCGCTTGGTGGGAGCAGTGCAGGTGATCGAAGGCGAGCAGATAATGCTGATCAGTGATCGTGGCACCATGGTTCGTACCCGGGTTGATGAAGTACCTACCTTAAGTCGCAATACGCAGGGTGTGCGATTAATCAGATTGAAGAATGACGAAGCGCTGGTTGGTGTGCAATCGGTAGCGGAGGCCGAAGAGCCGGCTTTTGATGAAAGTGAAGAGCAGATCAGCGCTGATTTGACTCAAACCGAAACTCAGATGGGCAAACCAGAAGAGACTGAGGCGCGGGATGACTAAAGGCGCAAATGCCGCACAGGGCAACATCAGCCAGGAAAGAATTGTCTATCTTGGCCCACCCGGCACATTCTCCAACGCTGCTGTTGACCGATACTTTGGATCTGTCAACGCGGCAGACTGTATCGGGGTGAGCACGATTGATGATGTATTTCTGGACGTAGAAGCAGGCAAGGCAGATTATGGATTAGTGCCTGTTGAAAACTCGACTGAAGGTGCTGTGAATAACACGCAAGATTGTATGATTGACACCTCCCTGCAGATTGTAGGGGAGGTATACCTGCCAATCGAACATAATCTGTTGATCCAAAAAAATACAGAAATTTCACAAATAAAGAAAATAGTCTCGCATAAACAATCACTTGCTCAATGTCGTCTATGGCTGCGCTCAAATTTTCCTGACATAGAACTGGCGGAGGTGAGCAGCAATGCCGAGGCGGCTCGTCTCGCGGCACAGGACAAGAGTATTGGTGCTGTAGCGGGTACATTGGCGGCCACTAAGTACAATTTACACGTCGTACATGCAGGTATTCAAGACAAAAAAAACAATACCACTCGCTTTCTGGTACTGTCACGTAGCCGCGCGTCGATCTCGACGGGTTATGATAAAACTTCCATTCTTGTTTACACCGAAAACAAACCAGGTGCTTTGTTTAGATTGCTTGAACCGTTCGACCGCCATCAAGTCAGCCTCACCCGAATAGAGACGCGCCCGGCACGAGATGGGTTTTGGTCTTATGTTTTTTTTATTGATTTTGAAGGCCATATAGATGATGAGTCTGTTCGTCACGTGTTTTCCGAACTTGCTGATCGTGTAGTAAAAATCAAGAATCTTGGTTCCTTCCCTCGCGCGAAACAGAACCAGACAACATCGTGAATTTACTGGAAAACAAAACTGTTTTGATCATAGGACTTGGGCTGATCGGGGGCTCAATTGCCCGAAGTCTTGCAAGCGGAAAGCACTGCAAACGCATATTGGCGCACGGCCAAGACAGCATCGCTCTGCAATCAGCGCTCAATGATGGCAACATTGACGCCTACTCAACAGACCTGTGCGTGCTCACGCCACAGGCGGATATCATTGTGATTTGTACGCCCACCCTCAGTGTGCGAGGCGTTCTTGAGCAACTGAGATATCTGGTAACCTCCGATACGATTATTACAGATGTTGCCAGCGTAAAAGGCAACATAGCAGCTGACGCACGCAGGTTGTTTGCGGAAAGCCTCCATCGAATAGTTCCGGGGCATCCCATTGCCGGATCTGAGAAAAGTGGTTACTCAGCCTCGCGAGCAGATCTGTTCAGAAATCGAAAAGTAATCCTGACACCATTGATCGAAAATAGCAGTAGTGCTGTACAGACAGTAATGAGCCTCTGGCAAAAACTGGGGGCTGATGTCCATGCAATGAGCGCCGAACGACACGATGTTGTCCTCGCTGGCACCAGCCATTTACCGCACCTGCTGGCATATACGCTGGTTAACACGCTAGTAGATTCCGTGAGCCAGCCTGATCGAGCTCAGCAGGTGTTTGATTATGCCGCAGGAGGATTTGCTGATTTCAGTCGCATTGCTTCGAGTGATCCGGCAATGTGGCGAGATATCTTTATTGCCAATAAGAATGCCACTATCAATGTCTTGGATGCCTATGTTGCTGAGCTAAAAAAAGTGCGACACAAGCTTATGATCAGTGACGGCGAAGGTATGAAAAATGACTTTTCACGCGCAAAATTTATGCGTGACGAGTTTATAAAAAGATTCCGGCCAGACACCATAAATCATCAAGATAACAATAAGTCAGACTCAAATTTTACACTAATACCTGATGTAATTTCAGTTTTCCCCGGCTCCTTTTTGTCCGGCAGTTTTAGACCGGCTGCCAAGACATCAATCGCGATTGATGCCATCCTTTTTCATTCACAGCAGCAAGGGGTTTTTGAGCTCTCTGGGGTTCCAGAAGACTTTGAATTACTGACTCTTCTGAAAGCTTTACGTGAGGCTAATATCTTGATCTTAGGTCCCGAGTCGGGATATGCAAGAGTGTATGGTTTAGACAGCCAAAACCCTGACAGCTTGGAAGGTCAGAGGCTGCCGGCCACTCTTAGTAGTCTGGGGTTACCAGCTGATCATTTTGTGTGTGGGCTCTTTGTACTTGGGGCAGTATCCCTAAAAAACTCGCAGATCAACCTTGGCGGACTCGCTAAACGACCTGCTGAGGTTGCAGCTGATCATTTTGACCTGTTTGAGACGTTTGCGCAGTTTGGATTCTCTGCAAAATGGCTGATAGAGCCCTCCGGAGAGCTGACAGGACTTGAAATCAACAGTTTTACCCCGCGATCAGCGAGCATAGATTTGAAGAATCAGGATATAGACAACAACGAACTACTGCTTGTCTTCGCTGCGGCAACGCTGGCCCCTAGTGTCAGCATGATCTCACTGGAATCTGATAGGATTGAGTTATTGCTGAACAGATTGGGAAGGGTTGCAACATGGGGCGCAGACGTTTCTGTTGACGGCGAACTTATTTGTATTGTGCCAAAAGATCTTAATGAGGAATTTGTTGATTGTAATAACGATCCACATGTAGCACTGACCGCTATCGCCATTGGTCAACGCGCAAAAAAACCTCTTCGTATCAGGCAAACCGGAGATTTGGCAGGCGTTTTTCCCGGACTTCTGATGGAGCTTTCACGACTCGGTTTCGGGTTTTCAACTCAAAAGACTGAGATAGAGGACAGTTTGTGAAAGAGACTTCTGACATATCCGAGATTAGGCCAGGAATCACAATCCCAGTACTGGCAATAGATGGCCCGGGTGGCGCGGGCAAAGGCACTATCAGTCGACTGGCTGCACAGCGACTTGCATGGCACTACCTAGACAGCGGAGCTCTTTACCGGATTCTGGCACTGGCAGGCAGAATTCATCACATTGATTTAAATGATGAAACAAGGTTGGCTAAATTAGCAAACTCATTGGATATCAGATTTGGAATTGGCGGCGACGAAGGTGTTTGGCTGGATAACAATGACGTATCAGATCTGATACGCACAGAGCAGGCCGGGGCTGCAGCTTCGACAGTAGCAGCACTTCCAATGGTTAGGACAGCGCTTCTGCAACGACAAAAAGCCTTTCGCCAAGCACCTGGACTGGTAGCGGACGGCCGTGACATGGGAACAGTTGTTTTCCCGGATGCCACAGTTAAAGTGTTTTTGACAGCCTCCGTAGAGGAGCGAGCACAACGCCGATATAAGCAGTTGATTGCAAAGGGTATTGATGGTAAGCTCTGCGACCTTTTAGCGGACATCCAGGCTCGTGATGATCGTGATAGCAATCGTGCTGTTGCGCCACTGCGACCGGCAGTTGATGCAGTAATAATTGATACCAGTCAAATGGCTATCGATGAGGTGCTGCAAACCGTCCTTAACCTGATTAGTTTGCGAACGTCTCAATGACGCCCCATGAGGGGAATAATAGTCTGTTAGCGGAGCCAGCAATGTCCGCTATTGGGCTTTTTTAATTAGCCCGGGCATGCTGGTGCTCGGTTGAATAGAAGTGGTTTTACTGAATCGGATTACCCTTGTAAAGCAAGGCCCGGATTTGTAGAACCGCTTAATTAATTTAACAGGAAAAAACATGACTGAAAGTTTTGCTGATTTATTTGAACAAAGTCTGATTGAAGTCGACATGACCCCGGGTGCTATCGTCAATGGCACGGTGATTCATATAGATTCAGACTGGGTAACAATCCATGCCGGCCTGAAATCAGAGGGCGTTATCCCTAAGATTCAATTCCTGGATGAGAACGGTGGATTCTCGTTGTCTGTTGGCGATGTTGTAAAGGTAGCACTCGAAACCGTTGAAGATGGTTTTGGTGAAACTCGTTTGTCGCGGGAGAAAGCCAAGCGTGCAGAGTCCTGGATGGATCTGGAATCAGCTTTCGAGAAAAACGAGATTGTCAAAGGTATCATTAATGGCAAAGTCAAAGGTGGCTTTACCGTTGATCTTAATAATATTCGGGCGTTCCTGCCTGGCTCACTGGTTGATGTTCGTCCAATACGCGACACTACACACCTTGAAGGCCAGCTGCTGGAATTCAAACTGATCAAGTTGGATCAGAAACGCAACAACGTTGTGGTATCACGTCGTGCAGTGCTGGAAGCCGTCAGCTCAGAAGAGCGTGATGAGTTGCTTGCCAGCCTGCAAGAAGGCCTTGTTATTAAAGGTGTGGTCAAAAATCTCACTGACTACGGCGCGTTTGTGGACTTGGGCGGCGTAGACGGTCTGCTGCACATAACCGACATGTCCTGGAAGCGTATCAAGCATCCAAGCGAGATCGTAAATGTTGGCGATGAAATAAAAGTAAAAGTGCTGAAGTATGATCGTGATCGCAACCGCGTATCACTAGGCCTGAAACAACTCGGCGCTGATCCTTGGGTTGAAATAAAAGCACGTTATCCAGAAAACACAAAAGTTAAAGCTCGTGTCACCAACCTGACCGACTATGGATGCTTCGCTGAATTGGAAGAAGGTGTTGAAGGTTTGGTCCACGTATCAGAGATGGATTGGACCAACAAAAACGTCCACCCATCCAAAATCGTGCAACTGGGCGACGAAGTTGAAGTGATGATTCTTGATATCGATGAAGAGCGTCGTCGAATTTCCCTGGGGATCAAGCAGTGCTACCAGAATCCATGGGATCGTTTTGCAGAGCAGTTCAAAAAAGGCGACAAAATTTCTGGCAGCATCAAGTCCATCACTGACTTTGGCATCTTCATCGGACTTGATGGCAACATTGACGGTCTGGTTCATTTGTCTGATATTTCTTGGGATGAAAATGGCGAAGAAGCTGTTCGCGCATACAAGAAAGGTGATGAAATCGAGACTGTTATTCTGTCTATTGATCCTGAGCGTGAGCGCATCTCCCTGGGTATCAAACAGCTTTCTGAAGATCCGTTCTCTAACTACGTTGGTGAATTTGAGAAAGGCAGTGTCGTAAAAGGTGTTGTGTCAGAAGTCGATGCAAAAGCCGCAACTGTGAATCTCGGAAATGGCGTTGAAGGTGTGCTTCGTGCGTCAGAGATCAGTCGCGAGAAGATAGAAGATGCACGTAACGCTCTTAACGTTGGCGACGAGATAGAAGTGAAAGTCATCAGTGTTGACAGAAAAAACCGTGTGCTGGGCCTGTCTGTTAAAGCAATAGAAATTGATGATGAAAAAGCCGCGATTCAGGACCATAAGAATCAGGAAGCTCCATCATCAGGCCCAACAACCATCGGCGACCTCATTAAAGCGCAGATGGACAAGAAGTAAGCCAGGAAAAGGTGCGGGTAACGTCGAAGTCAATTTAAAGCAATAGGGATACCGTTATGACAAAGTCCGAACTTATAGAACGAATCGCCGCAAAGCAGTCTCAATTGTCCTCCAAGGACTGTGAGTTTGCTGTCAAGTCGATAATTGAATATATGTCTGAATCTTTGTCTGACGGTGGCCGGATTGAAATCAGGGGCTTTGGCAGTTTCTCATTACATTACCGGGTACCACGTGTCGGCCGAAATCCGAAAACCGGTTCGCCTGTCACACTCAGTGGGAAATTCGTGCCTCACTTTAAACCAGGCAAGGAATTACGTGACCGAGTAAATGATACGGTTGCATAATCACGCAGTATTTAAAGCAGTAATACTCAAAACGGCGTATTCGAAAGGATAACGCCGTTTTGCTTTTTTAACTCAACTGGTATCAGATTATGAAAACGCTAAAACGCTGGGTAATCATTCTGCTACTTCTGCTGGTTGTATTGATGACTGCAAGTTTCTCACTTTGGAATAATGTCGCTGTCTCGCTGACTTTTGGACTTTTCACGCTGGATGCACGCCCTCTCTCGGTATGGATAATCAGCTCATTCGGATTGGGTGCATTGTTTGGACTGACACTCGGTGCTGGCTTCATTGGCAATCTGAAATCTAATCTGCGTATCCGCCAACTTGAAAAAGAGTTACAACAACGACCAAAGTTTAGCAGCGCAGAAAAGGATTGACTGGAGAAAAGTTTATGCTCGATCAGAATCGAATAATTATCGCGCTGGATATGGACGATCAGAAAAAGGTCTTGTCGTTCATTGACAAGTTGAACCCCAACGAATGTAGACTAAAAATTGGTAAAGAGCTGTTTACATCCTGCGGCCCCAAGCTTGTTAAAAAACTTCAAAAAAAGGGCTTTGATGTTTTCCTTGACCTAAAATTTCACGACATACCTAATACCGTCTACAAGGCGGTCAAATCGGCTTGCGACCTGAAGGTATGGATGCTTACCATCCACTCAGCAGGTGGCTCAACAATGATGAGAGCTGCGCGATCAGCCGTCGACGAGTCGGAACATAAGCCAATACTGGTTGCCGTCACTGTACTGACCAGTCAGACCGATGAAGACCTTTCAGAACTTGGAGTACAGCGCAGCACGGGCGAACAGGTATTACGACTTGCATCGCTAGCCCAGCAAAATGGCATGGATGGCGTTGTGTGCTCAGCCGCAGAGGCCAACTCTATTCGTCGTCTCTTAAGTGACAGTTTTGTCTTGGTAACCCCCGGTATCAGGCCTAATGGAGACGATGCCCAGGATCAGAAGAGAATTGTTACCCCAAAGGAAGCGATCCTTTCAGGCAGCAACTATCTGGTTATAGGTCGCCCAATAACACAATCACGCAAGCCCATTGAAAAAATACATCAAATCCAGAGTGAAATTTCTGGCATCGGCATTGGTTTATGCTAAAACCAAATGAGCAGATACGGTTGTTCTGCTTTGTAGCCTTCAAAACTAACTGCCTGGTGACCCCAGGCTACTAACTTGATTAATGGAAAAGGAGCTTCCAATGTTGACTTACAACAGACTGAACGGACATAAAGACAAATTAAGCAAACTGATCAGATCAGGGGTATTTATACTGATGGCCAGTAGTGGTTTATCGCTACTCGCGTCTCCAACACCTTCATTCGCGCAGGCGCAAACCAGTGCAGAGCAAGCACCTGCAGAAATACAAGCAGACAATCGTGTGAACATCAACACCGCTGATGCAGAAACGCTTGCTCTGGCACTGGATGGTATCGGAATGGCAAAAGCTCAGGAAATCATTGTGTACCGTGAGCAAAACGGTGATTTCAAAACTGTGGATGATTTGCAGAATGTTCGCGGAATCGGCAAAGCTACTCTTGAACGAAATAGAAGCCGAATAGTACTAAGCACCATCACGGAATAAACCCGCATTAAGTTCTATGTTGTAGAATGGAGCCTTGATAAGCTCCATTCTACAATGATGGCTGTGCGTACGGACGGTGTATGCTTTACGGATTAGCGTTAACCGCAATTTTTTTTGTTTCATTGTCTATCAGTTTACTGATCAGCCATCGAATTAACTCGCGCTTGCTAGATGTGCCAGTGGCACGTTCAGCACATCATGTACCGACTCCACGAGGAGGAGGTCTTGCTATTGTCATTGCTGTTAATATCTTTGCAGGATTTCTGGTATGGAATGGCAAAATAGATTTGCGTGTTTTTGCGGTATTGCTTTGCGCAACACCCGTGGCAATCACCGGATTTGTAGATGATCTGCGCGGTCTGCCGGTAAGTGTGAGATTGCCTGTCCATTTGTTAGCAGCATTTATAGCACTTGTTTTATTGGGCCCGGTACCAGAGCCATTTTTCAGTGGATGGTTACTTGTGCCGGCATTCCTACAGTCTTTGATCCTGATGCTGGCATTGGTCTGGCTGTTGAACCTCTACAATTTTATGGATGGAATTGACAGCCTGGCCGTGACTCAAGCGCTGTTTGTCAGCGGTGCAGCGTGCCTGATGTTGTTTTATCAACAGACTGATCTCGCATGGATTTGTGCGGGCCTGTTCGTTGCTTGCCTGGGTTTTTTGTTGCTTAATTTGCCTCCAGCGCGCTTGTTTATGGGAGATGTCGGAAGCACTTTCCTCGGATTTTTTTTCGGATTAGTAGCGCTTGTTGCGCATTTTGAAGGCACGCTCTCTGTGTGGGTCTGGGTGTTACTAATGGGAGCGTTTATCGCCGATACAACCTATACTTTGATCAGACGGGCGGTATCGGGACAGCGAGTAACAGAGGGCCATAATCTGCACGCCTATCAGCATCTCTCCAGACGAACTGGCAGCCACTCCAAAGTGGTGATTATTTATGCACTTGTTAATCTGATATGGCTTCTGCCGATATCGTGGCTTGCAGTGGTGTACCCCCAGAATGGGGTATATCTGACTATCGTGGGTGTAGTACCATTGATGGCAATAGCAGCGTTGCTTGGAGCAGGCCGACCAAATGCCCCGATAAAAGGATAAGTGCTGATCGCCGCACAGGAATAATGATGAATCCCTACACCATCCCACTGTCTCGTAATGTCAAGCAAGCGCTGTTGATGGTAGCGGATATTTTGATGCTCGCTCTGGCAGCTTGGCTCTCACTCAATATGCTGGGCATAAGCGTCGAGGACAAACTTGATCAAGTCCTCGGCTATAGCGCTGTGGCCATTCTGATGAGTGTATCGGTCTTTTACCGCATAGGTTTGTACAGAACTATCCTGCTCTATATGGGTGGTCAGTCCGGTTTTATTGTTGTTCAGGGAATTACAGTCGCCGCAGTGTTGTTCGGCAGTGTTTATTATCTGATTCTCTCACCAGAGTTACTCAATCATGCAACGGTCCCTATCTACTGGATGATCTCGCTTGTTTTTGTCGGGGGAAGCCGATTTGTGGCTAAACTTGCCCTCCAGAGTTTGATTGAAAATTTTCGACCAAAACAGCCGGTGATTATCTACGGGGCCGGTAGCTCTGGCATGCAGTTAGTGGTTGCCTTGCAAAGTGGTAACCAGTACCTGCCCGTCGCCTTTGTGGATGACAGCCGGCATATCGTTGGAAGTATTGTCCATGGCATCCGAGTTTATACCCCTTCTGCGCTATCAGAGCTGATCAAGACTTTCTCCGTCACGCAAATCCTGCTTGCCATTCCGTCAGCCAGCCATGCTGAAAGAAAGGAAATCCTCAATAAACTCGAGCACCTGCCGGTTCACGTAAAGACAGTGCCCGAACTTTTTGATATGCGCACGGGAAAATTCCACGTTGACGAAGTTAGAGATATTGATATCGAAGACTTGTTGGGCCGCGATATTGTTCCGCCGGATCCAGAGCTGATGAGTGCCTGTATCAAAGGCAAGTCAGTTATGGTAACTGGGGCAGCCGGATCGATTGGCTCAGAGCTTTGCAGACAAATTCTTGGCCTCAGGCCTGCAAAATTAGTAATCCTCGATAGCTTTGAGTTTGGATTGTACGACATCGAGCGTGAACTGCAGATATTGAGAGAAGCCTTACAAGGAAAGTCTGACTTTGAAACAGACATTATTGCCGTGCTGGGTAACACCTGTAACCAGAATCTTCTGGAAGTAATTCTTCAAAAATTCAAGGTAAAGACTGTCTATCATGCTGCTGCATATAAGCAAGTACCAATGGTTGAGAGGAATGTCATAGAAGGAGCATTTAACAATACGCTTGGTACAGCTGTTGCTGCTCTGGCAGCCAATAAGTGTCAAGTCGAAAATTTTGTACTTATTTCGACTGACAAAGCCGTACGTCCAACCAATGTGATGGGCGCAACAAAAAGAATTGCGGAACAAGTGCTGCAAGCCTTGGCAGCGCAGAAAAGTGGTACTTGTTTTAGTATGGTGAGATTTGGCAATGTCCTTGGATCGTCCGGTTCAGTAGTGCCTTTGTTTCGCAAACAGATTAGTCAGGGCGGGCCGGTGACAGTAACTCACCCAGAGGTTACCCGTTACTTTATGACAGTACAGGAAGCAGCCCAGTTGGTGATTCAGGCAGGATCCATGGCCAGTGGCGGCGATGTGTTTGTGCTGGATATGCATGAGCCAATCAAAATTGTGGATCTTGCACGCAAAATGATTCACTTGATGGGTTACAACATCAGAGATGAACAGTCATACGAAGGGCACATCTCAATTGAATATACCGGGCTTAGACCAGGAGAAAAGCTCTTTGAGGAATTGTTGATAGGCGAATCTGTCACAGGGACAGAACACCCAAAAATCATGCGTGCAGAAGAGGATTTTTTGCCGTGGAGCGATCTTCAACCCATGCTTGTCGAACTTGAGTCTGCATGCAAACGACTGGATCTTGAAACTATACGGCAACTGTTGATTCGTGCCGTTGACGGTTTTAATCCTGAATCGCTTAAAGACGATCTGTTTTGGCCCTACACAAGCGGGACAGGTGCAACTTCAGCAACATCTAACTCAGTCAACCATCCGCAAAGCAAAGTTGCTGCCACCAAAGTCACACCGCTGCATAAACGCTGATCTATTACCTGACAGTTTACCTTCTGGTCATCGACAGAATCATTACAGGCTCGACCGGAACATTCTGATGCTGACGCGCGTTTGCGGTAGGCACGGCGGCAATTGCATCTACAATATCCATTCCCTCTATGACTCGACCGAATACGGCGTAACCGAAGTCCTGAGATGACGTTCCTCGCTGATTCAGGAAATCGTTATCTACCAGATTGATAAAGAACTGACTGGTAGCGCTATCAACAACATTGGTGCGTGCCATCGCCAAAGTTCCCCGATCATTTTCAAGCGAAGGTGAAGCCTCATTTTTGATCGGTGCATACCCTGACATTTCTACAAATTCACTATTGTAACCGCCACCTTGAATCATAAAACCAGGAATTACTCTGTGAAACATCAAATTTTCATACAATTTGTTATCCACATATCTCAAAAAATTCTCAACTGTGATTGGCGCCTCTTCAGCCCAAAGCTCAATAACCACGGTGCCTTGGCTGGTTTCCATGACGACAACAGGATTCGCATTTTCAGCCGCATAGCCAACCATACTGACAGTAAGCAAAATGGCTGCTAACAAAGACTTAAACATAAACAATCTCCTTGACATTATTGGGGGGGGTAAACACCGAGTATGATGTGGGCTGATACTTTAACAGATACTGAACACGAATCAGTTAATGCTACGCATAATTGTATACTCCAAAATCTGACCAATATTTTGGCGTTTCGGAAACACGCATGCTTTTAAATTACGGGGAATTAACAGAGAAAAATTTGGCTGCCCAACCTGGACTCGAACCAGGAACCAATCGATTAACAGTCGATTACTCTACCATTGAGCTATTGGGCAGTAACGTTGGCCAATCTGGTTGGCCCCAACAGGACGCGTATCATAATGACATTTACCATACTGGTCAACCTTTGATCAGCAACTTTTTGATGCTTTTACACAGGCGAAAAATGCTGCAATAAATTATAAAAATGTCTTCCTGGCAGTATACTTACGACCATGAACATACCATTTAAAATGCACGCGAACTTCCTCCCGGCGGGTGATCAGCCCAATGCGATAACACAATTGGTGGAGGGCTTGAATGAGGGGCTACACTCTCAGATTCTTCTGGGTGTCACTGGCTCGGGTAAAACATTCACAATCGCGAATGTGATTGCACAGACACAGCGACCAGCGTTGGTAATGGCGCCGAACAAAACCTTAGCAGCTCAGCTTTATGGCGAATTCAGAGAGTTTTTCCCTGATAACGCTGTTGAGTATTTTGTGTCTTACTACGATTACTACCAGCCAGAAGCGTATGTTCCTTCCTCAGATCTTTACATAGAAAAGGATGCATCTATTAATGAGCATATCGAACAGATGCGTTTGTCAGCTACCAAAGCGCTATTGGAAAGACGCGATGTCATAGTCGTGGCAACCGTATCGGCTATTTATGGGCTAGGCGACCCGGGCTCATATCTGAAAATGGTCTTGCACCTCGATCGGGGCGACAGAATTGATCAGCGCTACATTCTTCGCAGACTGGCTGATATGCAATACAGTAGAAATGACATGGAATTGCAAAGGGCAACGTATCGGGTGAGAGGCGATGTTATTGATATTTATCCTGCAGATTCAGACAGGTATGCCATCCGCATCGAACTGTTTGATGACGAGATTGAAGCACTGTCTTTTTTTGATCCGCTTAATGGCGAAGTCATACGCAAAGTGCCGCGTCTGACCATTTTCCCAAAATCACATTATGTGACTCCGCGCGAAAAAATACTCGACGCACTCGAAGACATAAAAGTTGAACTCAATGACAGAGTTCTGTATCTCGAACAACACCATCGGCTTGTCGAGGCGCAGCGTCTTTCTCAAAGAACTCGCTTCGACATCGAAATGATGTCTGAGCTCGGTTACTGCAATGGTATCGAAAACTATTCACGCTATTTGTCTGGACGCGACCCGGGCCAAGCTCCTCCTACGCTATTTGATTACTTGCCACCGGACTCCATGGTAATCGTGGATGAATCTCACGTTTCGGTTCCGCAGATTGGCGCTATGTTCAAAGGAGATCGCTCACGAAAAGAAACACTGGTTGAATATGGCTTTCGTTTGCCTTCAGCGCTTGATAACAGACCCTTGAGATTTGAGGAATGGGAGTCACTGACCTCACAATTGATTTTTGTCTCTGCAACTCCTGGCCCCTATGAACTTGAGCGCGCTGGACAAACCGTCAGACAGCTCGTGCGCCCCACGGGATTACTGGATCCAATACTAGAAATACGTCCTGCTGGGACGCAGGTAGACGACCTGTTATCAGAAATTCGTCTGATTACTGCCCGTCATGAAAGGGTGCTTGTCACCGTGCTTACAAAGCGAATGGCTGAAGATTTGACAGATTATCTTATGGATCATGAGATACGAGTCAGATACTTGCATTCAGATATTGATACGATTGAGAGATCGGAAATCATTCGAGATCTGAGGCTTGGTCATTTTGATGTCTTGGTTGGCATAAATCTGCTCAGGGAAGGGCTAGACATCCCTGAGGTCTCTCTTGTAGCAATTCTGGATGCAGACAAGGAAGGTTTTTTGCGCTCCGAACGGTCGCTGATTCAGACCATCGGCAGAGCCGCGCGCAACCTTAACGGCAGAGCCATCTTGTATGCCGATAGAATCACGGGCTCTATGCAGCGGGCGATCGATGAATCTGAGCGGAGGCGCGAAGTACAGATAAGCTTTAACATGGCCAATAACATTACACCGGCAGGAGTCAATAAATTAGTCTCCGATGTAATGGAAGGAGCTCACCACAGTGATGCCGCCAATGACTCACGAAACCGTCGTAAAGGCAAATCAGTCGCAGAAAAATCTGCTGACTACAAATCTGGCACCTCATCTATGAAAGACGTGAGGTCACTCACTCTTGAAATAAAACAATTGGAACAGCGGATGCTTGAAATGGCGCGCAATCTTGAATTCGAAGAAGCCGCTCTTTTACGGGATCAGGTTGCAGCCCTGAAAATTGATCTGATTAATTTCGGTTAGGGTGAATATCTTGATGTTCATCGTCAAAGTCATTCTCTTGTAGTTTTTTCTAGCTGCCCCTATAATCGCCACTCTTTCGGAAGCGGTGGTCTGATCCTGCTTAAAATCAGGATTTATTTAAAGATTTGCCTGTAACTACGTAGAAATTGAAACAGGCGCGTAGCTCAGTTGGTTAGAGCGCTACCTTGACATGGTAGAGGTCACCAGTTCGAATCTGGTCGTGCCTACCACTAAATTAGTGAGTGGTATTCAGCAGCATTCCGCAATCCGATTGTTTTTCATAAATGCCTTGTAAGTCAGGCTTCATTCATCTCATATCAAACGAACCGCGACCGCTATGCCTTCAATTACTCTTCCCGACGGTAGTCAACGACAATTTGATCGGCCAGTGACTGTATTCGAAGTTGCTGAATCCATAGGTTCAGGTCTTGCGAAAGCAGCTCTTGCGGGCCGGGTAGACGGACAACTGGTTGACACCTCTTGCTTAATAGATACTGATGCTCATGTCGCGATCATCACCGAGCGCGACACTGAAGGCCTTGAAGTCATTCGTCACTCTTGTGCACATTTGATGGCACAGGCTGTACAGCGCTTGTTTCCATCAGCGCAGGTAACAATCGGACCGGTAGTAGACGACGGTTTTTTTTATGATTTTGCCTACGAAAGAGCCTTTGCAGCTGAAGATCTTGAAAAAATTGAAGCTGTAATGCAGGACATAGTAAAAGAAAACCTCCCTGTTAAACGTGAACTGATGAGTCGTGATGACGCCGTTGCCATGTTTGAACAAATGGGAGAGAAGTATAAAGTCGAAATTATTAAAGGTATTCCAGGCGACGAACAGCTTTCGTTTTATCGACAGGGTGATTTCATAGACCTTTGTCGCGGGCCGCATGTTCCGAACACAGGAAAATTCAAAGCCTTTAAATTAACGTCTGTGGCCGGTGCTTATTGGCGCGGCGATTCCAACAATGAAATGTTGCAGCGCATTCATGGAACAGCCTGGGGTGACAAAAAAGCTCTTACAGATTATCTGTTCAGGCTTGAAGAGCAGCAAAAGCGCGATCACCGCAAAATTGGTAAGAAACTGGATCTTTTCCATTTCCAGGAAGAAGCTCCCGGCATGGTTTTCTGGCACCCACGCGGATGGACTATTTATCAAGTCATTCAGCATTACATGCAAAAAGTACAGAATGAAAACGGCTATCAAGAGATACGCACACCTCAATTGGTAGACTACTCACTCTGGGAGCGCTCAGGTCACGCCGATAAGTTTGCTGATCAAATGTTCAGCGTTGCTTCTGAAAACCGCATGTATGCAATCAAGCCCATGAACTGTCCTTGCCATATTCAGGTCTTTAATCAGGGCCTTAAGAGTTACAGGGATTTGCCTTTGCGCTTGGCAGAATTCGGCTCTTGCCATCGATTTGAACCATCAGGTTCCATGCACGGGTTGATGCGAGTGCGCAGTTTCACCCAGGATGATGCACATATATTCTGTGCCGAAGAAGATATACAAAACGAAGTCGCGGCATTCATGAAACTTTTGTTTGGCGTATACCGAGACTTTGGTTTTGATGAAATTATACTTCGTCTGTCGACCCGCCCAGCCAAACGAGTTGGCTCTGAGGAAATGTGGGACAGAGCGGAGGGCGCTTTACGTCAAGCACTCAATAGTAGTGGCCTCGCCTGGGAATTATTGCCAGGAGAAGGCGCATTTTACGGACCAAAGATAGAGTTTTCGTTAAAAGACTGCATGGGTCGTGTGCAGCAATGCGGCACTATTCAGGTCGACTTTTCGATGCCAGAACGACTGGGTGCCCAGTATGTCGCTGAAGATGGCAGCAGGAAAGTTCCCGTCATGCTCCACCGCGCGATTCTTGGTTCATTTGAGCGATTCATAGGTGTTTTGATCGAGCATTACGCGGGAGCATTACCAGCCTGGTTGTCACCCGATCAGGTTGTGGTAATGAATATCACCGACAAACAAAGCGAATATTGTGAAAAAGTCCGTAAAATACTGGCAGAAAAGGGCTTTCGTGTCAGTGCGGACTTGAGAAATGAGAAGATCGGCTTTAAAATCCGCGAGCATTCTATCCAGAAGATTCCTTTCCTCCTCGTAGCGGGCGACAGGGAACTGGAGAATGGGGAAGTTTCTGTACGCACCCGGGAAGGAAACGACCTCGGCATCATGTCAATCGATGCGTTTGTCAGTTATATGGCAGATGACGTTTCGCAGTTTGGTCGATCTGCCACGCATAAGGCATAGGTTGAAGAGACAAATCTATTTATTTACGCAGGAGAGAATACGCTGTCGAATATGAAGAGCAGTTCCAAAAAGCCGGTCATTAACGAGCACATTGATTCACCCGAAGTTCGCCTGGTATTAGCAGATGGCGAGCAAAAGGGGGTAGTGACCATCGAGGAAGCGCGAGCTGCCGCCAGTGAAGCCAAGCTTGATCTGGTGATGATTGCCCCGGAGGCTGAGCCACCGGTCTGCAAAATCATGGATTACGGCAAGCATATTTTTGATCTGAAGAAACAGAAGGCTGCCAACAAGAAAAAGCAGCGCAAAACGCAACTGAAAGAGATCAAGTTTCGGCCAGGGACGGAAGAAGGGGATTATCAGGTAAAACTACGCAACCTGATACGTTTCCTTACTGATGGGGACAAAGCCAAGGTTTCGTTGAGATTCCGCGGTCGAGAATTAGCCCATCAGCATCTTGGACTTGAGCTCGTACAACGTATCGGCAAGGATCTTGAAGATTACGGTGTTATTGAGCAAGAGCCAAAGATGGAAGGCAGACAGATCGTGATGGTTCTGTCTCCTGCGAAGAAAAAGAAAAGCTGACATGTGTCAGTTTTCTAAAATCTAAACACTATCGCCAGTGATGGCGCATAAATGCGGAGTCGTAAGACAAATGAGCAAGATGAAAACCCATAGTGGTGCATCAAAGCGTTTCAAAAAGACAGCCTCCGGCTGGAAATGCAAAAGTGCAAATAAAAGCCATATTCTCACCAAAATGACCACCAAGCGTAAGCGTCAATTGCGCGGTACTTCACTGGTTGCGGCCTGTGATAAACCGTTGATCGATCGCATGATGCGCGTTATCTAATTAACAGGTTCGTCAGAGGAGACTAAAATGGCACGAGTAAAACGCGGTGTAACGGCACGTCGTCGTCACAAAAAGATTCTTAAGCAGGCAAAAGGTTACTATGGCGCGCGCAGCCGGGTATACCGAGTCGCCTTTCAGGCGGTTATCAAGGCGGGACAGTATGCCTATCGTGACCGTCGAGCCAAAAAGCGAGTTTTCCGCTCATTGTGGATTACCCGAATCAATGCGCAGTCACGCGCTAACGGTATGACCTACAGCCAGCTGATCGCTGGATTAAAAAAGGCAAATATCGGTGTTGACCGTCGCGTAATGGCAGATCTGGCTGTGCATGACAAAGCAGCATTCGCTGCATTGGTAAATCAGGCAAAAGCCAGCCTCGCATAATAAAGTGTTACTTTTTGCAGAGCCGGTTCGGGTGTTCAGCACCTTAGCCGGCTCTGTGCATTTAACGGGTTAAGTGGATTGGTCCATGACAGACACAGCTTCACTATTGATTACAGCATTAAGTGCTATTGAGACGACTGCTGACGAGCGCACGCTGGATCAATTGCGCGTAGATTATCTGGGCAAAAAAGGGCAGCTTACTGAACTCCTCAAAGGACTTGGAAAGCTACCGGCCGAACAACGTCCTGCGGCCGGCGAATATATCAATGAAGCCAAACGCCAGATTCAAAATGCGCTCGATACGCGCCGAGATATCATTGTCGAAAAATCACTTGAGCAACAACTGACTAAAGAAACTATAGACGTAAGCCTTCCGGGGCGCCGGCAAAGCTCTGGTGGCTTACATCCTGTAAGCAGGACGATTGACCGCATCAAACATCTGTTCGAATCCGTCGGGTATTCAGTTGCAGAAGGCCCAGAAATTGAAGATGACTATCACAACTTCGAAGCATTGAATATTCCTGGCCACCATCCTGCTCGCGCCATGCACGATACGTTTTATATAAATCCGACGACCGTCCTCAGAACACATACGTCACCCGTGCAGGTGAGGGTTATGGAGCAGGGGAAACCGCCATTCCGCATGATCTGCCCCGGACGTGTATACCGTTGCGACTCAGATCTGACACATACCCCCATGTTTCATCAAGTCGAAGGCTTGCTCATTGATGAACATGTTACCTTTGCTGACCTGAAAGGTACGCTCGCTGACTTCCTGCAGAATTTCTTTGAAGCTGATCTGGAAGTGCGTTTTCGTCCCTCTTATTTTCCGTTTACAGAACCTTCTGCTGAAGTTGATATGAGTTGTGTCATGTGTTCGGGAAAAGGCTGCCGAGTTTGCAAACATACCGGATGGCTTGAAGTGCTGGGTTGCGGAATGGTCCATCCGTCAGTGCTGGAGAGCTCCGGTATCGATAGTGAAAAGTACCGGGGTTTTGCCTTTGGCATGGGTGTAGAGCGCCTGGCCATGCTGCGTTATGGCGTTAATGATCTGCGCTTGTTTTTCGAGAACGATCTGAAGTTTCTTCGTCAGTTCAACTGACGACCAGTCGATATGCAATAAGATCTAAATTTTTAATAATGAAAAGCCATGAGTAGAAAGTAAGAGCAACGAAGCATGATTTTTACACAACAATGGATACGTGAGTGGGTTGATTTTGACCTTGAGCCTGAGGCACTGATCAGCCAATTGACCATGGCCGGTCTTGAAGTCGATGCGCATGGACCTGTTGCAGCGCAGTTTGCCGGTGTAATTGTCGCCGAAGTTCTCAACGTCGTTCAGCACCCGGATGCCGATAAACTCCGGGTATGCGAAGTGTTTGACGGCGAAGAAGTGCTGCAAGTTGTTTGTGGTGCCGCCAATGTTCGCAGCGGCTTAAAGGTCCCGTATGCTCGTATTGGCGCACACCTGCCCGTTGTTGCACCTGAGCCAGGTGCCTCATCGTCGTTTGAGATTAAAAAAGCCAGATTACGTGGTGTTGAATCATTTGGCATGTTGTGCTCGGCACAGGAACTTGGGCTGGCTGAGAACTCTGATGGTTTGTTTGAATTGCCAACAGATGCCCCGGTCGGCAAGTCCGTACGGGAATTTTTGCTGCTGGATGATATGTTCTACGAAATGGATCTGACTCCTAATCGAGGGGATTGTCTCAGCATCAGGGGACTGGCACGCGAAATAGCCGCGCTTAACAATCTGGACTTTTGTGAACCTGTAATCGAAGCTGTACAACCCACTATTGATGATGTCTTTCCGGTACAACTTACCGCTACAGAGCAATGCCCGAGATATTTAGGCCGCGTCATTAAAGGCATTGATATCAATATCGAGACACCGCTGTGGATGCAGGAAAAACTGAGGCGATGCGGTCTCAGAAGTATTGATCCTGTCGTAGATGTGACCAACTATATATTGCTTGAGCTTGGCCAACCCATGCATGCGTTCGATTTGAGCCAGTTAAACGGCGGAATCAATGTACGCATGGCCGAAGCAGGCGAAAAAATTGTTCTGTTGGATGGCAAGCAGATTGAAGTCCAGCCCGATACTCTTCTGATCACCGATCAGCAAGGCCCTTTGGCGTTGGCCGGGATCATGGGCGGGCAGCACAGTGGCGTAAACTCTGACACCAAACATATCTTTCTTGAGTGTGCATGGTTTGACCCGTTAGCTATCGCTGGCAGAGCACGACGTTACGGATTACATACGGACTCCTCTCATCGATACGAAAGAGGTGTTGATAGCGACCTGCAATTACAAGCGATTGAGCGAGCGACTCAGCTTTTGTTGCAGATCGTTGGTGGCGATGCCGGGCCAGTGATGACGTGTGAACACACGGTGCCTGCAAAAAAATCGGTGAAACTAGAAATTGACAATGTTTACCGATTGCTCGGAATGACCATGAGCAAAGCTGACATTATCAATATACTCAATAGATTAGGGCTGATTCTTCAATCGTCAACTGAGACAAGTCTTGAATTTTTAATCCCTTCGTACCGATTTGATATCAGCATTGAGGCAGATCTTATCGAGGAATTGGCGCGCGTCTACGGATATGATCAACTGCCTGTTACCAAGCCACTGGTACGTATGAATCTTTCGCCAAGCCCGGAAGGCTCTGTAAGCCCTGAGAGACTACGCGAAAGGCTTGTAACCCTTGGATATCAACAAGTTATCACGTATAGCTTCGTTGAACCCTCACTGATGGCAATGCTGAGACCCGACCTGCTGCCAGTTCCTCTTCAAAATCCGATTTCAGCAGAAATGGCGGTGATGCGGACAAGCTTGTGGGCGGGGTTAATCCAGACCTTACGTTACAACGTTAATCGCCAGCAGGCCCGGGTCAGATTGTTTGAAACCGGCCAGATATTCCTGCCATCCGGGAACCTGATCAACCAGCCTGATATGTTGGGCGGGCTGATTTACGGAAGCCGCCTGCCGGCCGACTGGTCTCAAGGTCGCGATTCCGCTGATTTCTACGATGCAAAAGGGGATCTGGAAACGATACTTTCCATCAGCGGCGAGCATGACAAATTTACTTTTGAAGCACAGAAGCACCCGGCGCTTCATAACGGCCAATGCGCTCGAATCCTCAAGTCCGGGCTACCGGTAGGCTGGATAGGTGCACTGTCACCAGCTTTACAGCGTGCGCTTGACCTGAATGACAAAACATTCCTGTTCGAGATTGAACTGGCAGCAGTGCTGAGCGCACGAAAACCGGCATTCAAAGCACTTTCCCGGTTTCCTGAAGTCTCCAGAGATCTGGCTGTTTTGGTTGACAGGCACATCCCGGCACAGGCTATCAGGGGTGAATTGCAGGCGTTGGCGGGGGAACACCTTACTTCGCTTAGAATATTTGATGTTTATCAAGGCGATGCCATAGGTTCCGAGAAAAAAAGTATGGCATTGGGCTTGACCTGGCAACATCCTTCACGCACTCTAGGCGACGACGACATCAATTCCATAATTGAGCGTTGTGTCAAAGGCCTGGAAGTCAAATTTAATGCAAAGTTAAGGAATTGAGCATGGATAAGGGCGCGCTGACAAAAGCGGAAATGGCTGAACGTTTGTTTGATGAACTTGGCGTTAATAAACGCGAAGCCAAAGAACTGGTAGAGCAGTTTTTTGAAGAAA
The DNA here is from genome assembly GCA_041306975.1 of Gammaproteobacteria bacterium. GTDB lineage: Bacteria > Pseudomonadota > Gammaproteobacteria > Pseudomonadales > Pseudohongiellaceae > Pseudohongiella. The sequence continues at coordinate 1,605 of JBFZEG010000211.1, read as the reverse complement.
TCCGACAAGCGCTTGAGGCTAATGAGCAGGTAAAGCTCTCTGGTTTTGGCAACTTCGATCTACGCGACAAGAAACAACGCCCCGGGCGCAACCCCAAGACCGGAGAAGAAATTCCAATAAAGGCACGTCGGGTAGTCACATTTCGTCCTGGCCAGAAGCTGAAAGCTCGAGTTGAAAAATATGCTGGAACCCAGCAAAACTAACAAGGAATTACCCCCGATTCCCGCCAAACGCTACTTTACGATTGGCGAAGTGGGAGAATTGTGTACTGTAAAGCCGCACGTGTTGCGTTATTGGGAGCAGGAATTCCCTCAATTAAAACCCGTCAAACGACGCGGTAACCGCCGCTATTATCAGCGCGAAGACGTACTTCTTATCCGCCAGATCAAATCGCTGTTGTATGAGCAGGGGTTTACGATCGGAGGCGCGCGTCAACGCATGAGTGCTCCCCAAGAGCAACCTGCTGTTAGTCTTCCGACGTCTGCTGCAGTTGAAGGCAATGACATCCGCGCGATGATTGCCGACATTGAGTCTGTGCTCAAAATGCTCTGAACAAGCGGCCTAGATTGTAAATCTGATACTTCCTCCTCATTTAATACCCTTCACATCCGACTGCCTTGGCAGGCGAGCAAACCGGTTGTTTTCGAACGATCGCACTCTAATCTTAAAGGCATTTTCGGCGAATCAGCTTTACTGTATCAATCACAATGATATATCCCGCCACTGATTTGTCGGGAAAGGTAAGATGAATCATTGCTTGAGCAATATGCACCCACGCAGTTAAACAAAAATGACGCTATGTCACTCCTGCACAGCCGACCTAAAACCATAAGAAACATCTAGAGGTCAATGGATGAAATCCAAATCTGCTGTCAATTACAGAGTTAATCTCCTGTCCGCTGCTATCGCTGCAGCGCTGCTGATCCCTTCGGGCGCAGCAATCGCACAGGACGCCCCGGAAGTTGAAGAGGTTGTTGTTACCGGCTCCTTTATTCGACGCACCGAAGGTTTCCGTGCAGCATCTCCCATCACCCAGATCGGTGCTGAAGACATCGCCCTGGCGGGTACACCTAACATGGGTGACGTTATCCACAATCTGAGTTTTAACCAGGGTTCTACAGTGACCCAGAACTCATTGACTGGCGCTTCCAGTACGACTACATCAATTAACCTTCGTGGACTGGGGGCTGGCGCCACCTTGAACCTCGTTGACGGTATGCGCGTAATCGGCACCAACGTGAATACCTTTTTGCCACAGATTGCAATCCAGCGACTGGACATCGTGACTGACGGAGCTGCGGCTCTGTATGGCTCACAGGCGGTGGCAGGTGTTGTGAACTTTGTTCCACGTACATCGTACGATGGTGTCAAGGTAGAGGTATACCAGCAGGGCGATTCACGCGGTGACTATAAAGATACACAACTCAGCTTCCTGGGCGGCACCGAGATCAGTGGTCTCAACGTGGTGTTCGCAGCTGACTACCGAACAAACGGACGTCTGCGCATGCGCGATCGTCCCGATCAGATGAATGCCGGATTAACCTCATCCTCTACATCCAACCCCGGCAACTACAACGTGCCGAGACGTGATGCTGCGGGCAACCT
>JBFZEG010000010.1:0-10972 GCA_041306975.1 Gammaproteobacteria bacterium | reverse complement strand
AGAGGGAGCCACGTAATCATGGAACGGGGTGCAAAAAAGCAGCGTGACGGCGGCGGTGGGTCTACCATCGCCTTTCTGGATGTCATTTCATGCGGATTTGGCGCCATGATTCTGTTGCTGTTGATTACCGAGACATCGGATCCGGTGACCCTGGAGTACTCCGATGTACAGCTTGATCAGCCCATTGCCGCGCTGCAGGAAACCCTGTTTGAAATCCGTGGTGAAACCACTATTTTGAACAGGGATCTGAACGCAAAGCGCGAACAGTTGTCTGCCTATCGAGACCGGATCGCCTTGTTGCAACAGGAGATGTCCAATATTCAGGGGCGCTTTCAAACCTCCAACGAAATGGCGGATGAACGTGTTGATGAAGAGAACCGCTTGGCGATCGCCCGGCAGTCACTGACCGACGAGATGCAGCGCTTGCTAGGCACCGAGTTTACCCGCACCAACAACGTCATTGGCGGAGTGCCGGTCGACAGCGAATACATTATTTTTATTATCGATACCTCGGGCAGTATGTTTTACAACGCCTGGCCACGGGTGCTGGCGATGATTACCGAAGTGCTGGATATCTATCCGGAAGTGAAAGGTATTCAGGTGATGAATGATATGGGTGACTATATGTTCCCTGCGTATCGCAATCAGTGGATTCCGGATACTCCGGCACGCAGACAGGCGATTATCAGTACCTTGCGCAATTGGGCACCGTTCAGCAACAGCAGTCCTGTGGAAGGCATCACCCGGGCTATCAGTTCTTTTTATGCGCCGGGGCAGAAAATCAGTCTTTACGTGTTTGGTGACGACTTTCAGCCGGGTGGTTCAATAACACGGGTAGTAGAGACGGTTGACCGTTTAAATGGTGCCGATGATCAGGGAAGTCGTCTGGTACGTATTCACGCAGTAGGATTTCCGGTATTGTTTGATCTCGATCCCCGCTACCAGGACAGTCTTTACCGGTTCGCCAACCTGATGCGTGAACTGGCGGAGCGCAACGGTGGCAGTTTTGTGGGCCTGAACTCTTACCAGTAAGGCCGGTTACTATTTCACACGTTCAACAGGAGTGTTTGGTGAGCAAGCGTACAATAACGGGTAACGACACTGTCACTGCACGCGGCAGAAGAACAGCAACTGGTTTTATGCCGTCAGGCAGCGTTCAGCGCATGCTGGGCAGTCTGCTTATCCTGCTATGCCTGGCGTCCTGTGCCGCGCGCACGGTCAACGTCGAGGGCAGTTATCCGCGCCCCAATATTCCGGCAATTCCTATGGTGCTAGGCGTGTATTACGGCGAGGGACTGACGGATTTTGTGTATACCGAGCTTAGTGACCGGGGTGAGGAAGAGTATCTGGTTGCCTCCGGTGACACCCATGAAGTGCTGTTTAACACCGTATTGCCCGCCATGTTTGAGCGCGTTGTGGTGCTTGATTCGCTGGAAGCGGCTGCCGCGCAAGGTGTTGATGCGGTGTTTATCCCGCGCATCAATGAATTTCAGCTGGGCATGCCACAAAAAACCCGCCTGGATTCCTATGAGGTCTGGGTGCGCTACAACATGCGTCTGACCGGCGCTGATGGATCATATATCGCAGACTGGGTGATGACCGCGTATGGCAAGGCAACGGCTTCTTCGTTCAGCACTGCCGAGCGCGGCATCAATGATGCTGCCGTGGCTGCGCTGCGTGATCTGGCGTCTAATTTCTCGTTAGGCTTTACCGGTGTGCCGGATGTAAACGATTGGTTGCAACGCCGCTCATCGCAGTAGCGGAACATTCTTTTAACAGCAGGAGTCAGCATGATCACCAAGGCTCGCTATTTAATGCCGTCAGCATGGCTGAGACCAATGACCTTAATTGGGATGCTGGCACTGCTTCAGGCCTGTACGACCACCACCATTGATGAGTTCCGGCAGGGTGCAACCGGCATCAGCTCTGAAGACAGCGTGGTGATTCTGGGTCGCCGCCAGGGTGCTGCCTATGAAACCCGCGAGCAGTTTGTTGAGTGTGTCGGCGAGCGGATGGCGCGCGGCGACAACGCCATCAATGTGATTCCCGAGCAGCAATTTGTAGATGCCATGTTCCCCTGGTTTGAGCCGCGCACGGCGCCGCTGCGCAGCGAAGATCTGCAGCAGCTGATGGCACAGCCCATGGTCACCGATATCATGTCCGGCTTTGGTGTGCGCTACATTGTGTGGCTGGATGGTCAGACAGAAACCAGTAACCGGATGGGTTCAATTTCCTGCGCGGTAGGGCCGGGCGGCGGCGGTTGTTTCGGTTTTGGATCCTGGGAAGATGATTCCAGTTTTGAGGCAAGGGTATGGGATGTGTCGTCGGCCACCGCAGTGGGTACCATCAGTGCCGATGCGACCGGGCAGTCCTACATGCCGGCCGTGTTTGTGCCAATTCCATTGATTGCCCGTGTTGAAGCCAATGCTTGCAGCAGTCTGGCCGATCAGCTCAAGCAGTTTGTACAGGGGGATTGACACCATGCTTAGACGCTTCGTGAACCGGCGCGTGCCGCTGATGGCGATGGTTGTCATCGGCTTACTGGGTATACAAGCCTGCGCGGTCAATCCGGCCACCGGCACGCCCAATATTGTGTTGATGACTGAAAGCCGCGAACTTGAAATTGGCAAAGAAGAGCACGACAAGGTCATGGCCAGCATGCAGTTGGTCCAGGATGCGCGGGTAAATGCCTACGTTAACGAGGTGGGTCAACGAGTTGCCGCCGGCAGTCACCGCCCCGATCTTGCTTATACCTTCACCGTCATCGACAGCCCTGAAATTAATGCCTTTGCCTTGCCCGGTGGTTATGTCTATATCAACCGCGGCTTGTTGCTGTATTTAAAAAGTGAAGACGAGCTGGCCGCGGTATTGGCGCACGAAGTCGGTCACATCACGGCGCGTCATGCCATTCAGCAGCAGGCGCGCGGGCGTCTTGGCAGCGCAGCGGCAGCCGTGGGTGGTGTTGTTGCAGCGGTGGCGACCGGCAGTGGTTACATAGGCTCCGAGCTGGCACAGATTGGCTCAATCTGGGCTGCCGCCGGAGTGAGCGGTTTCGGGCGTGAAAACGAGCTGGAAGCTGACAGCCTGGGCGCCGAGTATTTATACAACGCCGGATATAACCCACGGGCAATGATCGATGTATTGTCGGTGTTAAAAAATCAGGAAGACTTCAACGTGCGGGTTGCGCAGCGTCAGCCAACCTACCACGGATTGTTTACAACCCACCCGCGCAGCGACCAGCGTTTGCAGCAGGCGGTTGCACAGGCCGGCGTGTTGTCTGCCGATCAGGTGCGGGAGTCTGATCCCAGTGTGTTCCGCAGTCATATGGAAGGCATGTTGTGGGGCGAGAACACCGCGGTGGCCAGTGACAGAAACCGCTATTACCAGGATCTGCTCAGTTACACCATGGTGTTTCCGGATGAGTGGATGATTGTTGAAACGCCAACCACCGTGCAGGCCAGTAGCCCCGATGGCGGCGCCAGACTGCGCGTGGAAACCATGCGAATGCAAGAGGTCAAAGAGCCGCGACTGTTTGTGCGCGAAAATCTGGGTGTTGAACTGCAGCGTTCGGAAGCCTTGTCACAGTATGGTCTGGTGGGATACACCGGCGTACACACCACTGCAGAGGGCCGCGAAGAGCGTGTGGCAGTCATGAATCTGCGGCCACATGTCTTTGTATTCCGGGGTGACGTGACCGATGCCGCCCAGGCAGAGGAAATGGATAGGCTGCTGCTGTCATCTATTCGTACATTCCGCGCTATACAAACCAATGAACGCTCCAGTGCCGGCAGTCTGCGTGTGCGTTACGTGCAGGTGACAGAAGGCTTCGACTGGCGCGCGCTGGCAGCGGCCAGTCCGGTACCTGAATACCCGGAAGAAACCTTACGGCTGCTCAACGGCTATTACCCGATTGGCGACCCGGAACCCGGTGAGTGGATCAAAATTCTGATGTAATGATTTTTTACCCATAATTAAAATAAGGAAACAAACATGCGAGCCGGATCCACTTTTAAACTCCTGTTGCCAACACTGGCATCCGCAATTGCGCTGGGTGCGCTGATCAGTATCAGCAGTGCCCAGAATGCCCCGGCAGTGGAAGGTGTTGTCACCACTCGCAGCCACACCTTTACGCCGGTTGCTGAGGGCATTTACCATGTCACTGGCACCGGCGCCGTAAACGTCATGAGTCACTCCATGTTGATCGAGGGTGAGCATGACCTGCTGGTGGTGGATTCTCATGTGACACCCAACGCCGGCATGGCCTTGCTGGACGCGATCAAAAATGTCAGCGATAAGCCGGTGCGTTATCTGATCAACACGCATTACCACTTCGATCACGCTCATGGTAATCAAGTGTTTCCGCAAGAAGTAGAAATTATTGGTCACACGTACACGCGGCAAAAACTCAGCGGCGAGCTTGGCAACGTGCTGGAAGAATCAACCTTTATCAGCTTTACCGAAGGTGCCCCCGGCCAGGTCGCGTCACTGCAGCAACAGATTGCTGATGCTACGGATGCGGAACAACGCGCGCTGCTGCAGGGCAGACTTGCCACCGCCCAGGCGCATCTCAGTTCACTGGCCGAGATTACGCCAACACCGCCAAACATTACTATTGATGACAGTATGAGCATTTACCAGACGGTGAATGGTGGTGGACGCGAGATTCAGATTATTCATATGGGCCGTGGTCACACCGGTGGCGACGTGGTGGTATTTCTGCCGGAGGAAAAAATTGTATTTACCGGCGACCTGATGGTGCCATTTATCCCTTATATGGGTGATGCTCATGTTGATGAGTGGCCAGCGACGCTGGACAAATTAAAGGCGCTGGATTTTGACACCTTATTGCCCGGGCATGGACCCATTGTGCAGGGTAAGGAGCGCATTGATTTCCTGCAGGCCTACCTGCGGGATTTATGGACCAATACGGCGGCATTAAAGGCCAGCGGCTTAAGCGCAGAGCAGGCTGCCCAGCAGATTGATATGACGGCGCACGGCACAAATTACCCACAAATCAGTGCGCCGGGTGTGGATGTGCGCGCGATCCGCCGAATCTATGCATTGATGGATTAAGCGGGTAGCGGTACCGCTGTCAAACATTCACGTTGCTCAGGGTGCGCGGAATAACTGGTGGCAACTGTTACAGCTGGCATTGACTTGTGCCACGATGGGTCTGAGCTCATTGATGCGGCCGGCACGCGCCAACGATTCGAGCTCACTTGCAAACCCTTTGAGTTCGGTGGCGCGTTCCACGTAAATGTTGGCAGCGTCGGCGCTCAGGGGCAGCGTGGAGCGCTGTGTCATGATGATATCGGCTGACAACTGCAGCCCTTGTGTCGACTGGATGATGCTCGCGGTATTTTCACGGATACTGACATCGTCACGCGCACCGGCCAACGCGTAATCCAGCCTGTCGATATGCCGCTCGATATTCTGTGTCATGATGGCGTGTAACCCTGGGTCCTGCAGCCCGTCAGTCCGCACCGGTTCTGGAACAGAACTTGAAGAGTAGCAGCCCGACATAAACAGGGCATGGGCACTTAACAGGCATAGGGCGCGGATATTCATTGATAGACTCCCGTCAACAGCATTGATGACTTATGCGGGATAGCAGAAACCATCGAAGCACCTTACAGATGAAAGCCTATGCCTTGTTTGATCTAACACAAATTTATGACTAAACAAGCGTGTTTTATTGACCCGTTGATCAGAGAAACTCGCCATGCTTCTGAGTTACAAAAAACAGCTGCTGCTCCTGCAGATCGAGCTGGTGAAATTGCAACGGCATTTTATTCAGTGCAACAACAGAATTCTGGTGATTGTTGAAGGGCGCGATGCAGCCGGCAAGGACGGCATGATCAAGCGGATAGCCGAACACCTGAGCCCGCGGGAAACACGTATTGTTGCGCTGGGCAAACCCTCGGACAAAGAAAAATCTTCCTGGTACTTCCAGCGTTTTGTGCCACATCTACCGAGTGCCAGTGAGCTGGTGTTGTTTAACCGCAGTTGGTACAACCGCGCCGGCGTCGAGCATGTGATGGGCTTCTGTAATGACGCCGAGTACGAAGAGTTTTTTGTGTCGGTGATCGAGTTCGAACACATGCTGATCCGCTCGGGTATCAGTTTGTTCAAATACTATCTGGATATCAGTCGCGACGAACAGGCCAGCCGGCTTGCGGAGCGCAAACTGGATCCGCTCAAACAGTGGAAGATCAGTCCGATTGATGAACAGGCGCTGCAGTATTTTGATGAGTACAGCGCCGCCCGTGACATCATGCTGCAGCGCACACACAACGAGACATCGCCATGGACCGTGGTAGATGCTGACAACAAACACAATGCGCGCCTGTATATGATCAGTGATCTGCTGGCGCGACTGACCTATACCGACAAAGATGAATCGGTGTTATTGCCCGGCAAGAATATCGTTAAACGGTACAACGGTAGCGACAAAAAAATCACAAAAAGTCATTAACGGGGTGGGACATGAACAAAACAACACACGACAGGCAGGCAGTGCCAGCCACCAAAGCTGCGCTCTTGCTAGCCATTGCTCTCGCAACACTGGCGGCGTGTTCTGACGCGCCTGTCAATACACCCACGGCGGATGCCCCCGCTCAGGACGTTTCTGCCGTAGCGGCACTGGATGTCAGTGAGCCGGTCGCCGATGCGGCGCAGACAGCACGGGCGTTGATGGAAGCAGAAATTGCGCTTGGCAGCGCAGTCAAACGTCTGTGCTCCTCGGTGCTGGTGGGCGGCAGGACGCAGGATCAGGTGTTGAGTGCGGAACTGGCCAACGCCGCTGCGTCGGGTATGACGTTTACGTTTAATGATGATCTGGTCAGTGGCACTGCCAACGGATTGACCGTGCAGGCGCTGTATCGCCCCCATTTGGGCTGCACGCTGCTCATCGATACTTCGCCCGAGATATTGCGTGCGCAGTTTAACGCCGCGCTTTATCCGCAGGCACCCGCGCCGCTGGCGGCGCCATGGCCGCTGGGTGATCAGGTTGATATTCCCGCACAGCTGGACGGCGTTGATCTGGCGGCCATCAATGCCGCCGTTGATCAGGCATTTGAGGACATGGAGCCGGATCAGAACATCGACACCCGCGCGGTGCTGGTGATTCACAGGGGGCGCATCATTGCGGAAAAATATGCCGAGCCATTTAACGCCGACATGCCGCAACTCGGTTGGTCAATGACCAAAACGGTCACCGCTGCGCTGACCGGTATGCTCGCCGGTGAAGGTTTGGTGCATATTGATTCACCCGCCGGTATTCCCGAGTGGCAGGCCCTCGGCGACCAGCGCCGGTTTATTACCTTGAATCACTTGTTGCAGATGTCCAGTGGCCTGGAATACTCCGAGGTGTACACCGCGGGCTCGATGTCCGATGTCATTCTGATGCTGTATACCACCGGCGACACGGCGGCTTACACCTTGAACAAGCCGCTGGCGCAGCAGCCGGGCACTCAGTTTTATTATTCCAGCGGCACCACCAACATCATTTCGCGCATCAATCGCAAATTATTTACCAACCACCAGTCGTACTTTAATTTCCCGCAGGAACGTTTTTTCAGCAAACTGGGCATGCGCTCGGCAGTGATGGAAACCGATGCCAGTGGCACCTTTGTAGGCTCATCCTATATGTACGCAACCCCGCGCGACTGGGCAAAAATTGGCTTGTTGTACATGCAAGATGGCCTATGGAATGGTGAGCAGATCCTGCCGGAAGGTTGGGTCGATTACAGCCTGACGCCGGCGGAGTCCACGGCGCAGGGCAACTATGGTGCGCAGATCTGGTTAAACGCAGGCTCTGCCGTTGACCCTGCAGACCGACCCATGCCGCAGTTCCCGGCCAACATGTTTTACCTGTCCGGCTTTGAAGGCCAGAACGTTGTCATGCTGCCCGACCAGGAGCTGATTGTGGTGCGTATGGGCGTCACTACCCGTGGCCCACGCCCAATCTGGGCGTTGACTGAGGCGGTGATGAATGCGGTGGGTCAATAGGGTCTTTAGATTACGGCAGGCGAACAACCCGGAAGCCAATCTCGTCAGAACCGCGCGTACTGTCATGCCCCGCACGTTGCCATACGCGGATACGGTTAGCGCTGTTTCGAAAAGATCCGCCGCGCAGTGTGGCGTTGCGGCAGGTGCCTAGGCGCTGGCCATTAACACGGCGTTCGACGCGTTCGTCCTGGTCGTGGAAACAGCCGAGGGTCCACTCTGCAGCATTGCCATGCATATCAAACAAACCAAAGGCGTTGGCTGCAAAGCTGCCCACGGGCGCCACGCTGATGTCGCTCCAGCGGCTGCCGCAATCCCGGCAATTTGCCTGATTGCTGCCGGGCAGATTGCCCCAGCTGAACTGTATGCCCGCACCCTGGCCGGCCTGCGCGGCAAATTCCCATTGTTCTTCCGTGGGCAGGTTGTAGGTCTCACCGGTGTATTCACTTAACCATTGGGTGTACGCCATGGCATCAAACCAGGTAATGCGGGTTATCGGCAATTCGTGCTCAAGGATTTCCAGCGCGGGACTGGGCGCGGGCAGGCCGGTGATGCGTAAAAATGCTTTAAATTCACCGATACTGACTTCGTGAGAGGAGATGGCAAACGCATCCAGGCATACCTCGCGCGGTTCATTGCCGCGATTGTCCATAAGCATGGTGCCAACTTCGGTGCAGCCTCCGGGCAGCTCAACCATCGCGGGCAGCTTGATCTCAAAGGTGGCTTGCGCAAAAGCAGGTGCGGTTGCGACAAATGCCGCTACAAAAACCAGCACATTGACGGGCAGAAAGTGTTTGTTGAGTTGTTTCATTGTGCGCGGGCGTTGAGGTAATGGGTTTTCAGCAAGTGGCGGAAATAATCCGGGTCTTTGATCAAGACGTCGGGCTGATTGTGATGCTGAAGGGCGTATTGCTGGCGCGACAACCAGAAGCGCAGCGCTGCCAACTGCAGCATCGTTGGCCAGGCGGCGATCTCGTTGTCTGCGAGTGCGCGCGTTTGCGTGTAGGCCTGGGTCAGTGCGGCCACGCGATCAGTGTTGAGCTGAGGAATGTGGTCGACCACATCAACACACCAGTCATTCGCGCAAATGGCTAATTCCATTAGCGTCCAGCCGCTGGCGGCATTATAAAAATCGATGACACCGGTGAGCCTATCGCCCTCAAACATGGCGTTGTCCCGGAACAGATCACCGTGGATTACTGCGGTCGGCAGATCGGGCGCTGTTGACAGCCAGTGTTGCAAATCGGTTAGGCACGCTTGCAGCCAATGTTGCTCAGACAACCAGACTGTTTGCAGAAACTGCACTGATTCAGTCAGCACCCATTGTGGGCCGCGGTCACTGCTGCGTTGCAGACCACAGTCGGCGCTGTGCAAGTTTGCCAACACAGAGCCAAGTGCTGCACATTGTGCGGCGCTGACCTGATCGGGATGAGCACCGGGCAGCCGCGGTTGCAGCAAGGCCGGCCTGTTTTTTAAGGACAGCAGCGCAGCACCCTCACGGTTGCGAAACACAAAGGGTACGGGCAGACCGCTGCGCTTGAGACAGTCCAGCAGGCTGATAAAAAACGGCAGATCCTGCACGGGTCCGCGTTCAACCAGCGTCAGCACATAGGCACCGCTTGTGCAGTCCACAAAATAGTTGGTGTTTTCACTGCCACCACTGACGCCTTTAATACGCAGCACATCGCCCAGATCAAACTGGCGCATAAAGCCGCGGACATCGTGTAGTGTGAGTGGTGTAAAAACAGACATAAACAAAGGTCTCAACAGCGAGTGTTTGCTGGCGCGCTAAACTAGCACAGTTGCATATCTGTTGAGAAAGACTTGGGAGAAGAGGACAGCATTATGAGTCAAAACCCGCATGAGTCTGCTGAGCAGGCTTCTGCCTTTGGGAATTTACTGGCCGGCTTGCCAATAACAGCGCCCGCCACAGAGTTATTTGAAACGCTGGCCGGAGTCACTGCTGGTGTTGAGATTCAACGCATTGTCTCGTTTGGCCATGCCTCTGAAGCCGACTTCTGGTATGACCAGGCGCAAGCAGAATGGGTGGTGCTGATGCAGGGCGAAGCCATCCTGCAATTTGAAGGGCGCCCAGACCTGCACCTGCATGCCGGCGACTACTGCACCATCCCCGCCCACCAGCGCCACCGCGTTGCGTGGACCACCCCCGACCAACCCACCGTCTGGCTGGCCGTGTTTTTTTAATGGTTTTAAATGGGGACGGAGAGATCAAATTTTGATCTCTCCGTCCCCATTTAAAAAACCAGCAAAGGCGCCGCGAGTTGCCTATACCTGTAGTGAGTGTTCTGCGAATTTGCGGGCATGGAACAGGTATCAAATGTACACGGAGGTTGTATGCGTGAATTAAATCCAGTTGAAATTCATATGGTGAACGGGGCAGGCTTCCTGACTTTTTTGAGGGATGCCATTGTGGGTGGTGTTGTTTTTGATAGTGCGAAAGCTATTGGTAGCTGGGCTGGAGATACATTTTTTGCTCGTGATGGATCGAGTGGATCCAGGTATCCGATAGACCAATGTGATCGGTGCAGCTAGGTCTTTCCGGCGACACTGGAGTTCAACAAATTGATTAAATTCAGACAGGCAGTAGGCATCTCCGCAGTTTTTGTGTTGGTATGTTTGCTGTTCACGCAGGTAGTTGTCACGGCGAGTGATGCCGATAGTATCGAGAAAGTCGCGTTACCATTTTTGCTGACCTTGCTGGTTTCACTGTTATCCAGTCTGAATCCGCAATATCGAGACAAAAAGGCGATTGGCACACACTTAATGCCGGCTGGGATTGTTGCAGTTGGCGTGCTGATATACCTGAGTATTAAAGCAGCGGTGTCTGCAGAGCCAATGGTCTGGCAGCAGGTGCCAGCTGTTGTATTTGCAGCAGCGCTGTCGGTCCCGTTGGTCAATGTCTTGCGCAGGGTGACAAAATAGTTTTTAGCTGGGGACGGAGAGA
>JBFZEG010000201.1:0-8020 GCA_041306975.1 Gammaproteobacteria bacterium | reverse complement strand
CTCAGTCCGCGGGCTGGGATTTGTGTATTGTGGATGAAGCGCACCACGTCACGCTCGGTGAACTGACCACACCCGATACCGGCAAACTTGGCGAGGAAATCACCAGCGCCTACAAAACCCTCGAAACGCTCGCGGCTGCGACCAAGGGTTTGCTGTTGCTGACCGCCACCCCCGAACAGCTGGGGCAGGAAAACCACTTTGCCCTGTTGCGTCTGCTCGATCCGGCGCGCTTTACCGACTTTGCTGCGTTTGTGGCGGAGCAGGCCAATTACCAGCAGATCGCCGCACGTATCAAGACCATGACTGACGATGACCCGCAGATGCGCGAGCTGCTCGACCAGCACGGCACCGGCCGCATCCTGTTCCGCAACACTCGCCGCCAACTCACCGGCTTCCCCAAGCGCGAGCTGCGCCCTTGGCCGCTGGCTGAGTTGGCGCCTGAATTGGGTGCGGCTGAAATGAGGACGGAGAGATCAAAAAATGATCTCTCCGTCCCCAATGATGCCACCAGTGACGCCAACGACGACTCCGACGACCTGTTCTCCGACGACCCGCGTGTGCGCTGGCTGGCAGACTGGCTCACTGGAGCGGGCAGCAAACAGCGCGATGGTAAAACGCTGCTGATCTGTGCGCATGACGCGCTGGCGATTGCGTTGGAAAAACACCTGCGCCTCAAAATTGGTGTACGTAGCAGCGTGTTTCATCGCCACATGAGTCTGCTGGAGCGCGATCGCGCGGCGGCGTATTTTGCCGGCGAGGAAAACGCCGCCAGCATTCTGGTGTGTTCGGAAATCGGCAGCGAAGGTCGTAACTTCCAGTTCTGCCGGCACCTGATACTGTTTGACCTGCCCGCTAATCCAGACTTGCTGGAGCAACGCATCGGACGACTTGACCGCATCGGCCAGCGACACGATGTGCAAATTCACGTGCCGTACGTGATCGGCGGCCACCAGGAGCGCCTGTTCCAGTGGTACCACCACGGCATAAACGCCTTTGAACAGGTAGCGCCCGGCGCGCTCCGTCTGTGGCAAGAGTTTAAAACCGAGCTGGAAGTTTTATTGGGGACGGATTTATTGGGGACGGAGAGATCAAAAAATGATCTCTCCGTCCCCAACGTTACTGCCAACTTCAAGGACTTTCTGACGCGCGTGCAGGCACGCAACGCGCTGTTGCAAAAGGAGCTGGAACAGGGCCGCGATCAGTTGCTGGAGCGCAACTCCTTTAATGCGCAAGACGCCGATCAGCTGCTGACACGCATCGCAGCATTTGAGCAGAACTACACGCCGGAGAAGTGGTTACTGAACGTGCTCGACAGTTACAGCGTGTTTTTCGACAGGAACAGCGACGGCAGCATCAGCATTGTGCCTGGCCAGGATATGCTGCTGCCCTCCTTCCCCGGGCTGCCGGACGAAGGTTTTGAGGCGTGCTTCAAGCGCGAACAGGCATTGCGCCGCGAAGATCGCGCGTATCTGACCTGGCAGCATCCCACGGTGACCGGCGCCATGGATCTGGTGATGAACAGCCATCAGGGCAAAGCCTCGATGAGCGTGTTTTACCCGGAGCTGGCGGTCAGCCGTAGCAAATCCGGCGCCAGCGTCAGCACTGAAGCTGAATGGCCAGCGCCCGGCTGCGCCATGATCGTCGAATGCCAGTACCGCGTGAAGGTCAGCGCCCCTGCCCATCTGCAACTGGCCAAACATCTGCCAGCCACCGGCTTCACCTTTAATATGACGCTGGATCACAATAATAACGTGACGGCCCTTGAGCAATCGCTGGAGACTCAGCGCCAGCACCTGCGCTTCCCGGACAAAGCCATGGCACTGGAAGCGTTGCAGACTCACCAGAAACTATTGTTAAAACTGACTGCCAGCGCCGATAAAATGGCCATGGCGGCCTGCAAACAAGTAGCTGATCAGGCCGGCAAAGCCATGCTGACCACTCAGACACTAGAAATTAAACGTCTACTTGCATTAAAACAACGTAATCCCAATATCCGTCAGGAAGAATTGGATTACCTTAAAGAACAAACGCTGGACCTGCACCAGTGCCTGGCACAAGCCACGCCGGAGTTGATGGCAATCCATGTCATACTCAGCGCACAGTAGCCCTTGATTGGGGACGGAGCCCTTGATTGGGGACGGAGAGATCAAAAAATGATCTCTCCGTCCCCAATCAAAAACCACTTAAAAAACACCAACACCTAAACAGGAACCACGCTTTATGATCCAGACGCCAGCGCCTCGTGATCCGCAAACCAGCTCCGATAATCTGCAGCCAAGCTCGCACCATCCGGCATTCCGCTGGCTGCGCAGCCAGGCAATTCCATCGCTGCAACTGGAGATGCAGGAATACGAACATATCAGCACTGGCGCGCGGCATTATCATCTGGCGGCGGACAATCCCGAGAATGTGTTCCTGGTGGCGCTGCGTACCCTACCCATGGACTCCACGGGCGTTGCGCATATTCTGGAGCACACGGCGCTGTGCGGCAGCAAAAAGTACCCGGTGCGCGATCCGTTTTTTATGATGATCCGCCGCTCGCTGAATACCTTTATGAACGCCTTTACCAGCAGCGATTGCACGGCATATCCCTTTGCCAGCCGCAACAGAAAAGACTTTAACAACCTTCTGCATGTCTATATGGACGCAGTATTTTTCTCAAATCTTAATGAGCTTGATTTTGCTCAGGAAGGCCACCGGCTGGATTTTGCGGAAGATGGCAACATCCACAGCGACCTACAGTATAAAGGTGTGGTGTTTAACGAAATGAAAGGCGCCATGAGCTCGGAAAACTCCCGGCTCTGGCAGACGCTGACCAACTATTTGTTCCCCACCAGCACCTATCATTACAACAGCGGCGGCGAGCCCTCGCACATCCCCGATCTAAGTTACGCAGATTTAAAAGCGTTTTATGAAACGCACTACCACCCCAGCAACGCCATTTTTATGACCTACGGCGACATCCCCGCCATTGAGCATCAGCAGAAGTTTGAAGAGCTGGCGTTAAAACATTTTGAGCGCATCGATGTCTCGCACATCACGGCGAATCAAGAGAAACGCTACTTGGCGCCTGTACGCGTGCAGGAATCCTACGCGGCCGACGCCAGCGAAGGCACTGAGGACAAAACTCATGTGGTGGTGGCGTGGCTGCTTGGTCAGAGCATTGATCTGGAAGCGGCATTCAAAGCGCAGCTGATGAGCTCCGTACTGCTCGACAACAGCGCCAGCCCGTTGATGGAAGTGCTGGAAACCACCGACCTTGGCAAATCCCCCTCCCCGCTGTGCGGCCTGGAAGACAGCAACCGGGAGATGAGTTTCATCTGCGGTCTTGAGGGATGTGCTGAAGACTCCACCCTCAAGGTGGAAAAGCTGATTCTGGAGACCCTGCAGCGCATCGCTGATGAAGGCGTCGATCAGGAACAGGTCGAAGCCGCGCTGCACCAGCTTGAACTGCATCAGCGTGAAATTTCTGGCGACAGCTACCCTTACGGCCTGCAACTGATGATGGCGGGCATGTCCACGGCGGTGCACCGCGGGGATCCGATTGAGCTGCTGGACATTGAACCAGCGCTCAAAAAACTGCACGAAGACATCAAGAATCCTGACTTTATCCCCAGCCTGATTCGTGAACTGCTGCAAGCCAACATGCACCGCGTGACACTGACCATGACACCGGATGCCGGCATCCCCGAGCGCGAGGCGCATGCGGAAAAAGCACGCCTAGCCGCGATCAAGGCGTCCATGAGCGAGCAGCAGAAGCTGCAGATTGTGGAATTGAACAAGCGACTGGCCGAGCGTCAGGCACAGGAAGATGATGCGGATGTGCTGCCCAAAGTTGGCCTGGAAGATGTGCCGGCGGAACTGCCGGTGATTGCGTCTGAAACCCTCACCGCACCGCAACAAGGCCAGGCTGACGCGCCGCTGAGCTGGTATGCGCAAGGCACCAATGGCCTGGTGTATCAACAGGTGATTGTGGATATGCCTGCTCTGGAGCCTGAACTGCTTGACGTGCTGCCGCTGTACACCAGCTGTTACACCGAACTCGGCGTCGGCAAACGCAGTTACGGGGATGTTGCCGTCTGGCAATCCACTGTCAGCGGTGGGCTGAACTGCTACGCCAGTATCCGCAGCGATCTGCATAACGAACAAAACAGCAAAGCCATTGTGGTGTTGTCTTCCAAAGCGCTGGTGGCCAATCATGCCGCGCAGACCGAGCTGTTGTATGAGACATTTTTTAACGTGCGCTTTGATGAAAATAAGCGCGTTAAAGAGCTGATCGAGCAGATTAACTCTCGCCAGCTCAGCAGCGTGACCGGTCGTGGTCATTCCCTGGCGATTGCACTGGCCTCCAGCGGCATGAGTCCAACTGCCCACCTGAGTCATCGCTTCACCGGGCTGGCGGGTATTCAATCGGTCAAACAACTGAGCAAAGACATCAGCGACAAAAAACAGCTGGCTGCGCTGATGGCTAAGTTCAAGCGCATCCATCAGGCGCTGGTCACTGCTCCCCGCCGCTTCCTGCTGGTGGGCGAAGCGGCGCATCGCGACGCACTGGTGCAGGGACTGACGTCAACCTGGGCGGCGGCGCCTGCGGTTAAAGCAGAGTTCCATGCAACAAATCTGCCGGCAGTGCGTGCACCGGTGCGTGAATTGTGGACCACCAACTCGCAAGTGCATTTCTGTGCCAAAGCCTACCCAACTGTGCCGGGCGGCCATGCCGATCATCCTGTGCTCACCGTACTGGCCGGATTCCTGCGTAACGCCTATCTGCACCGCGCAATCCGTGAACAAGGCGGCGCATACGGTGCCGGAGCCGATCAGGATTCAGGTTCTGCCTCATTCCGCTTCTACTCGTATCGCGACCCGCGACTGGCAGAAACCTTGGCCGACTTCGACGCCTCGGTAGACTTTGTGCTCAATGAAGAACACGCCGACCGACTGGTTGAAGAAGCCATTCTGGGCGTCATCAGCGGCATGGACAGATCCACCTCGCCGGCCGGCGCCGCCAAACAGGACTATTTCAACGAACTGTTTGGCCGCACCCGCGAATCACGCATGGAGTTCCGCCGCGCCGTGTTGGCCGTCACGCTCACCGACCTCAAACGCGTCGCCCGCCACTACCTCAAGCCCGAACTGGCCAGTATCGGCGTGGTCTCCAACCCCGGCAGCAGCGACGTCGCCGCCCGCCTCGGCCTGACGGTTGTTGCTATGTAGTGGTATGTAGTGGGGACGGAGAGATCACTTTTTGATCAGCTATGGGTAGTTTGGGGGTAGTTTGGGGACGGAGAGATCAAAAAATGATCAGCGCTATTTGGGGACGGTGCCTTCGCCTCCGTCCCCATAAAGCGCTCAAAAAAAAATATGAATTAGTTCGGAACTTACTAGGAATTATCGAGTCAGAATGGTTGTAGGTAGATTGCAGACAAAATGTGGGTTTTGTTTCATTTATCTCTCCCTTGATAGTAGTAACTTTAAAACCCGGCCCCAAAAGCCGGGTTTTTTTTATTCCTTGTTAACTGTTTGCACCCTGCAGGCATTGCGCTGGTACCACCAGAACCCCATTAATACACCCGTAGCATCGGCCAGAAAATCCATCAAATCCCCGCTGCGCCCGGGAATCACCATCTGCAAACTCTCCGTCAGCGCCGCAAATATCAATAGTGCTGCAAGCATCGCCGCCGCCCCCAGACGACCATTCCACGCCCGGAAACTCAAAAAGGCACACGCCGCAAACATCGCAAAATGCACCACCTTATCAGTGGGAAACTCCGACTCCGTGGGTGGCATCACCGGCATCGCCAACCAGGCGCTGATCGCCTCGATAACCGGCCCCGGCGTCACCAGCATCAGAAACACCAAAATAAGCGCTAAAGCAGCTTGCTGGGTTGGGGACGGAGAGATCATTTTTTGATCAGTTGTATACTTTTTATCCTCCATTGGTTTACGACTGCTCATTTTTTGATCTCTCCGTCCCCATCCCGAATCCATCCCGTAGTCCCCATCCCGTAGAGACCTCAGTCGATTGACCAGAAGGCGCGTTCGCCGTCGATCGTCATGCGCGTGCCGTAACGCGCAGACTGGTCCTGCAAATACAGGAGGATGGCACGGGCCTCGCCCGAACGGGCGAGGTATGGGAAACCCCGCATCACCTGATCAGTCGAAAGAAGCGACAACACCAGAGGACGGAAATCCATCCGCGTGACTCGTCCTTCCCTGAATTCTACCTGTGCGACTACTGTTTGATGTGCCGTCGGACCGTAACGGTCAACAGATTGTGCGGAGTGGAAGATATAGTTACCCAAGCCGTAAAGGATAGGTCTTCCTTTATAGATCTCCACCCCATGCAGGGCAGGGTTGCCATGCCCAACAAACAAGCCGGCGCCTTGGTCGATGAGTTCGCGAACAAAATCCTCCTGCCAAGCAGGTGTTTCGAAGCGATCAAGCCGTGCCTCACGCCCAGGCGGGGTATCCGGTCCGTTGTCCTCGCCCCAAAAGTGCTGGTGATGGTAGGCGATGACAAGATCGGCATTCGCTGCGGCCTCGCGCACCGACGCAAGAATGCGTGCCTTCTGCTCGGGATCCAGCGTGCCATCGGCGCGAAGGTTCAGGTAGTTCACACCGGGACGGTTGGCGTCCGCCCAAGTAGAGGGGTCTTGCAGTTGGTTAGCGCCTGAGGCGAAGCCGATGAGCGCGACACGTCCGTTTGCAGTATCGAGGTAAGCCGGTGCTGCAGCCTCATCGAGATTACGGCCGGTACCGGCAACGACAAAACCTGCCCGCCGGCTCTCCTCTATCGTTGTGTAAAGACCCGTCTCGCCTAGATCCCAGGCGTGATTATTGGATAATGCGAGCAGGTTGAAACCCATCTCACGAAGGTTTTCGAGTATATCGGGCGTGACATGAGTCACGCTGGAATTGCGTTTCACCACAGGGGCATCGATGGGTGCGACCGCGACCTCCAGATTGGTAAACACGACATCCGCGCCGCTCAGGTATTCCTTGGCCTGCTCGAAGGCGACCGGCGCGTGCACGCGCAAATCCTGCTTGATTAGCGCCTGACCAACAAGCGTCACACGCATAACTGGCTCTTCGTCGGCGTGAACAGGCAAGAGGATAAGCAACAGAACGGTTATAGTCAGAAGTCGCATGGGAAGGTATCGTCCAATTCAAGCCCAAAAATCATAAACCACCTTTTCACTTAAAAACAACCACGGCCATCCTTAACGGTGACTGCACCGGGGATGACTGCACCGGGGACGGAGTGACTGCACCGGGGACGGAGAGATCATTTTTTGATCAGTTGTATACTTTTTTTCTTTCATAGGTTTACGAATGTTCATTTTTTGATCTCTCCGTCCCCAATCCGCCCCAATCCGCCCAATCCGAAAACTGTGCGGCAGTGGGTGAGGAACTGGCGGGTGATGCGGGTCATGGGGGCGTGGTCGCTGGTGACAAAGGCGTATTGGTGGCGGATGTCGGGTGTGAATGGCAGCAGCGCCAAGGCATCGCCAGCGTATTGGCGGGCGAGCATTTCATTGACGATAGCGATGCCGATGTTGCCACGTACCAATGCGCAGGCAGAACCTACGGTATGAGTTTCCACACGTATCTGCATGGGAATCTTCTGACGCGCAAACGCCTGTTCAATGTCGCGGCGAAAACTGCGCCCCTTGCCCAATAGTATCAGCGGCTGCTGATTCAAATCCTCAACACTGACTGCCTGCTTCGCACACAGGGCATGCCCCATCGGCACCACACACCCCGTTCCAGCCTCCAGCAATGGCTCGGACGACAGCCCCGGGTATTCAATCGGCAGCTTGGTAAATCCACAATCCACCGCACGCAGGGCGATCATCTTCAATGCAGTCTCCACACCATGAGAATCCAGGCTGATACTCACCTGCGGGTACTGACGGATAAATGATGACACCACGCTCGACAATACACCCTCCAAAAAACTTGGTGGCGCTACTATTTTAAGCTCACCGTAGTTGGCATTGTGCAGATTGCGCGCCAGCTC
>JBFZEG010000185.1:0-33593 GCA_041306975.1 Gammaproteobacteria bacterium | reverse complement strand
GTTCTTTACAGTGCAAGTGGTGAAAGCACCACCATTGTTGCCAATCAGGCGGTGCGCTTTGCCGTGGGTTTTGCAGTACTTTTTGTGTTTGCGCAAATTCCTCCGCGCACCGTCAATCGATGGGCTCCTGCGTTTTTCTCGGTTTCCTGTTTTTTGTTGGTATTGGTGTTGTTTTTTGGCGTGATCGTCAATGGCGCCCAGCGCTGGTTGCAGATACCATTTTTGGGAAGATTTCAACCATCCGAAATGATGAAATTAGCGCTGCCTATCATGGTGGCATGGTATTTCAGTCAGCGTTCGTTACCACCAAAATTTCTTGATGTTGTCGTTGCGCTGCTAATTGTTGCCATTCCAACGGCCTTGATTGGTTCTCAGCCGGACCTGGGGACCTCAATTTTGGTAGGCATGGCCGGGATTATTATTCTGTTTTTTGCCGGCCTTTCTTGGAAAATAATTTCCGCAGCAGGTGTTATGACGATTGTTGCAGTGCCTCTGATGTACACGTTTGTGCTGTATGACTATCAACGACGGCGAATTGATACGCTGTTTAATCCAGAAGCTGATCCACTCGGAGCCGGGTGGAATATTATCCAGTCCCAGATTGCTATCGGATCAGGAGGTTTGATGGGTAAAGGGTGGTTAAACGGAACGCAATCCAGATTGGATTTTCTGCCTGAATCCTCAACCGATTTTATTTTTGCCGTGATCGGTGAGGAGTTTGGTCTTATCGGGATTGTCTTGTTGCTAGTGCTTTACCTTGCGATCGTTGCCCGTTGTCTTTACATCAGCATGCAGGCCTCCGATACCTTTGGCAGATTGCTTGGAGCAAGCATTTCACTGACATTCTGTCTTTATGTTGTGGTCAACATGGGCATGGTGTCCGGTTTGTTGCCAGTGGTTGGGATGCCGTTGCCATTAATCAGTTACGGGGGAACATCGGCTGTGACGCTACTAGCAAGTTTCGGGATTCTGATGTCGATCCACACCCACAGACGCCTGCTCCCCCCTTAAGAAGGCTTGTTTTTACTCTGCTGACGCTGCCCGGTTAACCAACGTGACCAGATCAACGGGATTTTGTGGGACCGGTGTTAGTCGTCCATTCACAAACAGCGCGGGTGTGCCGCGAACGCCGGCGCTTGTTCCGCCACGTTGATCATTACGGATCTTCTGAATAATGGCATCTGAGCGCATGTCCTCGTGTGCGCGAGCTACGTCTAATCCGAGCTGTTCCAGATAACCATCAAACTCTTCCTCAACACCCGATAAGCCTGACCAGTAAGCCTGATTCAAAAACAGCTGGTCATACATCTCCCAAAATTTTCCCTGAGCACCAGCCGCCTCAGCATAAAGCGCAGCTGTCCACGCAAAACGATGCGTCGCAGTCAATGGATAATGTCTGAATGCGAGCTGGACCTGAGTTTCAATACGTGGCCACGCCATCGCCATCATCTGGTGCTCAGCAGCACACGCGGGGCACTGAAAATCTGCATAGACCATCAACTGCACACCTTCGGGGTTGCCTTTGACGTGGTCATAGGGTGCCAGTTGATCGGGTGGATAAACAGTTCCTTGTCCGATTAACCCGTAAAGAACGCCGATCAACAGCAGAGGCACGAGTACAATTAATGCAATCTTGGTGATTTTCTTCTGCGTGACATTCTTGTTGGCTGCTGCTTGCTGTTTCTGTTCTCTAATCAGTTTCTGTTGTTCACGTTTATTCATATCTTTCTCCAGAGCTACCTCGATCCACGTGTTTTTCGGAATGATAAATTTTTAGTTGATATGTTCAACAATACTGCTGACCCGACCGCTTTTTAGTGTGGTCAATATGCGATCTCCCGGTGTTACCTGTGTGCTCTGTGTTATCAGCTGTCCTTCATCGGTTTGAGTAATACTGAAACCGCGCTGAAGGGTTTGTAAAGGACTTACAGTATCAAGAGCTCTTGCCAATAACTGAAGGCGGCCTTTGTGTAGCTGGAGTGCTTGCCGTATCACGCGTATTAAACGTGTATCAAGCCTATCCAGCGTCTGTGCCTGATCCTGCAATCGCCTGCCTGGATGTTGCAGGCGTTTTCCAAGCCACTCCACTTGCCGCTTATGCTGATCCAGCCTGGATTTAATATGTCTTTGCAGTGTTTGCTCAACTTGTAGCAGCTCTTTCAGAAGTGCATTCTGATCAGGGCTGACCACTTCTGCTGCAGCAGTTGGGGTTGGTGCACGCAAATCGGCTACAAAGTCTGCAATGGTTACGTCGGTTTCATGGCCAACAGCACTGATAACCGGCAATGAACATTGGTGAATTGCACGTGCTACATTTTCATCGTTAAATGATTGAAGATCCTCAAGAGAGCCACCACCGCGCGCAAGAATGATGACATCAATACCCAGGTCGTCCTTGCGACGCTCCGCAACAGACAAAGCATTGCAGATAGCGCTGGCTGAGTCGGCCCCTTGTACCGGCACTGGTATTACGGTGACTCTCATTCCCGGGTATCGACGTTGAAAAACGCTGAGAATATCTTGTATGACAGCCCCGGTCGGCGAGGTTATAACTGCGACATGCCGGCACATTGCCGGTATCGGACGTTTTACAGCGTGATCAAACAAGCCCTCATGTTGAAGTTTTTGTTTTAATACCTCGAATGCACGCTGCAGCGCTCCGGCACCAGCCTCGCTCATGCTGTCAAGGATGAGCTGATAGTCACCGCGCCCTTCGTAGAGACTGAGTTTACCTTTGACGGTGACTTGTGCCCCGTTAGCAGGTTTAAACTTTACAGACAGGTTGCGGTTTCTGAACATGGCACACCTGACTTGGGCATGACTGTCTTTCAGTGTCAGATACCAATGCCCGGAGCTAGGTATGGAGAGATTGGAGATTTCGCCCTCAACGATGACTGAGGGGAAACACTCCTCGAGCAACCCGCGCGCCAGACTGTTCAGTGTGCTCACTGACAGGACGGCTGTCTCATCCGTTGGTTTATCAAAATAATGTTGGTTCATGTCGCCAGTTTACCTGACACACCTTGGTCTGTATAATCGCGTTTTTGTGGATAGGTGAAAACTTATGTTACGGATAGTTGATGAAGCACTGACGTTTGATGATGTACTGCTTCTGCCCGCCCACTCGACGGTTCTTCCTAAATCAGTCAGCCTGAAAACCCGCCTGACCGCTAATATCATCCTGAATATTCCCTTGATGTCTGCCGCCATGGATACCGTGACGGAGGCTCGTCTGGCAATTGCCATGGCGCAGGAAGGAGGTATCGGAGTCATACACAAGAATATGACCATCGAGCAGCAGGCCAGGGAAGTCAGAACCGTTAAAAAGTACGAGAGTGGTGTTGTAAAGGATCCCATAACGATTTCTCCGGATGCCCGAATTTCTGACCTGATAGCGTTGATGCGCGAGAACGATATTTCGGGAATGCCGGTTGTTGTAGGGCGTCAGTTGGTTGGTATTGTGACCAGCCGCGATGTGCGTTTTGAAACCAACCTTAACGCAACCGTTGAGACAATCATGACGCCAAAGCCTAACCTTGTAACTGTGAAAGAAGATGCCAACAATGATCAGATAAAAGCGCTGCTTCACCAGCATCGCATAGAAAAAATTCTGGTTGTAAATGATGCATTTGAATTGTGTGGCCTGATCACGCTGAAAGATATCCGCAAGTCCGAAGATTATCCTAATGCGTCAAAGGATCAGCAGGGACGTTTGCGAGTGGCGGCGGCCGTAGGAACCAGCAATGATACTGTTGATCGTGTTAATGCACTTGTTGAAGCCGGCGTCGATGTCATTGTTATTGATACGGCACATGGCCATTCCGCTGGCGTGCTCGATATGGTTCGCCGCATCAAGGGTTTGCACCCTGAACTTCCCGTTATTGGTGGCAATATCGCTACTGCCCAGGCTGCCCGTGACCTGGCCGAAGCCGGTGCTGATGCTGTAAAGGTCGGGATAGGCCCAGGCTCGATTTGTACCACGCGTATTGTTACCGGTGTTGGTGTGCCACAAATGACAGCAGTGTCCAATGTAGTTGAGGCGTTAAGAGGCACTCAGGTTTCGGTGATTTCTGATGGGGGCGTTCGCTTTTCAGGGGACCTTGCCAAGGTTATTGCTGCCGGCGCCAATGTAGTAATGGTAGGCGGCTTGCTGGCAGGAACAGAGGAAGCGCCAGGTGAGGTTGAACTGTACCAGGGCCGCAGCTATAAAGCTTATCGAGGTATGGGTTCACTTGGCGCCATGGCGCAGAGTCAAGGTTCCAGCGATCGGTATTTTCAGGATGCTGCCTCAGGTGTTGAAAAATTGGTGCCTGAAGGCATAGAAGGGCGAGTCCCCTACAAGGGACCTATGTCAGGCATCGTGCATCAATTAATGGGCGGCTTACGCTCGAGCATGGGATATACCGGATGTGCGGATATCGACACCATGCGCACCAAACCAGAGTTTGTGAAGATTACCTCATCAGGCATGCAGGAAAGTCATGTCCATGACGTCAGTATCACCAAAGAAGCTCCAAATTATCGTCTCAGTTAAAGCTAACCCAAATGCCACTTGCAGTTATTGATTTTCCGGATGAATAACTGCAAGTGGCCTGTCAGACCAAGGCCCCTCCGTACATGACTCAGCACAATATTCACAGTCAAAAGATTTTAATTCTTGATTTCGGTTCTCAATACACGCAACTGATTGCACGACGTGTTCGTGAGCTTGGCGTTTATTGCGAGATCTGGGATAACCAGTGCGAAATAGATGAGGTAAAAGAGTTTGCACCTCAGGGTGTAATTTTTTCCGGAGGGCCCGAGACGGCAACAGCACATGGTTCGCCTCAGATTGCCGCGTGGTTTTTTGACCTGGGCCTGCCATTGCTTGGTATCTGTTATGGCATGCAGAGTATGGCTGAACAGTTGGGCGGCAAGGTGGAATCCTCAGATAAATCAGAATTTGGTTATGCTGAAGTCAATCTTCCGATGCCAGGGGCATTGTTTAAGGGAATTGAAGACCGTATAGCGCAAGATGGATCTGCTTTGCTGGATGTCTGGATGAGTCACGGCGACAAAGTGGTCAGATTACCTCCGGGATTTGTTATCAGTGCTGAAACAAGCAGTGCCCCGATTGCGGCAATGGCGGATGAATCTAGACGCTTTTATGGTGTGCAGTTTCACCCTGAAGTCACGCATACATTGCAGGGGCAACGCATATTGGAACGTTTTGTCCATGTTATTTGTGGGTGCGAGGCGCTCTGGACTTCTGCGAATATTATTGACGATGCCATCAATAAAGTTCGACAGCAGGTAGGTAGCGACCATGTCTTGCTAGGGCTTTCCGGTGGTGTCGATTCCTCTGTTGTTGCGGCTTTGTTGCACAAAGCTATTGGTAATCAGCTGACCTGCGTGTTTGTTGATAACGGTTTGTTGCGATTACGCGAAGGTGACCAGGTCATGGCCACCTTTGCGCAGAATATGGGCGTAAAAGTTATTCGTGTTGATGCTGAGAAGCGTTTTCTGGATGCGTTGGCAGGTGTCAGCGATCCGGAGAAAAAAAGGAAAGCTATTGGCAATACGTTTATCGAGGTGTTTGACGAAGAGGCTAGCAAGATAGCCAACGTCAAGTGGCTGGCACAAGGCACTATTTATCCGGATGTTATTGAATCTGCGGGTTCTCGTACAGGCAAAGCTCATGTGATCAAATCTCACCACAATGTTGGTGGATTGCCCGAGAATATGACACTGAAACTTGTTGAGCCATTGCGTGAACTGTTTAAAGATGAGGTGCGTCGCCTGGGTCTTGAGCTTGGGTTGCCATACGACATGGTGTACCGGCATCCGTTCCCGGGGCCTGGATTGGGTGTGCGGATTCTTGGAGAGGTCAAACGAGAATACTGCGAAACCTTGCGCCGGGCTGACGCAATTTTTATAGAAGAGTTGCACAGGTCAGGTTTCTATCATAAGACCAGTCAGGCGTTTGCTGTCTTCCTGCCTGTTAAATCGGTCGGGGTTGTAGGTGATGGTCGACGTTATTCATGGGTTATTTCGCTGCGAGCTGTGGAGACCATTGATTTTATGACTGCACGTTGGGCCCATTTGCCGTACGACCTGCTGGAGACCGTGAGTAATCGCATCATTAACGAGATAGCTGATGTCTCAAGAGTTACCTACGATATTTCCTCCAAGCCGCCTGCGACTATTGAATGGGAATAAATCCTGACGACATTGCGTTTATGCGTGAGGCCTTGCGCCTCGCTCAAATGGCTGCCGATGCCGGTGAGGTGCCGGTCGGCGCCATCCTGGTCCGAAAGGGGCAGGTGATTGGAAGAGGTTTTAATCAGCCGGTCAGAAGTCATGATCCGAGTGCTCATGCCGAAATTTGCGCGTTGCGAGATGCCGGACAAGTTGTGGGTAATTATCGCCTTCCAGATGCAACGCTGTACGTCACCATCGAGCCTTGTACCATGTGTTATGGCGCGATTATCCATGCGCGAGTCAAGCGGTTGGTGTTTGGTGCGGCGGAACCCCGATACGGCGCAGTGATCAGCGGTCAAAAATTGCTGGAAAATGGCCACTTCAATCATCGCCCTGACGTGCTGAGCGGCGTGCTGGAGACGGAATGTTCGCAGATGATGAAACAGTTTTTTGCGGTTAAACGGCAGCAGGCAGCACAGTCACAACAATAATAATCGCCTGATTTTTATGATTTGATGGCGTATCATACGCCCCTGATTTTTGAGCTGCCATTTAATTGAATTTTCACCATTCAAACTTTCAGAATCTCTGATAAAAAAGGCTACCAGACACAATGTTTGTTCTCACTGGCTGCACCGCGCTTTCCGATTTTCGTCTCCGTAAACTCCTGCGTCAGATCCAACATGAAATTCCTGTTGTTGAAGCGATGAATTGTTGTTTTGTTCACATAGTTGATTGTGACGAAGTTCTGGATGATGTCCGTAGTGAGGTTCTGGAGCAGTTACTGACCTACGGAGATAGCCCTGCTTTAAATGATGAACTGGGGCAGTTTGGTGTTTTCCGACTGGTAGTGCCGAGGCCGGGAACTATATCTCCCTGGTCAAGCAAGGCGACCGATATAGTCAGAAATTGTGGTCTGCAGCAGATTCGTCGTGTTGAACGCGGGGTAGCCTGGCATATCAGCCTCAAAAAGCCTTTAAGTGACGAGCAACTGATTCTGCTGGATGCTCACCTGCATGACAAAATGACCCAGGCAGTTCTGAATGACTACGAGGATGCGGTGTCTCTGTTTTCACACGCGCAGCCGGCCTCTCTGAGTACTGTAGATCTTCACGGCCATGGTAAACAGGCATTGCAAGAGGCAAACCAGTCAATGGGGTTGGCGCTCGCTGATGATGAGATTGACTACCTGTATGACGCTTTTCTCAAGTTGGGCCGCAACCCCAATGATGTAGAGCTGATGATGTTTGCGCAGGCTAACTCCGAACATTGCCGTCATAAAATTTTTAATGCCAGTTGGACAGTGGACGGTGTTGAACAGTCTGATTCCTTGTTTGCAATGATTCGCAATACCCATAAAAAATCCCCGGGCAAGGTGCTTTCTGCCTACAAGGACAATGCCTCTGTTATGACAGGCAGTGTTGCCGGCCGATTTTTTCCTCAGTCAAGGTCACATGAATATGCGTATGTGACTGAACCAATCCACATTCTAATGAAGGTGGAGACGCATAACCATCCAACAGCAATCGCGCCTTTTCCGGGAGCGGCAACCGGTAGTGGTGGTGAGATTCGTGATGAAGGTGCGACCGGGACGGGTGCCAAGCCCAAGGCTGGTTTATGTGGTTTCAGTGTGTCGAATTTGCGGCTTCCAGACTTTACGCAGCCTTGGGAAGAAGATTTTGGTCGTCCAGCGCACATAGTGTCGGCGCTGGATATCATGATTGAAGGGCCTATCGGCGCAGCAGCATTTAACAACGAGTTTGGCCGCCCTAATCTGTGCGGCTATTTCCGCACATTCGAAGAGGCAGTACCATCTGCTGGACAATATGAAGTTCGGGGTTATCACAAACCGATCATGATAGCCGGTGGTTTAGGTAATATTCGTGAACAGCATGTTCAGAAGCAACCGTTTTATGCGGGCGCAAAACTCATTGTCCTGGGTGGACCCGCCATGCTGATTGGTCTTGGTGGTGGCGCCGCCTCTTCCATGGCAGCCGGCGTCAGCAGTTCAGCGCTTGACTTTGCATCCGTGCAGCGAGAGAACCCAGAAATGGAACGTCGCTGCCAGGAAGTCATTGATCGGTGCTGGCAAATGGGCGACAGCAATCCTATAGCCTTTATTCACGACGTAGGTGCCGGAGGTCTTTCTAATGCGCTTCCGGAACTGGTAAAAGATGGTGAGCGTGGAGGAGTTTTTTCGCTGCGCCAGATACCGAATGCAGAGCCCGGCATGTCACCTTTGGAAATCTGGTGTAACGAATCTCAGGAGCGTTATGTGCTCGCGGTTGCTCCCCATAATCTCGAATTGTTTGAGCAGATATGTCAACGCGAACGCTGTCCCTATGCAGTAGTCGGCGAAGCAACTGACGAGCAGGTTATACGTTTGCGCGATGAGCACTTTGATAACTCGCCAATCAATTTGCCTATGTCAGTGTTGTTCGGCAAACCGCCCAGAATGCACAGAGATGTCAAGAGCAGGTCTGTGCAGCTGGTAGCCCTGGATACTGATCAGATTTCTCTGGATGAGGCGTTTGATCGGGTTTTGAGTCTTCCTGCTGTTGCCAGCAAAAACTTCCTCATCACCATTGGGGACAGGACGGTTACCGGGCTTGTTGCCCGGGATCAGATGGTAGGTCCCTGGCAGGTGCCTGTGGCCGACGCTGCGGTAACGGCCGCATCATTTGACAGCTATTGTGGTGAAGCCATGGCGATGGGTGAGCGCACGCCGCTGGCATTGCTTGATGCACCCGCATCTGGTCGTATGGCCATTGCTGAAGCCATTACCAATATTGCATCAGCAAAAATTGAACATATCAGTGATATCAAATTGTCAGCAAACTGGATGGTCGCGGCGGGGCATCCCGGCGAGGATGCGAAACTGTATGCTACCGTTAAAGCAGTGGGTATGGAGTTATGCCCGGCGCTGGGTATCTGTATTCCAGTGGGTAAGGACTCCATGTCCATGCGTACCGTGTGGCAGGATGAAAGTGGTAACACTAAAAGCAACACAGCGCCTCTGTCACTAGTGATTTCTGCCTTTGCGCCGGTGACCGATATACGAAAAACCGTGACGCCTCAACTGCGCTGTCTGACTGAAGACAGCGATCTGCTGTTAATCGATCTGGGTCGTGGTCGCAATCGCATGGGCGGTTCCGCGCTGGCGCAAGTCTACCGTGAGCTGGGCGATGAGCCAGCTGATATCGACAATCCTCAGGATCTGAAAAATTTCTTTAGCCTCATCCAACAGTTAAATGAAAGTAATTTGTTGCTGGCCTACCATGACCGTTCTGATGGGGGGCTGTTGGTGACGGTGATTGAAATGGCATTTGCCGGACACTGTGGTGTTGATCTGCAACTCGCTGAACTTATGCATGCAGAAACCAATGTGATTGATGTTTTGTTCAGCGAAGAAGCCGGCGCGGTTTTGCAGGTTTCGCGTAGTCACCTCACTGCAGTGCTGAGCAAAGTCGAGGAATTCGGCTTGTCAGATTGCACATCAGTCATTGGTCATCCTGCACTGCATGACAATATCCGCATTATCAATGGTGGCCGACTGTTACTGGAGCGTTCAAGAACAGACAGTCAGCGTCTGTGGGCCCGAACCAGTTTTGAAATACAGTCGCTACGTGATAATCCTGATTCGGCACTGCAAGAATACGATCGTTTACTCGATAAAAAAGACCCCGGTTTGCATGCCAGATTAAGTTTCGATATCAATCAGGATATTGCCGCGCCTTACATAAACACTGGCATTCGGCCGGCTGTTGCCGTGCTTCGCGAGCAAGGTGTCAATGGGCAGGTAGAAATGGCTGCTGCCTTTGACCGTGCTGGATTCCGGGCGATTGATGTTCACATGAGCGATTTGATAGCGGGGCGCATTGATCTGTCGCAGTTTAATGTACTGGCCGCTTGCGGCGGCTTCTCGTATGGTGATGTCCTTGGTGCAGGTGGTGGATGGGCTAAATCCATTCTGTTTAACGAACCTCTGCGAAAACAGTTTGAAATGTTTTTTGCCCGCACCAGCACGTTATCGCTGGGTGTGTGTAATGGTTGTCAGATGATGTCGCTGCTACAAGAGCTTATCCCCGGCGCGCACAACTGGCCAAGATTCGAGCGCAATCATTCCGAGCAGTTCGAGGCGCGGGTCAGTTTGATTAAGATTGCAGAATCGCCCTCAATTTTTTTACAAGGTATGACCGGATCGATTTTTCCAATCGCGATAGCTCATGGTGAAGGGCGTGCGAAATTTGCTGATGCAACAATCTATAGTCAGATAAAAATTGCTCACGGTATAGCAGCACAATATGTTGATAATCATGATCAGATTACTGAACACTACCCGGAAAACCCCAACGGTTCTCCGGCTGGAATTGCTGGTGTCTGCAGCAAGGATGGACGCGCAACCATCATGATGCCGCATCCAGAGAGAGTGTTTCGTGCAATGCAGAACTCCTGGCAAGCGGCTGAGTGGCAGGAAGATGCACCAAGCATGCGTATGTTCCGAAATGCCAGAGCGTGGCTTAAATAGACAGGGATCGGTGTGCTTATCGTAAACGGCTGCTTGTCTTATGCTGAAATTTTGTTTTTATGTGCCGGAGTCCCATCACGCCCATCCTTACAAAGAGCCAGCCTTTGATGTCACTCCGATCCTCGACTTCACACGCTCTCACTGATAACCGTAATCGCAACTTTTCGTTCTGGTGAATAAGCGACGTCGTACATACGTACTGGGAAGCGATTACTTTTATAGTCTTTGAAAAATTGCTGAAGAGTGGTTTTTACAACAGCGAATGCAATGTCATCCCAAGGAATTTCCTCCTCGCTGAACAGTTTGACTTCAAGACTTTCAGCGCCCGGCGCAAAATCCAATCCGTCAAGTCTTGCTCGGAAGAATAGATAAACCTGATTGATATTTGGCAGATTAAAAACGGTGTACAGGCAGTCAGGTTCTAATGTAACACTGGCACCTGCTTCCTCCTGTGTCTCGCGTATCGCCCCCTGCCACGTAGTTTCACCGTTTTCCATAAAACCGGCCGGTAAAGTCCACAAGCCAGCTCTTGGTTGAATTGCGCGGCGGCATAATAATACCTTGGCTCCCGACACCGGGATCGTCCCGACAATATTGTTTGGATTTTGATAAAAAACGATATCGCAGCTCAAGCAGCAATACCGGAGTTTATCATCGCCAGCGGGAACATGATGCGTAATCGGCCCGGCGCACAGCTGACAGAACTTCATGCAGCCTCGGCTATTGGTTTAAAGTTGGTAAAAGAAGTCAATGCTTGCTCGGGTGGGAAGATTGAGAGGGTTTCTTAAACGGTTGCACGATAACCGCTTTAGGAGACTTGTGTTTTTCAGCAATCGCCTCAAGTCGGTCGTTAAGACAAAAATTAAATTCAAATGAAGCTTCTTTCATCATCCCAGACAGTTTCAGAAACTGTGCGGCCGGAGTGCCTGCATGCCTGGATTCCATGTCAATCATCAACTGAAGGCCTGGCAACGGGGGTTTTGCCTCATTTGATGCAATGCTGACCAGTTCACAGATCATCCCTTGCCGGAGGCGTTCGAGCGCCTCCGGATCTTCTCTTTGCTGCCGCATCATCGTGTCAAAATCAGGCAGTTTTCCCATCCTGTGCTAGATCCTGTTAATTTCACAATGGAGTCTGAACTGACGTGAAGTAATAAACGCTTCAGCTTCACGCAGCCTCCGTTCCGTTACCTGCAGGCGCTCAGCACATTCCATGGCTGTAACGCGAACTTGTGTTCGCTGTCGCGCTGTGTCAGCCCGGCTGTTATTGGATGATGATGCACCTGATACTCCTGCTGTGCCTTGTGAAGACTTTTGCAAGGATTTTGGTTCTTTGTCAAGCACAATCCAACAGATAACATACGCCCAGAAGGTGATTCCACTGAGGATAAAGATCGATATGAACGTCACCAGGCGTACGATAAATGTGCTCACATTCAGATAATCTGCGATACCTGCACACACGCCTGCTATGCGAACATTTGCACGACTTCTATAGAGAGGCTTTTTGAGATTAAACCGACTGGCTAGTTCATTTGTTGAACCGATATGATCAGTCATCCCTTCTGCCTTCTCTAGCTCTGGAGATTTTTCGTTACTTGGCACATACGCAGCCATAGCCGCTTTAATACGCTCGGGTCGTTTTTCATCTTCCAATATCCAGTACATCGCCAGGTAAACCAGTATCAGGAACGGTGATACCAAGCAGGCAATAACATAGATTACCCGGACCAGTGCTGTCGGAACATCCAGGTATCTTGCGAAACCGGCGCATACTCCCAGTACTTTTTTGTTTTCTCTGTCCAGGCCCAATTTGGGGCGCTGATACTGGAATTCAGTTTCCTGATCAGTCTTTCTGCTCATGTTGATCCCTCCAGCCGGGGACTTCAGAGTCCAGAATCGACTCAAGTGTGTCAATCCGACGGTTCATGGTATCAGCCATTGCACTGAGCTCACTTAGCTCGTAAGCTCTTGCTGTGGCTGGTATTTTTTTCTCTTTCCGGCGGTAAAGCAGCACGACCCAGATCGTCACGAATGTGCCGCCTACGGCAACAAGCGAGATGACAAATGTAAAAAAGTCCATTAGCCGTGTCCTTTACTGTTTGTTAAGTTTAGCCTTGATAGATTCAAGCTCCAGATTGATTTTTTCCTGATTAGCCAGCTCTTCAAACTCATCTTGCAGACCCTTCTGCTTGATATTCATGCTGTCTACCTGGCCTTCCATTAAATCGATCTTACGCTCGTAATACTCAAACTTGTTCATGGCACTGTCAATACTGAAACTGTGCAGCTTCTGGTTGATATCAACACGTGACTGAGCAGCAGAACTTCTCATCAGCAGTGTTTTCTGGCGTGCACGAGCATCACTCAATTTAGCTTGCAACTGATCAATTTCTGTACTCAGCTTTTCAAGCGTCTCATCAAGTTTGCGAAGCTCATCTTCCAGCATGGCAACAGTGGTATTAACTGTTGATTTTTCGATCAACGCCGCTCTTGCCAGGTCTTCACGATCTTTTGAGAGTGCTAGTTCGGCTTTAGATTGCCATTCGCCTGCCTGCTTGTGTAACTGTTCGATTCGACGATTGACGGTTTTTTTCTCAGCAATCACTTTTGCCGTGCTGCTGCGAACCTCTACGAGAGTCTCTTCCATCTCCTGAATCATCATGCGAATCATTTTTTCAGGATCTTCGGCCTTGTCTAGCAGAGCACTGATGTTGGAGTTAATGATGTCGCTCAAACGTGTGAAAATGCCCATATTCTATTTCCTCTGAAAGTGAACTACATTTTACTGTTACCGGCTTGTTTAAATGAATTTCAGCTGGCGCCAGCAGAACAAAGCAGTATGTGTGCCATGTTTTTTGATTAAAGTTAATATGTTGAATTTAAACAATTAATTAATCTATTGCCGATCCTTGTGAAACACGGATTGGTCAGGGTGCTTAACAAGTGGTATTTTTCGCAACTTAGTATTATCGGAATTCGCGTCATCAACAGGAGTCAGATTATGCCCGCCGAGTTGTCCTTGCCAAGAATGATTGGAGAGTCTGCCAGTTTTCTCGAAATGCAGGAACATGTTTCCAGGGTGGCTCCGTTAAATAAACCAGTGTTGATCGTGGGTGAGCGTGGAACCGGTAAGGAGTTGATTGCTTCGCGCCTGCACTATTTGTCTTCGCGCTGGCAGCAGGCGTTTTTGAAGATCAATTGTGCAGCGCTCAGTGACTCTTTGTTGGAAGCGCAGTTATTTGGTCACGAGGCGGGTGCTTTCACAGGTGCCAGCGGTCAGCGGAAAGGATATTTTGAACGCGCTGATGGGGGTACCTTGTTTCTTGACGAGCTTGCCAATACCGCAATGCCTGTGCAGGAAAAAATCTTAAGGGTTATTGAGTACGGTGAGTTTGAACGTCTAGGGGGTAGTCAGACAATCAAGGTTGACATTCGTTTGGTGGCGGCAACCAACGAAGATTTGCCCACGCTTGCCCGTGTTGGAAAATTCAGGGAGGATCTTCTCGACCGCTTGGCATTCGACGTGGTGACCTTGCCTCCATTACGTGTACGTGCCGACGATATCCTTGTGCTGGCAGAGCATTACGCTATTGGTATGGTAAAGGAGATGGGGCAGGACTTTTTTGCAGGCTTCTCTGATGATGTTCAGCGTGAACTACTCAGTTACAGTTGGCCTGGCAATGTCCGCGAGTTGAAAAATGTGGTGGAGAGGGCTGTCTATCTTCATCCGCAAAGGATAATAAGCAAATTGGTGTTTAATCCATTTGTTTCACCTTACCGACCTGCCTTGTCTGCCGTTCGCGCACAGCAATCAGCAGCAGAGGTTGGTGTTACAAACTCCAATGACCCAGTGCCATCGCTGGACAGTGGAAAATCTAAACAACTCAATCATGCAACTGTGAGTTGGAGTGGAGATACGCTTGATTTTCAGGAGCACATCCAGAACTATGAGACAGAATTGCTGCGTAAAGCGCTCGAGCATTGTCAGTTTAATCAAAGAAAAACGGCAATTTTCCTGAATTTAAGTTACCACCAGCTACGCGGTTATCTTCGAAAATATGACTTATTGTCTTGAGGGGTGAGCAAGATTACAACGGTGCCGGAGATCAGTTTTCTGCTTGCTTATAATGATCAAGATTTGTGTTTACCAGAGGCTACTCAAGACAGTATTGACTTGTGGTGGGTGCCTGTTCCTGATGTCAGTGTCACCTCGCTTTACAGTCATTATCATAATGTCCTGAGTGCGGGAGAGCATCAGCGATTTTTGTCGCAACGATTGCCGAAAGGACAGTTGCAGTTTCTGATCACCCGTATTGTTCTGCGTTACCTTTTTAGTGTCTATCACCCGGATAGGCAACCTGACAAATGGATATTTGAAAAGAGTGAGACAGGGCGCCCTCTAGTTGATGTGAGCCAATCTCCCCTGCAGTTCAATCTGACACATACGGGTAAGCTGTTATTGATTGCCATGACAAGAAGCGGTGCGCCCGGAGTTGATGCTGAAGTTTTGGGTCGAAACGTTAATGTTACAGAGATTGCCCAAAGGTACTTCAGTCACGCCGAAGCTATGCAGATTCTGGATGCCGCTCCCGAGCGGAGAAATGAGTTATTTTTGCGCTTTTGGACATTAAAGGAAGCCGCTGTTAAAGCCACTGGACTTGGGCTTGCGCGGGAATTGAGACGATTCAGTTTTACTTCTCCCATGACAAATTTTTTTTTAGTCACAGACAATTGTTGCACGAAAGAGAGTCAGGCGATGAAGTTTGGATTCTGGTCAACTACTGTTGATCAGCATGTTGTGGGGGTGTGTCTGGCAAGCCCAGATAACAAGACTGCAGACGCTATCAGAGTTAACTCGCGTCAGTTGGTGTGGCCTACATCAGAGGAAAACGGCAAGGTATCGACACTGAATGTCCACTGGTGTCAGAGCCATTGATTCAAAGTGAATGCATGCAGATGTCAAAGTATGTACTCAAGCACAAATTTGGAACCGTAGAATCCAACCAAAAGAAAAGCGAATCCAGTCAGTGTTCCCCTAATCGCGGTATTGCCTCGCCATCCTAATCGATGGCGACCAATCAGCAGAACAGCAAACACTGCCCACGCCAGCAAAGAGAAGAACATTTTATGTGCGAGCCCCTGCGCTCCGATATCACTGACAAACACAAATCCTGCCAGTATCGCCAGGCTCAGCAATATCTGTGCAGTCCATAGAAGCTCGAACAGCAGGCGTTCCATATCCTGTAAGGGTGGAAACCAGCGCATGACGCGAGCAACATGATGGTGTTTAAGTTGGTGATTCTGAAACGCTAGGAACAGAGATTGCACAGCAGCGATAGAAAACAGGCTGTAAGCAACAATTGAAAAAATGACATGGGCAGCAATTCCAGCCTGAATGTGTTGCGGCGGATATGTGCTCCTGATGCCAAGCGATAGCAGGATTGACAGCATCGCGAGAGGGACTACCGCAAGGATAAGACTGCTGGCCGGACGCCGTATATTGCTTAACAGCGTCAGCAGCGTGATCAGCGCAAATATCAAGGAGCTGATTTCAGTAAGCCCAAAATGATACGCAGCATCCCGATAAATCAACGTTCCGGCACTGCAGAAGTGGGCAGATACACCTATAAACCCTGCCCACAGTGTGCTGGGACGAGTGCTGGAGCGCACCGCCCCGCTATTTATAGTTTGCCGCTGCAACGCCAAAGTGCCCGCATAAAAGAGCAGTGCGACAATGCCTGTTAATGTGGTCATGACCATAAGCTGGCGGAATCCTGCTAGTGTGCGGTGTGGGTAACGCTGTCAAAGTGTCGCACATGTACTGATGTCAATGAAGAGCTTTTTTGTGATAAGGAGTCATCCTCAGCAGGGCTCTATTGTCCACGTGTCGCATCAGGGTGATAATACGGCTACTTCAATATCGCACGGTTTCAGACGCACTGTCAGTTGTCTGCCCGATGCTGCAGGGGCAATTCAAGATGTTTGAAAGCTTAACGGAACGCCTGTCCGGTGCTATGCGGAAAATCAGCGGTAAAGCAACGCTGACTGAAAACAACATTGAGGAGGCTCTGCGCGAGGTTCGTCGCGCATTGCTTGAAGCCGACGTTGCCTTGGCAGTCGTCAAGGATTTTACTGATCGCGTTAAGCTCAGGGCGGTAGGACAGGAAGTGTCGCAAAGCCTGAGCCCGGGTCAGGCGTTTATAAAAATCGTCAAGGCAGAACTTGAGGCAGTGATGGGGGCTGCCAATGAGCAACTGAATCTGAATGCCCAGCCGCCCGCGGTGGTGCTCATGGCGGGTTTGCAAGGTGCCGGTAAAACGACAACGGTTGCAAAGCTGGCGAGATGGCTCAAAGAGTCACAGAAAAAGTCAGTAATGGTAGTCAGCGCCGACGTTTACAGGCCAGCGGCGATCGCCCAGTTGCAGACCCTTGCGGCTGATGTGGGTGTGAGATTTTATGCATCTGACAACACGCAAAAGCCCGCCGACATTGTTCAGGGAGCGCTGAAGGAAGCCCGAAAGGCGTTCGTTGATGTGCTGCTGGTAGACACTGCTGGACGTCTGGCAGTTGATCAGGAAATGATGGCGGAGATCAGAGAACTGCATAAGTTGCTGAATCCGATCGAAACCCTGTTTGTAGTAGATGCAATGACAGGGCAGGATGCCGCGAATACTGCGCGAGCATTCAACGACGCCCTTCCACTGACAGGAGTTGTTTTAACCAAGGCAGATGGTGATGCACGAGGAGGTGCCGCCTTATCTGTTCGTCACATCACCGGTAAACCGATCAAGTTTATCGGTATGGGTGAAAAAACAGACGCACTGGAGCCGTTTTATCCTGATCGTATTGCTTCTCGTATCCTGGGTATGGGCGATTTGTTATCGCTCATTGAAGACGCGGAACGCAAGGTTGACAAAGCAAAAGCGGAAAAGCTGGCTGGTAAAATCCAGAAAGGCAAAGGTTTCGATCTGGAGGATTTTCGCGAGCAGTTGCAGCAAATGAAGAACATGGGCGGTATGGCCAGTATTCTGGACAAAATGCCGGGAATGGGAATGCTACCCCCGGGCGCCGCAGCAAAGGTTGATGACAGTCAGTTCCGTAGGATGGAGGCAATCATCAATTCTATGACGCCGCGTGAGCGCCAAAACCCCGATGCGCTTAATGGCTCACGCAAGCGCAGAATTTGTCTTGGTTCCGGAACCCAGATACAGGATCTGAATCGGTTGATGAAACAGCATAAGCAAATGCAGAAGATGATGAAAAAAATGAAAGGCGGCGCGTTGGCAAATATGATGCGAGGCCTGGGTGGTATGCGTGGCCCCGGTGGCTTCCCTGGTGCCGGTGGCCCACCCCGATTTTGAAGGATGAATTAGCGTGCTAAACACACGATGTAGTGGGTTATTTATTGAAAAAGCACAAAGAAATCTTCCCACTGGCAGATGTTTGGCTTAGAATGCTGCACTTTTTCCGGCACTGTGTCGGGTTTAATCTATTTTTCGTACGAAGATAACTTTAGGAATCGTAGTATATGGTCACAATCCGATTGGCTCGCGGCGGCGCAAAGAAAAAGCCTTTTTACCACATCACCGTGACTGACTCGCGTAATGCGCGGGATGGGCGGTTTATCGAGCGCGTTGGATTTTTCAATCCAGTAGCCCGCGGCAAGGAAGAACGTCTGCGTCTCGATCTTGATCGCATCAGCTATTGGTCAACTCAGGGCGCTCAGCCAAGTGATCGCGTTGCGGCGCTGATCAAAGAAGCCGCAACAACTGCGACTACCCAGGCTTGATGTCAGGATATCGCTGAATTGGCTCGTTTGAGTCCAGCTGAAGGGGTCTCCCGATCTGGTATCGATAGGACGCCCGAACTGGTCAGCCTTGGGCGGATAGGCTCGCCCTATGGTGTAAAAGGCTGGTTTAAGCTGGTCTCTCATACCCAGCCCAGAGAGAATATTCTTGCCTACCGGTTATTTACCGGTGTTGTTAACGGTGTCAGCCGTACGCTTGAGATGGACGAAGCAAAGGTTCATGGCAAAGGTCTGGTTGCACACCTAGTGGGGTTTGATACCCCGGAAGACGTCAGGCTAATGACAGGCATGGAATTGATGATTCCTCTGTCTGATCTTCCAGAGCTGAGCTCAGAAGATTATTACTGGCATCAATTGCAAGGCTTGAAAGTAGTGAACGTGGCTGGCCAGTTGTTAGGCAGGATAGATAGCCTGATGGAGACCGGGGCCAACGATGTGATGATAGTAAAGCCATGTGAGGGCGGTTTGGACAGACATCAGCGGTTGATACCGTGGTTGCCTGACCAGGTTGTTCTCAAGGTAAGTATAGAGAACAACACAGTCCTCGTGGACTGGGAAGCTGATTACCTCATCTGAGATTTTTATTACATCAGATGCGGTCTGGACTAAGTTGTAACCGGAGAAGCGCGCATGTCGGCTGGCCGCATGCAGGTGGGTATCGTAACGCTGTTTCCGGAGATGTTCACGGCAGTGACATCCTTTGGGATAACAGGCCGTGCGTGTCGCGATGGTATTGTTGAAGTTGCTTGCTGGAGTCCACGTGATTATGCGAAGGATCGGCACGGCACAGTAGATGACAAACCGTTCGGCGGCGGCGCAGGCATGTTAATGAAAACTGGTCCTCTGTGCGACGCTATTGCGCAGGCAAAGGCGTGGAACGATAAGACACCTGCGGTGATTTATTTGTCACCTCAGGGACGCCGGCTTGATCAGACGGGTGTCACTTTGCTCGCTCAGCACCGTAATCTGGTGCTGGTGTGTGGTCGGTATCAGGGCATTGATGAGCGGGTTTTGAAGACACAAATAGATGAGGAGTGGTCTATTGGAGACTACGTACTCAGTGGCGGAGAGCTTGCTGCCATGGTTATGCTGGATGCCATCATCCGCTACCAGCCCGGAGCTCTAGGACACGAAGGTTCTGCAGGACTGGATTCCTTTGCAGATGGCAACACAGAATTGAGTTTGCTTGATTGCCCGCGATATACGCGTCCGCAGGAGTTTGCGGGGCTGACAGTACCCGAGGTGCTGATTGGTGGAAATCACGAACTAGTCAGGCGCTGGCAATTCAAACAGCGGCTGGGACAGACATGGTTAAAGCGACCGGATCTGCTGGCTCAACAGAGCCTTGATCAGTATGAGCAGGCGCTTTTAAATGAATTTATCAGTGAATACGGTACCTTGCCGACCTGAGCAAACGCAGCCCCAATCGTTGGAGCTGGTAAATCAGGTGTTAAGGGTATCCATAACCGGGAGTACGGCGATGAGTGACAGCAAAAATATAGAATTGGTTGAAAGCCAGCAGATAACTAGGGAAGTGCCGGAATTCAGCCCGGGCGACACTGTTGTCGTGCAAGTTAAAATCAAGGAAGGTGACCGTGAGCGTCTTCAGGCATTTGAAGGCATAGTGATTGGCATACGTAATCGTGGGCTGAATTCAGCCTTTACTGTGCGAAAAATTTCTCACGGTGTTGGTGTTGAACGTACCTTTCAGACTCACAGCACCATGATCGACAGCATAACGCTGAAGCGTCGTGGCGATGTACGTCAGGCTAAACTGTATTACCTGCGAGATCTGTCTGGTCGCGCTGCCCGAATCACCGAGAAGTTGGAAAAGAAAGTCAGCTGATTCGGTTAAGCAGTCGTTACTTTGCTGCGAAAAGCAGCAAAAATCTTGCGCATGACTTGCGTGACGATCTGCAAAAAGGGGCTTCGGCCCCTTTTTTTTGGGTATAAAGCGGCTCCGTGTTAGAGTCAGGGTTTATTTGCAGACATACACTGTGGAGGCAATCAACAATGAGCAAAGCTCACATTTCTGTATGGATAAAGAGGTTGGTAATCGCAGCAGGGATCAGCCTCTCTTCAGTGGTTGTGCAAGCAGCAGAAGCCCCTGAGTGGGAACAGACCCTCCGCAATGCGGTCAATAACAGTCTTGGAGCTGTCACCCAAGGCCAGTTGCAGGTTCAAGAAGTACGTGAAACTCCTATGCCAGGCCTTTATGAGTTAATCATGAGCTCAGGAGAGATTCTGCTGAGTGATCGCAGCGGGCAATTTTTGATTTCGGGTGAGTTGTATATGACTCAGCCCCAGGGATTGACTAATTTAACTGCGCAGACCCGTCAGTTACAGGTTAAGGGTTGGCTTACTGAAATTCCTGAAGATCAGATGATAATTTTCAGTCCGCAGAATCCTGTCGCAACAATTACGGTATTTACTGATGTCGACTGCACCTACTGCAGGCGATTACACCACGATGTTGAAGCTATTAACGCGCAGGGGATAGCCGTCAGATATATGGCCTATCCACGCGGTGGTGCTGAGTCAACTGCCTATCCAAAAATGGTCTCAGTGTGGTGTGCGCCTGACCGGCAGTTAGCGATGACTCAGGCCAAAAATGGTCAGAATCTGCCAGAGCGTGATTGCCTGAATACGGTGTTGGATCATCATTCACTGGGTAATCGTATCGGTATTACCGGTACACCAGCGATTATTCTGCCAGATGGAACCCTGTTGCCCGGTTACATGGAGGTTGATCGACTGAGTGCCCTCGTGCTGGGACAATAATTAAATTACATGTATGAATCTGATGATGGGCAAGGGTTTTATACATTCCTTGCCCAAACAAATGTGTGTGAGGGTAACGTGAGTCAGGAAAGCGGTAAACAGCGTCTGCGTATAGGTCTTTGCGGGGTAGGTACAGTAGGTGGCGGGACAATGCACCTGCTAAGAAGTAAACAGGCTGAGATTACACGAAGGGTCGGAATGACGTTGGAGATCATCCATGTGGCGACACGTCGTCCGGATGCAGCGTGGTCACAGCAAGGAATTCGCGTCAGTCAGGATGTCTTCGATGTTGCCCGCAATCCTGATGTTGATATTCTGGTGGAGTTGATTGGTGGATACCAACCGGCGCTAGAGCTGGTCATGTTGGCCATCCAGAATGGTAAACATGTGGTAACCGCAAATAAGGCACTGATAGCCGTCCACGGTAATGAAATATTTGAAGCCGCACGCAAGAAAGGTGTGGTTGTGGCTTACGAAAGTGCCGTGGCTGGCGGTATACCCATAATCAAAGCCCTACGCGAGGGTCTTTCTGCAAATTCCATTCATTGGTTAGCGGGCATCATTAACGGCACCAGCAACTACATTCTCACCGAAATGGCTGAGCGCAAACGAAATTTTCCGGAAGTTCTTAAAGAAGCCCAGGATCTAGGTTATGCCGAAGCGGATCCGACGTTTGACGTAGAAGGAATTGATGCAGCACATAAGCTGACCATTTTGGCAGCTAATGCGTTCGGCATTGCCTTGCAATTCGACCGCATTTACACCGAGGGTATCAGTAAAATCACCACCGCTGATATGGCTTTTGCGCAGGAGCTCGGCTACCGGATCAAACATCTTGGTATCACCCGGATCACTCCCAAGGGTATTGAGTTGCGCGTGCACCCGACCTTGGTGTCCGAACGGCAATTGATCGCAAATGTTAATGGCGTGATGAACGCTGTGGTGGTCAAAGGTGACTCTGCGGGAAGTACCCTCTATTATGGAGCGGGTGCTGGTGCTGCGGCGACGGCCTCTTCGGTGGTAGCGGACATCATTGATATTGCCAGAGCCGGACGTGATGATCGCAATGTGTCAGTGGTGCCTCCGTTGGCATTCAGCAATCTGCGCAACGATATCGGAATCATGAATATTGAAGAAATAGAGTCTGAATACTATCTGCGAATTCCGGCGCGTGACCGAGTAGGAGTGATGGCGAAGATTTCTCAGGTGTTGACCAACTACGGCATTAATATAGAAGCCGTCATTCAGAAAGAACCGCATGGGCCAGATGCCGAAAAAGGCATAGTACCCATGGTTATTTTGACCAGCCGAATACTCGAAAAGACCATGAATGTGGCAATTGCAGTTATCGAGGGTCTGGATGAAGTGGCCGGCGCAGTTACACGTATCCGTGTAGAACTGTTCGATGATGAGCGAGTCTGAGGGCAGATCATGAAATATATCAGCACCCGCGGTCGTTCGCCGGTTTGTAATTTTGAACAAGTTTTGCTGACCGGCCTGGCTCCTGATGGCGGTCTATATGTTCCGGAGACTCTGCCGACGTTTACAGCAGAAGAGATCAGTTCCTGGAGCGGATTGCCCTACCATGAGCTGGCTTTTAATATTATCAAGCCGTTTGTTGACGGTGAGATTCCCGATGACGTGCTGCAGTCAATTCTTTATGACAGCTACAAGGATTTCTCGCACCCCGCTGTAGCACCACTGAGAATGTTGGGTGTTAATGAATGGGTACTTGAATTGTATTGCGGGCCGACGCTGGCATTTAAGGATTTTGCGCTGCAGTTATTGGGCAGACTGCTGGATTACGTTCTGATACGTGATAACAAAAAAGTGGCGGTGTTGGGCGCAACATCCGGTGATACCGGTTCAGCGGCTCTGGAAGGTTGTCGGCATTGCAAAAACATTGATCTTTTTATACTTCATCCGTACCAGCGTGTTTCAGAAGTTCAACGCCGCCAGATGACAACTGTACCTGGCGACAACGTTCATAACATTGCCTTGCGCGGTAATTTTGATGATTGTCAGCGTATCGTCAAATCTGCCTTTGGTGACCAGTCATTCTTGCCTGCCGATAGACAACTCGTAGCAGTAAATTCTATCAACTGGGCCCGAATTATGGCGCAGATTGTTTATTACTTCTACGCAGCGTTAAGTGTAGGCGGTCCTGCTAGGCCGGTATCTTTCTCCGTACCTACCGGTAATTTTGGTGATATCTATGCGGGATACCTTGCCCGTTGCATGGGGCTGCCAGTTAAACAATTAATCATTGCCACCAACGGCAACGACATTCTGCATCGCCTGATGAGTAAAAATGAATACTCACTGAATGAGCTGAGGCCAACCTTGTCACCCAGCATGGACATTATGGTGTCAAGTAACTTTGAGCGCTATCTGTTTGATTTATTTGATAGAGATGCCGATGCAGTGACAGCCTTTGTAACAGGTCTTGGCGAGAAGCCTCTGCATTTAGACGAGGCTCGCTGGAACAGGGCCAGAGCGCTTTTCTCCAGTCATGGTGTTGACGACAAAACAACCTGTCAGATGATTGCAGACGTGTATCGGCAGAGCGGATTCCTGATCGATCCGCATACCGCGGTAGGTGTTGAGGCGGCCAGATTCTGCAACAAGGATTTAACAGTACCGATGATTACGCTGGCGACAGCGCACCCGGTCAAATTTGCTGACGCAGTCACTCGGGCAGGACTTGAAAGCCCGGATCTTCCAGTT
Source organism: Gammaproteobacteria bacterium (assembly GCA_041306975.1). GTDB lineage: Bacteria > Pseudomonadota > Gammaproteobacteria > Pseudomonadales > Pseudohongiellaceae > Pseudohongiella. The sequence goes on along the minus strand of JBFZEG010000185.1, from coordinate 9,567 downwards.
CATATGCAGGATCTTTTTGTCAGGGAGGAGCGCTACGATATTCTCGACAACAGCATCCAAGAGGTGACGCAATACCTGCGTTCCAGACTCTGAAACTGCGCAAGGGGAGATGCGTTCAGTGCTGATTCAACAACGAGAAGTGACTGAAACTCCCTTGCTTGAAGGTTTGGATCCGTTACTTCGTCGCCTGTATGCGGCTCGGGACATCCGGGCTCCGGAACAGTTGCTGTTGGATACAAGCGTATTGCTGCCTCCTCAGAGCCTGAAAGGTATTGATCAGGCTGTTGATCTTCTGCATTCCGTGCTGGAGAGTCACGGGCGAATCCTCATAGTGTCTGATTTTGACGCAGATGGTGCGACCAGCTGCGCGTTAGCCATGCGCGCTCTAAGCGGTATGGGATTTTTGCACGTTGACTATATCGTCCCGGATCGTTTTGCCTACGGTTATGGACTCAGCCCCGCTATTGTGGCCATGGCCCTCGAGCGCGCGCCGGACCTGATCATTACTGTCGACAATGGCATCTCCAGTCACGAAGGCGTGATAGCCGCTCATAATGCCGGCATAAAAGTATTAATAACCGATCATCACCTGCCTGGTGCCCAACTGCCAGAAGCCGATGCCATTGTTAATCCTAATCAACCCCACTGCCAGTTTGCTAGTAAAGCATTGGCCGGTGTCGGTGTAGTTTTTTATCTCATGCTGGCGCTCAGGGCTCGACTCAGGTTTGTCGGCTGGTTTGAAGCCCAACAAATTGCAGATCCCCGATTGGCAGATCTTTTGGACTTGGTCGCCCTAGGGACAGTGGCCGATCTGGTTGCTCTGGATCACAATAATCGAATTCTGGTTAATGAAGGTTTGCGGCGTATTCGTCACGGCCGGTCTTGTCCCGGGATACTCGCTTTGCTCGAAGTCGGTCGCCGCTCGCCTGAAACTATGGTGGCGGCGGATCTTGGCTTTACAGTAGGCCCGAGATTGAATGCTGCTGGCAGACTGGAGGATATGTCGCTGGGGATTGCGTGCCTGCTGACTGATGATCATCAACAGGCAAAGACGCTTGCGATCAGGCTAAACAGCATTAACGAGGAGCGCAAACGCATCGAAGGTGATATGAAGGAGCAGGCGTTACAAGTACTTGCCAGCATGCAAACAGAACTTTGGTCTGCTGACAGTACTAATGATACGAAACTCCCCGCAGGCCTTTGTTTGTATGATGCCAAATGGCATCAAGGTGTCGTTGGGATTGTGGCTGCGCGCGTAAAAGAACTGTATCACAGGCCTGTGATCGTATTTGCCAATGCCAGTTCTGACGGCAGTCAGGTCAAGGAAATCAAAGGCTCCGCGCGCTCGGTACCGGGTTTGCATATTCGCGATGTGCTCGATGAAATTGCCAGTCAGAATCCCGGTCTTGTCAGTAAATTTGGCGGACATGCCATGGCGGCGGGTTTGAGTCTTGAACAGCATCGTTTTGAAGAATTCCGATCTGCGTTTGAGTTAGCTATATCCCGTCACCTCGATGAAGTAGATTTGCATCGTCGGTTGCTGACAGATGGGGAGTTACCCGCATCTGCATTCACACTTGAAACTGCGCAGTTGATACGATCGTCTGGGCCATGGGGGCAAGGTTTTCCTGAGCCGTTGTTCGACGGCATTTTCGACTGTTTGTCGATCAGAAAATTGGGCGATAAACATCTTAAGTTTGTTGTTTCTCCTCCGGGTAAGCGCATGGCGGTGGATGCGGTCATGTTTAACGTTCCCGCAGAATCATCAGGAACAGGACCGGTTTCCAGAATTCGCCTAGTTTATAGACTTGATGTAAACGACTACCGCGGGCAGCAGCAACTCCAGTTAATGGTTGAATATTTTGAGCCGCTTTAAACGTTACTTTTTATCACAAGTTAAGCTGTTATCGGCACAGTCAAAGCGCTACAATCGAGACAAACAAGAATCTGATAACTAAGAAAAATCCGCAGAATTCCAGTTGATGGGGAGATCAGATGAAGGACTACATTGATCAAAATCGCAGCTTTGTTGATGCGCATCGGCGCCTGATCAGGCGCTGTATCAGTACTGGGGGTGCTTTTTTGCTCGCCGGACTAATGGCTGTCGGCGCTCAGGCTGAGGTTTTTTTTGGTGAAGAGATTGAAGTTGAACTGGTTGCGGAGTCACAAAATGTTGTCCCGGGCCAAACGCTGTGGACTGCAATCAGACTCGATCCGACAGAAGGCTGGCACACCTATTCAAAATGGCCGGGAGATAGCGGCGATGCCACGTTCATCCACCAGTGGACATTGCCAGAAGGCGCGGTCGCAGGGGATATTCACTGGCCTACCCCGGAATGGCTGCCATTTCCCGGCACCGATCTGGTCACTTTTTCTTATAAAAGCGAAGTTCTGTTACTTGTTCCGATAGAAATTCCAGAGAATCTCGCTACCGAACGATTTGTGGCGTCGGCGCATGTTGAGTGGCAGGTGTGTGATCAGATCTGTTTGATTGGCGAGGCGACAGTATCACTGGATCTTCCGGTAGAGACCGGCTCGTCTCGTGCCGATCCTCAATGGTCGGCTGCGATCGCGCAGACACGTGATAACTTGCCGGTAACAGAACACAGCCTCGATCCTTTGTTTGCCGTGGCTGGAGACCGTATCAGTTTCTCCGTTACATCTAACGAACGCGCATTTGAGAACGTGACCGAAGCATGGTTTTTCCCTGAGCAGCGCCGCATTCTCGACCCGGGTCCTCTCCGTGACGTCACTATATACCCGGGTTTGGTTCAGGTGACACATGGTCAGCCACGACGCATGTTGACAGATCTGCAGACCGTATCTGGTCTGTTGGCTGTGCAAGACGCAGACGGAACCAGGAGGAGTTTTGTGGTCAGCGCTGACGTAGCGGATGTCCAAGGGATTGCCGCCATAGCAGCGGTGGCTGCCGAGCAGCAAGGCGGGGCATCATCGGGGCCTGCAAACCAGGGTTTGCTGTTTATTTTGCTGTCGGCACTGGCTGGCGGTCTGATTTTGAATCTGATGCCATGCGTTTTCCCTGTGCTGTCGATAAAGGCAATGAGTCTTACGTCGAAGACCGGAGCAAGTGCATCGGAGTATCGCGTTCATGGTTTGGCTTACACTGCGGGTGTTATCACGACATTTCTGATTCTGGCGAGTGTTCTGCTGGCATTGAGGGCGGGTGGGGAGGCGGTAGGCTGGGCTTTCCAACTGCAGTCCCCCTGGTTTGTTTCTATGCTGGTGTTTGTGTTCTTCGTGATGGGTTTAAGCCTGTCCGGCGTCTATGAGTTTGGCACGCGGTTTATGGGCGTGGGTGGCAGTCTGACTCAACACGGTGGATACTCGTCATCATTTTTTACAGGTGTGCTTGCAACTGTTGTTGCAAGTCCCTGTACAGCCCCGTTCATGGGGGCTGCGCTGGGGTTCGCACTGTCACAATCGTGGATAGTGGCTATGTTGGTATTTGCTTTTTTGGGTTTAGGGATGGCATTGCCATTCTTGGTTTTGGCGTTCAGTCCTGCACTGATCAAGCATATGCCGCGGCCTGGCCCATGGATGGTGACGTTTAAAGAATTGATGGCGTTTCCGATGTATGCGGCGGCGCTGTGGTTGTTGTGGGTTCTTGGAATGCAGACCGGGGTCAATGGTATGACTGCAGTTGCCTCAGCTGCACTGTTGATTGCACTGGCTCTTTGGTTGCTGCAGAAGTCTTCTTTTAACGCGGGTAACTGGCGCACCGTCAATAGAGTGGTCAGTGTGTTGCTGGTTTTGACAGCGCTGTCTGTGTTGCAGATGCCGGTGCTGGAACCGCGTGCGGGTGGACTTGCCGGCGAAATTGATTCAGAGACTATGTCTGACTTTGAACCATTTTCCGCGGCCAGGGTGGCAGAGTTGCGAGGCTTAGGTACCCCTGTCCTGGTCAACATGACGGCAGCATGGTGTATTACTTGTCTCGCCAACGAACAAACAACATTAAGTACCACTCGGGTTCAGGAAGCCATGCAGGAATACGGGATTGCTTACATGAAAGGGGACTGGACCAATCAGGACCCTGAAATCAGCCGTGTGCTTGACGAGTTCAATCGACCCAGTGTGCCGCTGTATATACTTTATCCGGCTGATCCGGGCGCTGCGCCTAGAATCCTTCCACAATTGCTGACACCGGCAATTGTTATAGATGCATTCGCAAGCCTGTAAACGTTCATATAACTCGGATGATGAGCAAGTCAAGGGCAGGGAGTTCCCATTGATGGTCGGTCAACTTCAATCAAAAGTCTTGCAATATGCGGCTGTTGCTGGCCTCTGTGCACTGACAGTTTACCTGCTGGTGGTTGGAGAACAACTTTTCCAGCCGCTTGTCATTGCTGTAGTTTTCTGGTTTCTGATTAACGTCTTGGCCAGTTTGTTTCAGAGCATAAAATTCGGCCGCATCCGTCTTTTCAGGCCAGTTTGCATTGTGTTGGCGATTTTGGTGTTGGTCGCGGTGCTGTCGATCATCGTGCAATTTATCAGTGGTAGTCTTAATGATCTTGGCTCTGTCGCCAGGTTTTATGAAGCAAATCTGCAAATCTATTGGTCCCGCTTCCCGCTCTCAGATAGTTTGCCTGCCGATGGGTTGTGGCAAAATATCTCTGAATGGCTGGATCTTTCTTCACTGGTTACCGCGGTTGCTCTTACGTTCACGGGATTTGCCGCAGACGGCATACTGATTTTTATCTACACCTTGTTTCTTTTTTGGGAACAGGGAAATTTTAAATCAAAACTCACTGCGCTCATCAATGATGTTGAACAGGAAAAACGTGTTCAAAAAATTATTGAAAAAGTACGTTCCGACATTCAGCGTTACATCAGTATCAAAATACTGACCAGTACGGCCACCGGATTGTTGAGCTATTTGGTGCTGAGTCTGCTGGAAGTTGACTTCCCGGAGATCTGGGGGACGTTGATTTTTTTACTTAATTTTATTCCAACTGTTGGATCAATTGTTGCAACCATTTTCCCCGCCACCATTGCATTAGCGCAATCAACTACTGACGGATTTTCACTGTTCTTCATGGTGCTGTTTTGTATCGGGGCACTGCAGATCACTATCGGAAACATTATCGAGCCCCGATTAATGGGGACATCGTTAAATCTGAGTCCTGTTGTCATTCTGTTTAATCTCGCGCTTTGGGGAACTATCTGGGGTGTTGCCGGAATGTTTTTGTGCGTACCTTTTTTGATTATCACAACCATAGTTTTATCGCATTTTCCCAAAACACGACCGGTTGCTATTCTTTTGTCCAGTAACGGTAAAATCGATATTCCTGACGAGTGAATCTGCAACACAAACATTTGTCGGGCCGTTGTCGGAGACAGACTTCAATAACAGTGGCGTGAGAGTATAATAATCGCCCTTTATGATCAGACCCGCTGTGTAAATCCAATTCAGACTGTTACTTAATGGACACCCAGATGAAGAGCAATGAGATCCGCCAGAAGTTTCTGGACTACTTCAATTCAAAAGGCCACGAAGTGGTAGACAGCAGTTCCTTGGTCCCCTCCAATGATCCTACACTGCTGTTCACCAATGCCGGTATGGTGCAGTTTAAGGACCTTTTTCTTGGTGCTGAACAGCGATCATACAAACGCGCAACCAGTTCGCAGCGTTGTGTTCGCGCGGGGGGCAAACACAATGATCTGGAAAATGTAGGCTATACAGCGCGTCACCACACATTTTTTGAAATGTTGGGAAACTTTAGTTTTGGTGATTATTTTAAAAGTGAGGCTATCCAATACGCGTGGGATTTTTTAACTGTTGAACTTGGACTTCCCAAAGACAAATTATGGGTCACTGTATTTCGCGATGACGATGAAGCTGCTGAGATATGGATCAAAGACATCGGAGTTTCTGCAGATCGTGTAACCAGGCTTGGTGAGAAGTCCAATTTCTGGGCGATGGGAGATACCGGGCCATGTGGACCTTGCACTGAGATATTCTTTGATCATGGCGACGAAGTTGCGGGCGGGCCCCCAGGCAGTCCTGATGAGGATGGCGATCGCTATATCGAAATCTGGAATCTGGTTTTTATGCAGTTTGACCGGCAGGTTGACGGTACCCTAGTCCCTTTGCCAAAACCCTCTGTTGATACTGGTATGGGTCTTGAGCGTCTGGCGGCGGTGCTTCAGCATGTCCATAGCAATTATGAGATAGACCTATTTCAGAATCTGCTGAAGGCAGCGTCCATAATTACAGGTATTAAAGATACAACAAACACGTCTTTGAGAGTGATTGCTGACCATATCCGCTCTTGTTCTTTTCTTATCCTTGATGGGGTCACTCCTTCAAATGAAGGCCGCGGTTATGTATTACGGCGCATTATCCGTCGCGCAGTGCGTCACGGTTACCAGTTGGGCGTGAAAGATTTGTTTTTTTATCGTCTTGTTGGTGCTTTGGTCGGCGAGATGGGGGCAGCCTATCCTGCTTTGGCAAATGAACAATCTCGTGTTGAAAAAATATTGCGGGAAGAGGAGCAGCAGTTCGCGCGAACACTGGAAAATGGCATGCAGATTCTTAACCTCGCGATAGCTGGTCTTTCCATTGAGGTGATCCCCGGAGATACGGTTTTCAAGCTTTATGATACCTACGGCTTCCCGGTAGATCTCACGGCTGATGTGGCGCGCGAACATGGTTTGACTCTGGACATGGATGGTTTTGAAAAGGCGATGGAAGGACAGCGTCAGCAGGCTCGAGCCGCCAGTCAGTTTAATGCAGTTGAAAAATTACCAATTGAATCGACGGTTGCAACTCAGTTTGTCGGATATGAGCACCTGCAACATCAAGGCAAAGTGTTGGCGATTTACCAGAACTTGCAGTCTGTAAAATCGCTCATAGGCGCGTCTGATGCCGTTGTTTTGCTGGATAGCAGTCCGTTTTACGGAGAATCTGGTGGTCAGGCGGGTGACAAAGGTGTCCTTGAAATCAGACAAGCCGGGAATGTTTTAACAAAATTCTACGTAACTGATACACAAAAGCAGGGTGAATATGTCCTGCATAAGGGCAAGCTCCAGCAAGGTGGCCTGAAGGTCGGTGACACTTTGACTGCAGAGGTTGATGAATCAACCCGTCGCGCCATTATGTCCAATCACTCGGCGACGCACTTGCTCCATGCTGCCTTGCGTGTTGTGCTGGGAGAGCATGTCACTCAAAAAGGTTCACTTGTGACAGCAGACAGGTTGCGATTTGATTTATCTCACTCGGCACCTGTTACCGCTGGAGAGCTTCAAAAGATTGAAGAGCTTGTGAACACACAGGTGCTTGCCAATCTTCCGGTTGCAAAACGGGTAATGTCTATTGATCAGGCTATGCAGCAAGGTGCGATGGCGTTGTTTGGCGAAAAGTACGGTGATGAGGTTCGTGTAGTTTCGATGGGTGAGTTCTCCACGGAGCTTTGTGGTGGTACGCATGTCGACCGCACCGGCGATATAGGTTTGTTTAAAGTTGTGTCTGAGACAGGCATTGCGGCTGGGGTGCGTCGAATTGAAGCCGTATCAGGCGTGAGTGCTCTTGCATATGTCGCTCGAGAGGAATCGGTGCTCCGAGCGGTGTGTGACTTACTGAAAACAGGCGAAGATAACTTGCTGGAAAAAGTGCAACAGTTATTAGCGCAACAGAAAAGCCTTGAGAAGTCCATGGATCAGATCAAGTCGAAACTTGCTACCGCGGCAGGCAGTGATCTGGCGTTAGATGCGGTTGACATGGGTGGATTCAAATTGCTTAGCAAAAAAGTTGAAGGTTTCAGTAGTAAAACGTTAAGAGAAACCGTTGATCAGCTCAAAAACAAGCTAGGAAGTGCTGTTGTGGTGCTCGGAATGGTCGAGGACGGTAAAGTATCGTTGGTTGCAGGCGTGACACAAGATCTGACAGGCAGATTCAAAGCTGGGGATGTTGTAAACCATGTGGCTTTGCAGGTCGGTGGTAAAGGCGGTGGCCGTCCGGATATGGCAATGGCCGGGGGAACTGAAGTGGAAGGTCTTGATTCTGCCTTGGGTTCCGTTGCGGATTTTGTAAAAAAACTCGCCTGACCCTTAAAGTTGCAATAACGTGTTGGTTTATGTTTAATCACCACACACTTGGCTAATGGACTTTTATGGCGCTATCTGTATTGAAATTTGGCGGCATGTAAGTATGTTCTGTGGAGCGCATTGAAGCTGTAGCTGACAGGGTGATGGCAAGTCGAAGTGCTGGCAATAATATCGTCGTGGTTGTTTCGGCGATGAGCGGTGAGCCCAATCGTTTTGATAGCCTTGGTTGTGCAGATTTAAAATCAGCCCAGCCCACGCGAGCTTGATGCATTGGTTTCCACCGGTTGGCAAGTGACGATGACGCTGCTGGCCATGGTATTACAGAAAAGAGGATGCGCTGCCAAATCTTTTACTGGAGCACAGGTTCGCCGCTAAAGAGCTGCAAATCCGGTCAGTCGAATTTGCAGGCAAGTACAAAGGGCCGTTGCGCGTGGTGTTAAGTTTTGAGGATCATTTGGGGACTTTGATCAGTCTTGAGGAAGATAAGGCAGTGGAATCTCTGGTGATCCTCGGTATCGAGTAAACGCGAGAAGAAGTAAAGGTAACTGTATTAGGAATGCCGGACGTGCCAGGTCTAGCATATAAGGTGCTTGGGGCTGCGGGGTGATGCAGGGATCTACGTTGACTTTATTGTTCAGAATGCAACAGCGTCAGCCACGACTACTATCACATTTAGCGTGAAGAGGCAGGAATTCGAGCGGGCTCGAGACATCATAGAGCCTGTGGCCATGTCGATTGGTGCCGCTCGCATCAGCGTTGATAAGAAGATCCCAAAGGTGTCTTTGGTGGGAGTTGGTGTGCGATCCCACTGAATGAAAAGTGGTACTAAGCTACGCGGACGTTTGTTTTGGGCAAATGACTGCAAATAATGGGTTGAACCGATCAGACGATGGCCGGTTCGAAAGGGAATCCGCAGAACTAACGTAAATCAGCGAGTGCTTTTCAGGAATCTGAGACGGGCCTTGCATGGACATCATGAATGGGAAAGGAGAGACATCATGTTAATTTTAACGCGCCGAATTGGTGAAACACTGATGGTGGGCGATGATGTGACAGTGACAGTACTCGGTGTAAAGGGAAATCAAGTGCGAATCGGAGTAAATGCTCCTAAAGATGTCGCTGTTCATAGGGAAGAAATTTATCAAAGAATCCAAAAGGAACGCGGGGGTTCCGAAGGAGACGACAACCAGGGTAATGTTTGAATTTTTAGATATCAGTTCTGCCATTCTTCAGAACTTGTGCTATGATTGCGCCCGATTTTGGAGAGATGGCCGAGTGGCTGAAGGCGCGCCCCTGCTAAGGGCGTATAGGTTAATACCCTATCGAGGGTTCGAATCCCTCTCTCTCCGCCATTATTGTGAGCAGTAAAAAACAGGCCAGCATCATGTTGTGATCGCTGGCCTATTTTTTTTACAGAATGTATTTATTTTCTTTTTTATTCCCATTATTACTTGTGGCGGATTCAACCCAGAATGCTTCAGGGGTGTATACGCCAAGCTG
>JBFZEG010000182.1:0-3364 GCA_041306975.1 Gammaproteobacteria bacterium | reverse complement strand
ATAACGCGCTCAAAACCAGCGTCACGTACGGTGCTAAATTGTTCAGCTGTTGGTTGTCCTGCGCTGGCAAAGGTCTCGCTATACTGCCGGAAATTTGAAATCTGACTGAGCGCAGGGTTTGCTGGTTCTTGAAGCTGTGCGACTGCTGTAGCGCTGCCAAGAATAATTGCGCAGGAAAATATAGCTTTGATTATCATAATGTTGAGCTCATTATATTAAGTAAAAGGTGGTGTTAGCAGGAAAGCTGCATAGCGGCAATCATGCTGGCAAAAAAACCTGTGCCGGGCAAGAAAATTATATTTAAATCATAGCCAACCTTGCCTTCAGCTGGCAGCAACCGCACACTGGCTTTACCGCAGGCAGATATGAAAAGTCCCGGCATGAAAAGCAAGATCAACGTATTACTGCATCCTTTGTTCGACACCCGCGAGAGTATGCCCAACCCGTGGCGTGAACCCCCTCAGTTGCCCGAGGCTGTCAAGGCGCACGTCCCTGTCGGCGCTGCTGAAGACTACCTGCGGGCCTGCGAGTTTCTGTTCAGCTATCGCGGCAGCGCAGACACACACACGGCCTATCGACGTGAGCTTGAGCATTTTCTGCAATGGTGTTGGCTGCATGCCGGTAATACCTTGAAAGAGGTTCAGCGTGAGCATCTGGAAAGTTATATCGAATTTGCCCGCCAGCCTCCCGATGACTGGACCGGGCATAAACATGCGCCCCGCTTTATTGATCAGGCTGGCGAGCGCGTGCTGAATCCCGAGTGGCGACCCTACGTGTGTGCCAAGGATCAGGCCTACAGTCTCTCGCAGTCTGGATTGCAGGCAATTTTTGGCGTGCTGAGTAGTTTCTATTCTTATCTTGTGCAGGAAAATTATGTGGCGGCTAATCCGGTTGCACATATTCGCCAGAAAGGTAAATTCCTGCGCAAACGTCAGGGGCAGGAAAAAATCCGCAGGTTGTCGCAGATTCAGTGGGATGTTGTGCTGGAGACTGCTGAAAAGATGGCGGCTGATGATCCCCTGCAACACGAACGAACTTTGTTTGTCATGAGTGCTCTGTTTGGCATGTATCTACGTATATCAGAGTTAGTGGAAACGGAACGCTGGATTCCGCAGATGGGACACTTTCAGCGCGATCTGGAGGGCAACTGGTGGTTTTTGACCGTTGGCAAGGGCAATAAAGAGCGCGAAGTATCTGTGAGCAACGCCATGCTCGGGGCTTTAAAGCGTTATCGCCTTGCGCGGGGTCTGACTCCCCTGCCCGCGCCCGGTGAATCAGCGCCGCTGGTGCATAAAACCCGCGGCAAAGGCGGTATCACCAGCACCCGGCAGATTCGCGGGATTGTGCAAAAATGTTTTGATCTGGCTGAAGACAAACTGCGCTCTGAGGGGTCTTTTGAGGAGGCAGACAGACTCGCCGGGGCAACTGTCCATTGGCTGCGGCATACGGGGATATCAGAGGATGTGAAGTACCGGCCACGCGAGCATGTGCGTGACGATGCCGGACATGGGTCGAGTGCCATTACTGACCGATATATTGATGTAGAGCGCGTTGAGAGACATAAAAGCGCGCGCAACAAGCGTATAAAACATGACTGAAATATGGCATTACTGTCACGTAAAGTCACCTTGATAACCTTGACAGAGCGCAATAAAACGTAATATCAAGAGTCATTGTTTCAGGATCGTTGAAAGACGCTCGTAATCATGAACATTCATCATGCGAGGTGTAAAGTTGGGTACTGCAAATCAAGAGATCAAGCACGGCGTGCCATTAAAACCCTGGTATCGGGCCATGCAAAACACCGGTAGCGCTGTCGGTAAGTCTCTGCTGTTGGCCTTGCTGCTTAGCGCACCTCTGGCTCTGGCTCAGGACGCTGCAGATCAGGACGCTGCAGATCAGGAAGCTGCGACTCAGGAAGTTGTGGTGGAAGCCGCCGCCGAGGAAGAAGTCCTTGCTGTGCTCAGCGTTGATGCGCTGTATCAGGATATGGAACCGATTCCGGTGTACGGTCGCACAGCAATCGAACTGCTACGGGAACTTGAAACCAAGCATTACTCGCCGGTCAGTTTTGATGACCGATTCTCGGCCGCGTTGTTTGATTATTACATTGAGGCGCTGGATGGTCAGAAGCTGTATTTTCTGAGTTCTGACGTACTTGCCCTCTCGTCTCTGCGCGCCACACTGGACGACACACTCAAAGCCGGTGACCTGCAGCCGGTATTTGATATCTATAACCTTTACCACAAGCGACTCTTGCAGCGCTTGGTGTGGGCGGTGGAGTTTGTGGAGGGCGGGCTTGATACTCTGGATTTTTATTCGCAGGAAGAGTTGCTGATTGATCGCGAAGACGCACCCTGGGCCCAAACGATAGAGGAACTTGATGACCTCTGGCGTCAGCGCATCAAGAGCAGTGCACTCAGCCTCTCCTTGACGGGTATGGAGCTGCCTTTGATTCAGGAGCGTCTGAGTAAACGTTTCCGCAACCAATTGACTCAGATTGCAAAAACCAATGACCGTGACGTGTTCCAGGCCTATCTGGCTACGGTGGCGCGCACTGTTGATCCCCACACCAGTTACTTTTCTCCGCGTGACTCCGAAAACTTCAACATGGGTCTGCGCGGATCTTTGCAAGGCATTGGCGCACAGCTAACCTCCGAGGATGAGTACACTAAAGTTGCGGAGCTGATCAAGGGCGGGCCCGCCGAGCAAGCGGGCGAGTTAAAAGCCGGCGATCGGATTATCGGTATTGGCCAGGGCGTTGATGGTGAGATGAAAGACGTCATCGGTTTGCGTCTTGACGATGTTGTTGATCAGATTCGTGGCGAAAAAGGCAGTACCGTGCGTCTCAGCGTCATTCCAGCTGAGGGCGGCGGAGAAGCCGCTGCGCGCGAGATTGTGATCGTGCGCGATATGGTTGAGCTGTCAGAACAGTTTGCGCGCAGTGATGTGATCGACATTGAAGTGGAAGATCAGATATATAAAGTGGGTGTGATCACACTGCCCTCCTTCTATTTTGACTTCGAGGCTGCCGCCGCAGGTCTGCCAAATTACCGCAGCTCCGCTCGTGATGTGCGCGCATTACTTGAGGAATTAGAGCAGCAAGATGTTGAAGCCGTGGTTGTTGATCTTCGCTACAACGGCGGTGGATCGCTCAATGAGGCTAACGAACTGGTGGGTCTGTTTATTGAATCTGGCCCAACCGTGCAGATCCGCTATTCCGGCCAGCGTAATGGTTTTGTTCGCTCGTACGGTGACTCTGATGCCGGTGTTGTGTATGGCGGACCGCTTGCTGTGCTGGTAAACCGAGCCAGTGCATCGGCCTCTGAGATTTTTGCCGGCGCAATTCAGGATTACCAGCGGG
>JBFZEG010000180.1:0-7661 GCA_041306975.1 Gammaproteobacteria bacterium | reverse complement strand
CACCGGCGCATTGAGCAGCAGCCCTTCCCTGAGCGCTGGCTGCGCGTGGTGAAGCGAGATTTGCCGTTTTTCCAACGCATGCCGGCAGGACTGCAAATAGCACTTAAAAACCAGATCAAACACTTTATGGCCAACAAGCGTTTTGTTGGCTGTGCAGGATTTGTGATGACCGATGAGGTCAGAATCAGCATCGCGGCGCAGGCGTGTCTGTTGATACTGCAGCGCCCGGGTGATTATTACTCAAGTCTGAAATCCATTCTGGTCTACCCCAGTGAGTTTCTGGCAGCTCATGATGGGGCTGATGAATCGGGTCTGGTGTCTCATAAAGCCAGAGTGCTGGCTGGCGAAGCGTGGAGTGACGGCAAAATCATCCTGTCATGGGATAGTGTGGCACGTGGTGCTGCTGACTTCGCCGATGGTTACAACGTGGTACTGCATGAATTTGCCCATCAGCTGGACAATCAGTTTGGCCATGCCAATGGTGCGCCGTGGTTAAGCAGTCATCAGGCGTTGCAAGACTGGTCGCGAGTGTTTACTGAAGAATTCCGACGCCTGCGTCAGCTGGCGGAGGATCCCGTGGCCAGGTATCAGCAAGCCGAAGAGCAGGTGCTGGATTTTTATGGTGCCAGTGAACCGGCGGAATTTTTTGCGGTGGCGACCGAAGCGTTTTTTGAACGACCGCATGCCTTGGCTGCGCGACATCCACAATTGTACGAACAGTTGCATGTGTATTACCGCGTTGATCCGCGGCTCTGGCAACACTAGAGGCCGCGTCCGCCATCCACCCGCCATGTTTGTCCGCTGACGTAGTGCGCATGGTGTGCCAGAAAAAACACGGTCTGTGCAATCTCGTCCGCGGTGCCCAGTCGCGCCATGGGAATGCCCGCCAGAATGGCGGCCTGTTGCGGGGCATGTGCCACCGCATCGCTGGCATGTTCTGGCCACAGAATCGCGCCGGGAGACACCGCATTCACACGGATCTCTGGCGCCAGTTCACGTGCCAGTGAACGTGTCATAGCCTGCAAAGCGGCCTTGGCCATGGTGTAGACACTGAAGCCGGCCATGCCTCGGTTGATGTTCATGTCCGTCAGATTGACGATGCTGCCTTGACTGGCTCGCAAGCGCGGCGCCAGTGCCTTGCATAACATCAGCGGCGCGTGTGCGTTGCTGCCCATCAGATCCACCCAGTCTTCTCCGGTCACCCGGTCAAGGGGGGTTGCATAAAAGCTGCTGGCATTATTGACCAGCACATCGAGGCGACTGTGTTGTGACAGCACGGCATCCGCCAGCACCTTCAGTTCACCGGGGTTGTTGAGGTCAGCCTGCAGCAGAAAGGCGCTGTTGGTGCGTAACGTATTGAGCTTGAGGGCCAGTGCCTGCGCGTCGGTCTGTGAGCGGTGGTAATGAATGAGCACGCGGTATCCGTGTTGATGGAAGACGTCGGCGGTGCGCGCGCCGATGCGCCGGGCGGCACCCGTGATCAGCACAACCGGGGCGACGTTGTCAGCGGTGTGTGTAACCGTGTCTGTGCTCATCACGCTGGCCTGCGATGTTGCTGCACAAACGCGCGCAGAACCTGCAGGCGCCGGGCCTGCAGCCGTCGGCGGATGGTGTCGCCGGCGCGAGGGCCATCGGCAACCGGATGCTCGCGCAGCAGGTCGGGCACACTGATAGCGGCCACACGGCTGAAGGCCTGGCGCAGATAGTCCGCTTGTGGGTAAGGCTGCTGCTCAAGCCCCAGCCGGCCGCGCGCGTCGGCTTCGCAGACCAGCAGGAACTTGTCGAGCCGGTCGGCGCGCCGGAAAGCGTCCAGCGACTCAAACAGCTTTAACAGGGTGTTCGGGCGCAGCGTCAGCGCCTGATGGCAATGTGTGTGATAGCGGCTGGCCATGACCGCCAATTCTGCGTAGGCGATGGGCACGCGCAAACGACGGCAGACCGCATCGATCAGCTGCGCGCCGCGTGCTTCATGGCCGATATGACGTGGCCATTCCGCGGGCGGTGTAGTGCCTTTACCGAGGTCATGCATCAGCGCGGCAAAGCGCACAGCATTGTCCTGTGACAGCCGGCAGGCCTGGTCAAGCACCATCAGCACGTGAATGCCGGTATCAATCTCCGGGTGCCAGAGCGCGGTCTGCGGCACTCCAAACAGGCAATCCAGTTCGGGCAACAGCACACGCAGTGCGCCGCACGAGCGCAGCACCTCAACAAAAACCCGCGCACGGTTCTCTCCTAGCGCAGTGTCGATTTCACGCCAGACGCGTTCGGCAATCAGGTGCTCAAGCTCGCCTGACGCCACCATGTCGCGCATCAGCGCCAGCGTCTCATCGGCGATCCCAAAGCCTAGGGGCGCAAAGCGTGCGGCAAACCTCGCCACGCGCAGCACGCGAAGCGGGTCTTCACTGAAGGCAGGTGAGACGTGACGCAGCAGTTTGAGTTGCAGATCGCGCTGTCCACCCCAGGGGTCGATGATCTGCTGCTGATCATCCATGGCAATGGCGTTGATGGTGAGATCGCGCCGCTGCAGGTCTTCCTCCAGCGTGACATCGGCCGCCGCGTACACCGTAAAACCTTTGTAACCGGTTCCGGATTTTCGTTCGGTGCGGGCCAGCGCATATTCATCGCCGGTCTGCGGGTGCAGAAACACCGGGAAATCTTTGCCAACCGGTTTAAAGCCTTGCGCCAGCATTTCTTCAATGGTCGCGCCCACCACCACCCAGTCGCGATCGGAACCGGACAGGTCAAGCAGGGTGTCACGCACAGCGCCGCCAACAAGGTAAATTTTCATGGTGCGCCGAGTCTATCAGACGCTGAACAGTTTGTGGTCTTCAAGGCGCATCATGGTTAACTCGCGTCCCCACACACAGCCGGTGTCCAGTGCGTACACATGTGGCCTGTCAGTAACGCCTTCCAGCGCGGCCCAGTGCCCGAACAGAATGTTGGTGGCCGGTGTGATGCGTTCAAAATGGAACCAGGGTTTATAACCTTCAGGGGCTTTATTGGCGCCTTCCTTGATCTGCAGGTCCATCACCCCGTGCTCGTTGCAAAAACGCAGGCGTGTCAGGTAATTGGAAATCACCCGCAGGCGCTCAAAGCCGCTGAGACTGTTGCTCCACTGGGCGGGCAAATCCCCGTACATGGCTTTGAGGAAATCCAGATGTTCAGGGCCTTGCAGCGCCAGTTCAACTTCTGCGGCCAGTTCCATGGTGCGACGCAGACCCCATTGTGGCGCCAGGCCTGCGTGCACCATCAGGTAAAACTGCACACCCTCTTGTTCGGTTGCGATGCAGTCGTAATGGGCAAGGGGTTTGTAGCGCAGCCAGCGCGCCAGCTCACCGCAATCCGGTGCCGCCAGCAACTTTTCCAGCGTATGACGATTTGTGGCAAGTTCAGGGGTGCAACCGTGATAAAGCGCCAGAAAGTGCAGGTCATGATTGCCAAGCACAATGGTGGCGGCATTGCCGAGGTCACGCAGAAAACGCAAGGTGTCCAGTGATTTCGGGCCACGGTTGATTAAATCACCCACGCACCACAGGGCATCAGAACTTGTCTGGAAATTGACCGACTTGAGCAGACGTCGCAGGGGTTTGTAACACCCTTGAATATCACCTATTACATATGTTGCCATCAGACTTCCGGGCGTCAGTGCACCGAGTGTGGCCGAGACAGCAAGAACGCCGGTATGGGGGCTTCAAAGCGGCTGCCATCAGGCTTAAGCATTTCGTAACTGCCTTGCATGGTACCAAACTGTGTGGTTAACACGGCACCACTGGAGTAGACAAATTTCTGTCCGGGATGGATCATCGGTTGCAGTCCCACAACGCCCGGTCCGTTGACCTCTTCTACTTTGTTGTTGTCATCCGTTATCAACCAATGACGTGACAGCAGTTTGACAGACTCTTTGCCATGATTTTCGATGCCGATGGTATAGGAGAAGGCAAAACGCTTGTTGGCCGGGTCTGATTGGTCCGGCAGATATTGTGTCTGAACGGAAATTTCGATTGCGGACCTGTCGTGACTGGATTCCGGCATCGTTATAAGCTCCTGTACTGCGTCTGGCATCAATCACCTTCAAATAATCGGAACAACGTTTACAGTGTTGCGTCACTTCGCATGCGACAGATTGCGTTACTGAGTCTGACATAATCGGCGACCGTCAGGTTCTCGGGTCGCAGTGCCAGATCAACGGGCAACGCCTGCGCATCGAGATCGCCAATCATCGGCTTCAGGCAGTTTCTCAGCGTTTTTCGCCGCTGCGAAAATGCCGTCCTCACCAGATCCCTCAGCAGTGTGGTATCGACGGCCTGTTCTTTAGTGTGACGGTGCGGACTTAATCGCACAATAGCTGAGGTGACTTTAGGGGCAGGTTTAAATGCCCCCGGTGGCACATCAAATAAATGTTCGACGCTGCAGAAGTATTGCACCATGACGCTGAGCCGCCCGTATTCGTCATCGTCAGGGGTGGCTGCAAGGCGTTGCACCACTTCTTTCTGCAACATAAACGTCATGTCATCAATCAATGCTTCGGACTCCAGCAAATGAAAGAGACAGGGTGTGGAAATGTTGTAAGGCAGGTTGCCAATCACGCGGATGCTGCGCGGCAGTTGGGTCAGTGTGTGCAGGTCGAATTTAAGCACGTCGCCCACATGCAGCGTAAAGCGTTCGCAATCGGTAAAGTGATTCTGCAGCCACCCGGCAAGATCGCGGTCCAGCTCTACCACATCCAGTGTTGCGCCACTGTTGACCAGCGGAATGGTGAGCGCGCCTTGCCCCGGACCAATCTCCAGCAAATGCTGGCCGGGCTGCGGTGCAATGGCCTGGATGATTTTGCGAATGATATGGGCATCGTGCAGAAAATTCTGCCCGAAACGCTTGCGGGCCTGATGATCAGGCTGCGTGATCGGGTGTTGGCTGCTGTATTGGCTCACGACCCGCTCCGTGACAACTGACCCGCTGCCCGCTGTTGCGCCTGAATCATCTGACAGGCGGTTTCGATGGCGTTGAGCAGACTACCAGTGTCAGCAGTGCCGGTACCGGCAAGATCAAGTGCTGTGCCATGATCGACGGAGGTGCGGATAATCGGCAGTCCCAGCGTGATGTTACTGGCGCGGCCAAAACCTTTGTATTTGAGTACCGGTAAACCCTGATCATGGTACATGGCCAGCACAGCGTCGGCTTTGCTCAGGTATTTGTCAGTAAACAGGGTGTCTGCTGGCAGAGGTCCCTGCAGGTGCATGCCTTGATCGCGCAGTTTATCCAGCACCGGACTAATGATGTCGATTTCCTCTCGCCCCAGATGGCCGCCTTCACCCGCGTGCGGGTTTAATCCGCACACCAGTATAAACGGATGTTCAATGCCAAATTTGCGGCGCAGGTCAGCATCCAGAATGGTCAATACACGGGTCAGCAACGGCGCCGTAATCGCCGATGCCACATCCTTTAATGGCAGATGAGTGGTGGCCAGTGCCACACGTAATCCCTCGGTGGCCAGCATCATCACCGTCTGTTCAACAGCGCACTGCTCAGCAAGAAATTCCGTATGACCGGAGAATACAATCCCGGCATCGTTGATGATGCCTTTGTGCACCGGTGCAGTGACCATGGCGTCGACGTGTTTGTCCTCACACAATTGACAGGCAAGGCGCAGGGTTTCCAGAACATAGTTGGCATTGGCGGAGTTCAGAGCGCCTGCCGTGCACGGTACTTTCAGTTCAACCGGTAGTACCCACAACTCACCGGCCTTGCTCTGCCGCGCAGGGATGCCGGGTTGCCATGCGTGCAGTGTCAGAGGCAGGCCAAGCTGTGCCGCGCGTGCCTGCAGCAGTGCCGGATCGGCTACCGCAATCAGCACACAGTCGGCCGGCAGGTGCGCGGGCTGCTGAATCAATTGAATCAGCAGTTCCGGACCTATGCCAGCGGGTTCGCCGGGAGTGATAGCCAGTTGCATTGGCATGGTCAATAATCAGTTGATGGTTTTGACGTAGGCTTCGTCCCGGATTTCCAGCATCCAGTTTTCGAGTTCAATATCAAATTTGCGTTGACGCAGTGCGTTCTCCGCCTGCTGGCGCTGATAGTCGCGACTCAGATCCTGTTCACGGCGCCCGGTGACCTCTGCAACGTGCCAGCCAAAACTGGTACGGAACGGTGCGCTCAGTTGAGCCACTTCCATGCTACGGACCTGCTCTTCAAATTCGGGTGGCATACCGCCGTCACTGACCCAGCCCAGATCGCCGCCGGCAACAACAGACATGGTGTCATCGGAAAACTGGCGTGCCAGCACTGCAAAATCTTCGCCGCTAACAATTCTCTGATGCACCGATTCCGCAAGGCGCCGCGCCTGATCTTCAGTACGTATCTCGGACGGGGCTATCAGGATGTGGCGGGCCTCAGTCTGTTTGACAAGACGGGTAGAGTCGCCGCGTACATCCGACAACCGGATCAGGTGGAAACCGTTAGCGCTGCGGATGGGGTCGTTGATCTGCCCGACGGTCAGGGCGGGCACAATGTCTACAAACAGGCTGGGCAGCTGATCGGCCTTACGCCAGCCCAGTTCTCCGCCGCTGACCTGAAAACCGCGTGGAGGGTTGGCAGCAGCCGCCTGCTGAGACTCCATGCGCACCTGCGCAAAGTCAGCGCCTGCGGTCAGTCGGTCAAACAACTCACGTGCAAAGGCTTCCTTGGCTTGACGCACTGCTTCTGAATCGGACTCCGGCACCGGGATCAGAATCTGATCGACCAGATAGTCTGGAGACATTGCCATGCGACCAGCTTCGGAGCTCAGGTAGTTGTCGATTTCCTGGTCGGTGATGGTGATACGGCGATTGACCATGCCGCGCTGCACTTCGTTGACCGCCAGTTCGCGGCGAATGCGCTCGCGGGTTTGTGTGTAGACACCCTGTGCCTGCAACGCACTGACGTACTGCTCAAAGCTCATATTGCTGCTCTGTGCGAGATCGGAAATTACCCGGTTCAGGGTGTCATCATCAAAGCGAATGCCAACACGTTCCGCCAGTTGCAGCTGAAGATTCTCTATGACCAGACTTTCCATCACCTGTTCGCGCAGGGCATCGGCAGGGGGCAGTGCCATGTTCATCTGCGTGGCGCGCGCCTGAACCTCGGCAACGCGCTCTTCATACTCGCTTTGCAGCACAACGCCGTCGTCAACCACCGCAATAATCTTGTCCAGCACCTGTGGCTGGGCATGGGCGCCCGCGGCCATCATCAGCACAGCAGTGACGCTGCTGATGCCCACGAGTCGGCCCTGGGTCAGAAACTGTCGGAAATTGTTACTCATTACTGTCTTGCTCCTTGAATCCGGGGATGCTGTTGCCGAGCAGGCTGTCGAGACCGCCACCGGCGAGGTCGCCAAGGCCGTGCAGGGAAAGCTGGAAAAAGATGCCCCGGTTTTGTCTGGTATTCAGTTCGTTAAATTCGTAGTCATTGACCCAGTCGCGGGCGATCAGGCGAACGGTTGCACAGCAGTTACTGTATTCGACACCTGCGAAGGTTTCAAGGTTCCTGCTGTTGCTGTGGTCATAGTTCCAGCGTCCCAGCATGCGCCAGCTGTCATTGAGCGGCCACACCGCCGACATATCAGTCTGTTTGATTCGCGGATCCAGCAAGGGAGGCGCGTCCAGGAAGACGTCGGTCTTTTCGCGGTA
>JBFZEG010000166.1:0-3060 GCA_041306975.1 Gammaproteobacteria bacterium | reverse complement strand
CAGCTCTCCCGTCGTCAATCTGTTGTATTCGAATGTCGCCGGCTTTCGGCTTCTACACTGTAATGAAAAAGTATCCGTGAAGCGCACCCGGTATCGATTCGCTGTCCATGTGCTGACGGTGGTCGTACTGTCTGCCAGCCCGGTGACGCTGTTTGCCCAGCAAGCAGAATCGGATGACACGTCCTTCGAACTCGACGTGATGACATTCAATATTCGAGCCTTAGACCCCGAAGTCCTCGGTCTGCAGGAGGCTCTCACGGCGCAGATTGACTTTCTCCAGTCGGAAATGTCCGAGTACCGATGGTTGGGCGTCGACCGTGGTCTGAACGGAGGCGTCGGGCTCGGGGACGATCCGAATCCGCCGACTCAACGTGGTCGGGTCGCCCGCATCGTCACCTGGGCTCGCTTCCACCATCTCGAGACTCTGCGACAATTTTACGTCTACAACACGCATTTCACGATACGTGGCGGCTCTCGTCAGATCCAGTCCGCGGAGCAAATCAATGCGCACATCGCGCAACATCCTCCTGAGAGCGTGGTCGTGGTCATGGGTGACTTTAACGCCATCGCAGAAACCAGCGAGACGTGGCATGCCGCGACGAGCGATGGCCTCAGTGATGCCTGGGTAGTCGCAGAAAAGCAGGAGGGACCGCCGCTGACGTCAAACGGTTTTGGCCCACCGCCGCCGGGGCGCGAGGGCCGTATCGACTGGATTCTGGTTGGCGGACCCGTCACTGTGGAGCGTGCCGTCACCGTGCTACACAGCGTGGACGGGCGGTGGCCGTCGGACCATTATCCCGTTGCGGCGGAGCTCGTCATAAGGTCTCGGTAGGCTAGCTCCGGGTAAGCCAGCTAACCCCATTGACACCCCCTTGTCACTATCTCCCCTAAATTCGCCCAGAACCCCGCCGACATAACGACAAATGCTGCGGGCAGGGCTATTTGGCCGTCCGCGCGCGGCCAACATTGGTGGTGTCCGGTTTACCGGGGGCAACTAGACGCAGCGCATCTAAAAATGTGTTTGCAAAAAACTTTTTATTCACAACAAAAGCATTAAAAAAAGATTGACATCTATATAAAAAAGCGCATCGTTTGATTTACTAATAAAAAAAAGCGGATGCATTCATGAAAAATCAAATCAACAGATCCATGGATAGAAGAATATTTATCAAGACAGCTGGGCTAACGGCAATCGCTGGCGCTACTAGCGTTATTGGCTCATCCCCTCGAATGGTTTACGGGTTAGATGATGCAGAAGCGACCTCAGCTAATGGCCTGACCAGGATGGCGTCTAATAAATTTGATTTCGACACTCCATACAGTCTTATCGGAACAAATGATTCCCGATCAGATTCACCACGAGTCAGTTATCCATCAGGAAACTTACGGTGGGGTATGGGAGTTGCTACCATGGACTTTAAGGCGCCTCCTTGTATCGTAGAGGCGCTTGAGGAGCGACTTAAGAACCCGGTGTTTGGCTATGTCAGCAATACAGACTCTATTAAAGAGGCTATTGTTGAATGGAACGGCAGTCGCCGTAACCTGGATATAGATCCCAAATCTATTACTGTTTCCAGCGGAGTCTATACTGGCATGATTGCAGCGTTACGCTCTTTCTCCCCGGCGGGTAGTAAGGTGCTTACGCTAACTCCTGCTTATGACGGGTTCCAAACTATTTGTAGGGCCGCAAAAGTAGAGATAAGCGAAAGCAAGATGATCTTCCAAAACAATCGTTATTCGATCGACTGGAGCGATCTTGAATCTAAGATGACCCCTGATACCCGCTCCTTCATTTTGTGCAATCCGCATAATCCAACCGGTAACGTTTGGGACAGCGATGATCTATTGCGAATTGGAAGAATGTGTCTTGAAAGAAACATAATTGTTTTATCTGATGAGATATGGTCAGACATCGTACGCCCAGGCTACACTTTTGTTCCTTTTGAAAGCTTGCCAGATAAGGCAGTTGTAAATAATAGCGTTACATTCAATGCAGCAAGCAAAACATTCAATCTCGCTGGCATGAAAGTAGCGTATTTCTACTCCAAAAACCCCGCCCTGCTCGCTCGGGTGAACGAGTACCATCGCGCCGAACTAAACACACTTGGGATAATTGCCAATGAAGCTGCAATGCGTGAAGGTGCGGACTGGTTCGATCAGGCGTTAGCCTATCTTGATGAAAATCAGAGGTATGCAGAAAGCTATATTAAGGAAAATATCCCGCTGCTCAAATATCATAACGCTGGAGGTACCTATCTAAGCTGGCTTGACGTTAGTCAAGTAATGGAAAAAATTGGCGCTTCTGAAATTGCTACTGCCCTGTCTAAGCGAAGCCCGGAGCACTACTTTCAAGACTGGCTAGTCGAGAATTCGGGTGTTTACCTTAATGCCGGGTCTAATTACGGAGCCGGTGGCGAAGGGCGTATGCGCATGAATCTCGCATCTTCTAGATTAGTTTTACGTGACGTATTTGATGCCATGTCGTCTGCCATCAATAAAGTGTAAAGGAAAAACCACAATTTTTTCTGAAAATCCAGAGAACGCAGGACCGTACAAAGCGGACCGTTGAGCGAATTGTTAGGCATCACTCGCTTCGGATGTGTTTATCAATGTTGGTAGGCCAAAGATTCGATCAAACGCCCACGTAAAGAGAATCGCATAGAGAAAGAAGAATGCCAGTAGACCTAGATTCGTGATGAATGCTGTGATTAAAGTGGTTTCGAGCCACCACGCCATGACTGGAACAAGGAGGACAACAAGGCCTCCTTCAAATCCAGTGCCGTGAAGCAAGCGTCTGCGCAAAGTGCGATCCTTACTCTCTTGGCGGCGTTCCCACGATTCGAAAAGCATATTGAAAACATAGTTCCAGACGATTGCAATTGTTGAAAGGGTTGCTGCAAGTCCCAGTGAGGAACTTATGGACTGCCCGAAGAGGAAACTGAGCCCAGGCCCGACAAGGACGATAGCAAATAGTTCGTAGAGTACGGCTTGGAGCGCAAGGCGACGTTTGGGTTGCATACAGTAGGAGCTCCCTGTGTTAGTGATGCCTGTAGTTCTATC
>JBFZEG010000115.1:0-6924 GCA_041306975.1 Gammaproteobacteria bacterium | reverse complement strand
AAACCTGAACAAATCCGGAAAAAAATATCCAGATTTTGTGAAGATGGCACTAATGCCGGTTTTTGCAGTCAAAGAAGTCATCGAGTTGTGGCAAACTCAGGCTGCAAACCTTATCCACAGGGTATTAATGAAGCACAGGTGATCAGAATGCCTGCTCAAACGAACCGTTTTAAATCAATCACCACGCTGGCGTTACCGGAAGGGTTTACTGCTGCATCGGGCAATCCGGCCAGTGATCAACGCACTGAACAACCGACGTGTTTTGGGCAACCGTGGCTGTTACTGCCAAATTCTCCTGCTCCCGGCACCGAGTCAGATACCGCCGCTCTTGAGATGAGCGCATGGCAGGTACACCCTCAACGCAATATGATTCAGACAAGCGCAGCCGGAAACCGGACTATCCGCCGTCAACTTGAGCCACGGGTCATGCACCTGCTCTGTTTATTGGCGGCTGCTGACGGAAATGTGGTCAGTCGCGATGAATTGATGATGGCACTCTGGCCTAAAGTCATCGTCAACGAGAACTCACTCACACGCGCCGTGTCCGATTTGCGCAAAGCACTGTCCACAGCCACACAAGCCGAAACCGCCACTGTGCGCAACACCCCAATCGAGACCGTCTCCAAAAGGGGCTACAGACTTAACGCGAGTTTGCGGTTTGGTGAAATAGCTCCAGACATATCTCAACAAACCCGCGACACCTACGAGCCTTTAGCAGATGTGGGCGAAGGGCACTTTGGATCGGTTTGGCTGGCGTCTCATTCACGCATGACGGTGGCAATATGCACCGCATTTGCAACTGCAGCTCTGTCGCTGGTTTTGTCATCAGGCTTTTTTGTGACAGCCGATCCAGACAGATTGCTAGCATCGATACCTGCTATTGATTCGCATAGCGTATCCGGCTCACTTTCAGACCGTGTCGTCAGCGATGAGCCTTCCCTGCCAATGGGGGCGCAGTGGCTGAACTCGCTTCATATTCCTGCCGGCACTGCCGACCTTCAGTCAGCGCCGTGGTTAAACCCTGACGCCGGCAGTAATACAGGTCTGTCAATTCTGTCTCCGGACGGCGATCTGCTGGCTTTTGTGGAGAATCTTTCCGGCCAGTCAACACTCAAGCTGCGCAGCCTGAATAATCCTGACGAGATATGGACTGCCTTTACGTCCACAGCACCGATCACTCATGTGCAGTGGTCACCACTGGAGGATGGCATTTTGTTTACGGTGTTAGATCAGCAGCAACCTGCTCCGGCAGCGTTGGCCGATTCCCCAAAAGTCGGTCCGTATCTGCTTGCAAGACTGATGCTGCTTGATTTGCATTCCTTGCAGGTGCGTGAATTGTATCGACGGGAAAACACGGACACTGTCGAGCCGGCCAGCAGTGCAGGCAGCCTGACCTGATCCGGGCCGGTTAAGGCACGCGCTGTTTAAGCAAGGCACTCGCTGTTTAGGGCAGGGGCCCGTTCAGTAACCAGCCCTGCTGCTGTCAGCAATCGAGCTTCCCGCTTTATGAATTGCGTCGACAACACGCAGCGCGCTGACAACACCATCTTCATGAAAGCCTTTGCCCCACCACGCTCCACAGAACCAACTACGACGCACACCATTAATCTGCTCCCAACGGGTCTGTGCCTGTGCGCCTGCACGGGTGAAAATCGGATGGGCGTAATCATATCGGCCGAGAATTTTTTCGGGATCAATATGATCGGTGTGGTTTAGACTGACAAAAAAATGATGCGGACCTGCGATCCCCATCAGCCTGTTCATATCGTAAGTCAGGCGAGGCAAGCCGGAGCGGTCACGGCCCAGATGGTAATTCCAGCTGGCCCACGCGCGCTGGGTGCGCGGCATGACCGTTGCGTCAGTGTGTAACACCACATCATTGGGCTGATAGCGGATGCTCGACAAAATCTCGGTTTCAAGACTGTCAGCATCCGACAACAGCGCATAGGCCTGATCGCTGTGGCAGGCCAGGATCACCTGATCAAATATTTCTACACCGGCTGCGCTGCTGACCTCCACCCCGTGCTCATGCCGGGTGATCGAAAGCACAGGTGAATTGAGCCTGATTTTGTCAGCAAATGCCGCCGTCATCGGCCCAAGATAGGCCTGGGAACCTCCGCACAAGGTGCGCCAGCGCGGGCGGTTGTTGACATTGATAAGGCCATGTTTATACAAAAACGGCAGCAGGAAGCGCACAGGGAATTCGTACATCTGCAAAAATGGCGTGGACCAGATTGCAGAACACATCGGTACAAGGTAGAAGTCGGTAAACATCTGACTCAATCCGTGATGCTCAACATACTGCCGGAGCGTCATGTCTGGAATTTTGTCGTGCTCAACATCGCTGATTGCTTGTTTGTTAAACGACAGGATGTTGGTCAGCATTCTCAAAAATGAAGGCGACAACAGGTTGCGCCGCTGCGCAAACAGGCTGTTGATCATCTCAAACTGACCAGTAACCCCAGCGTATTCCAGCCCGGTCTGCGAGCAGCTGACACCAAAACTCATATCCGATTCACGCCACTGCACACCCAATTCATTCATCAGACTGATGAAATTGGGGTAAGTCCAGTCGTTGTAGACAATGAATCCGGTATCAACGGCGTAGCGCTGTCCATCAAGGTGCACATCAATCGTCGCGGTATGACCGCCGATGCGCTCTGCCGCCTCAAAAACGCTGATGTCATGCTGGGCATTTAACTTGTAAGCCGCAGTCAGACCGGCTATACCGGTCCCAATAATGGCAATCTTCAAGGGGTTCGCATCCTGTTTCTTCACATTAACATGCGGCTGTTACGTGACACTTTCATTGACAGACCAACACCTGACAGTCACAAACAGAAATAAAAAAACCCGATGATCTTTATAAATCACCGGGTTTGCGTTGCTTGATCAAAAACTCATCAGTGCCAACAGAACATCACGAGTACTGGGCAAGCTCTTTGCGCGCGATCACCCGGCGGTGCACTTCGTCCGGACCATCCGCCAGTCGCAGTGTGCGCTGTGATGTCCACAGCGCCGCGAGCGGGAAGTCCTGTGACACACCGGCAGCGCCATGCATTTGAATGGCACGATCAATAACCCGCAGAGCCATATTAGGCACAGCCACTTTGATTTGTGAAATCGCGTCACGAGCGGCTTTATTGCCGATGGTGTCCATCAGGTAGGCGGCCTTGAATACCAGCAGTCTGCACATTTCGATTTCAATACGGCTGTCGGCGATCACATCATAGTTACCGCCGAGTTCAGCCAGCGGTCTGCCAAACGCCTCTCTGCTCAGGGCGCGTTTGCACATCAGATCCAGTGCGCGTTCTGCTGCACCGATGGAACGCATGCAGTGGTGAATACGCCCTGGTCCAAGCCTGCCTTGAGAGATCTCAAAGCCACGGCCGCGGCCCAGAATAATGTTTTCTTTAGGCACGCGTACATTGCTGAAACGAATGTGCATGTGCCCGTGAGGTGCATCATCTTTGCCAAACACTTCCATCGGACGCAGCACTGCGACACCGGGGGTATCCATTGGCACCAGAATCTGCGACTGGCGACTGTGTTTAGGTGCGTCCGGGTCGGTCACCACCATCACAATCATGATCTTGCAGCGCGCATCACCAGCGCCGGAGATGTAGAATTTTTCACCATTGATAACCCAGTCGTCGCCATCTAATACGGCGCGGGTAGAAATATTGGTGGCATCAGAGGAGGCAACATCAGGCTCTGTCATTGCAAACGCCGAGCGGATTTTGCCTGCCAAGAGGGGCTTCAACCATTGGTCTTTCTGCTCCTGAGAGCCGTATCGCTCCAGAACTTCCATGTTGCCGGTGTCAGGGGCGCTGCAGTTAAAGGCCTCTGAAGCAAGGCGACTGCGACCCATGATTTCAGCAAGATGCGCATATTGAAGATTGCTGATACCAGCACCGCCCTGGCTTTTGGGCAGAAAAAAGTTCCACAGACCCAGCGCGCGCGCCTTGGCCTTGAGACTCTCCATAATTTCTTCCTGGCGCGGTGTATGTGACCATCGGTCGCCGACACTGACTTCTTCGTGGTATTCGTGCTCAACTTCCGCAACATCAACTTCCACAAACGTGCGAATTTTTTCACGCACTTCCTGCATTTCTTCGGAGAGCCCCAGATTCATTTTTTATTCCTCATTATTCAATGTTCAGTCGTTGTAACAAATAGTGTTCAGAGCAGTGGCTGCATCAAACGGCAGCGTTTCCAAGCGGCAGCTTAGTTACCCCGTGCTGATCTACCCGGTAATTGTCCCGCCTCCATCAACAACCAATGTTTGTCCGGTTGTGAAACTGCCGGCATCCGACGCCAGATAGATTGCTGCACCGGCAATCTCATCCGGCTCACCGATACGGCGCAACGGATACTTTGAAACGGTTTGTTGATAAGTCTCCGGATTTTCCCACAGAGCGCGCGCAAAATCTGTGCGTATAAGACCTGGGGCAATACAGTTCACGCGGATATTGTGTGGCCCCCACTCGACAGCCAGATTGCGCGCCATCTGCATGTCAGCCGCTTTAGAGATGCCGTAAGCGCCAAGCACATTGCTGCCCTTGATACCCGCAATCGAGGAAACGATGATGACCGCGCCGCCACCAAGTTTTGCCATACCCGGCAATACCATCTGACAAAGTCGATGTGCACTGCCGATGTTGGAATTCATGATTTTGTCAAAAGCGTCATCAGGAATGTCCTGAGAGGGGCCATAGAAGGGATTCAGCGCTGCATTGATGACCAGAATATCGATCTTGCCGTACTGTTCCACGGTTTTATCTGCAAGCGCCTGCAGTTGTGCTTTGTAATTGATATTGCAGGCAAAAGGGAACGCATCACCGCCTTTGGCATTGATATCGGCAGCCACTTCATCACAGGCGGGCTGGTTGCGGCTGGAAATGACCACCTTGGCTCCGGCCTCAGCCATTCTATGGGCAATCGCCAGTCCAATACCCTTGGTAGAACCCGTAATCAGAGCGACTTTACCGGTCAGGTCGAACAATCCCATGATGTATCCCCTTTAGAACTGACAGTCTGGGTGACGAGATACCCGACAACCCAAGGCTATTATAATTTTAATGAATTTTACTCGCCTCAATCATAACAGCGAGGCCTATGGCTGAAAAGACATTTACCCGGGTGCGTCCATCCAGTCCCGGCGACCCTTGCTGATATGTGTCCCGCCATCGACGGGCAGCACAATTCCATTGGTGTAGGCACCAGCGCGGGAGACGAGGTAAAGCAAAGCGCCGGCAATTTCCTCTGGCTCACCACAGCGGCCAAGCGGGCTATCACTGGCAATATCGTCGCCATAGACCTTGAGCACGTGGTCCGCCATTTTTGAATGGAAAAACCCAGGCGCAATAGCGTTCACGGTTATGCCGCGCGGCCCAAGATCAACGGCCAGCGTTCGGGTCAGATGATGCAAGGCTGCCTTGCTGGCCGAGTAGGCAAACGTGGGCACGCGCTGAACAATGGGCACATGAAGTCCATCCATCGAACCTATATTCACGACCCGCGCAGGATTCAGATCAACGGCAGCCACCTCCAATAATGGCAGTAGATCTCTGGTTAATGAAAACACTGAGTTGACATTGGTATTCATGACTTTGGCAAAGGCATCGTCAGGGTATTGCTCAATGCTGGCCCCCCAATTGGCGCCAGCGTTATTAACCAGAATTGAAAGCCCCTGTGTTCCAAACACCGAGCTGGCGTAATCGCGCAACGCAAGCCTGTGTTCAGCAACAGAGACATCTGCCGCCATCGAGAAACATTCGCCAAACGCTGACAGATAGGCCTGTGCCTCGTCGCACTTTGACTGTTTTCTTGATGCAATCAGCACCTTTGCACCGCCACGCAGCAAAGCCTCGGCCATGATCAGCCCAAGTCCTCCGCTGCCTCCGGTAACCAGCGCCGTTTTACCTGCTACAGAGAACAGTTGCTGCACCTCAAATCCTGAATTGATTTTGCTCATCACTATCAGTCCGCTATTTTTACTAGCTGCTTGCCAAAGTTGCGACCGCGCAGCAAACCCCGGAACAGCTCCGGTGCGTTCTCAAGACCTTCACCAATGGACTCGCGATATTTGATCTGACCGGAACTCACCCAGGCGCCCAACTGCTCGGTGGTCTGCTGCCAACTGTCCTGCCACTCAGTGACAACAAAAAACCGGTGTTCCGGCACATCTGCCAGCGCTTTGAGAATATGGAACGGCGTTTCTGCCTGGGTGATGTCCTGGTCGTTATAGTTGGATATGTAGCCACAGATGGGAACCCTAGCGCCTTTGTTCAATAAGGGGGCTACCGCACGGGTCACATCTCCACCCACATTTTCGAAATAGATATCGATACCATCAGGGCAGGCAGCTTTGAGCTTCTCAGACAGATTGCCGGTTTTATAGTCCAGACATTCGTCGAATCCCAGCTCTTCCCTGACATAACGACATTTGTCTTCGCCACCAGCGATGCCAACCACCCGCAGACCTTTGATCCGCGCTATCTGTCCGACAACTGAACCGACAGCACCCGAGGCCGCGGCAACTACGAGCGTCTCACCTGCACTGGGTTTACCAACTTCCATCAATCCGTAGAATGCAGTCCGGCCAGGCATACCCACTACACCGAGGTGCGCGGACAAAGTGCCATTTTTCAGATCTACCTTCATCAATCGCGGCTCGTCATCATCCGCCACAATCATGGTCTGCCAACCCATGTGTGCAGTCACATAATCACCCACCTGGAACCGATCAGAGCGTGATGCAACAACCTGTCCTGAGGACTCCCCGGTCATCACATCACCGATCTGCAGCGGTTTGGCATAGGATTTGACGTCATTCATGCGACCGCGCATGTACGGATCCAGCGACAGCCACATGACCTTGATAAGAATCTGGCCGGATTCCAGCGCCGGAACCTCTTCCTC
>JBFZEG010000105.1:0-3510 GCA_041306975.1 Gammaproteobacteria bacterium | reverse complement strand
TGTCGTCATTAGTGGTGCGGATACCAATCTGAATCGAGCGCTCCGGCACAACGATGCCTTCTTTGGCAGCCTTGTAAAACATGGTGCCATGATTGATACCTTCACCCGAGCTGGGCCAGGTGTCGGTATGCGCGTCAAAGTGAATCAGGCTGATTGGGCCATGTTTTTTGAAGTGAGCACACAAGCTGGGATAGGTGATGAAGTGATCGCCACCGAGTAGCAGCGTTGCGCAGCCGGTTGCCAGCACATCAGAAATGCCCTGCTCAATATGCCGGACACTGGTCAGCCCGCCGCCCATGGTATTTTCACAATCGCCGTAATCGACCACTTTCAGAGCCTGCAACGGATCTGTTTTCCACGGCCAGGGACGCTCCCAGGCCAGCGACATGGAGGCATTACGGATCGCGCGCGGGCCAAGACGTGCCCCCGAGCGATTGGTCACGGCGATATCAAGGGGAATTCCCATCACCGCTACATCGATGCCGCTCAGATCGCGGGCAAAGGGTGTGCGGAAAAAGCTGACCGCGCCCCCGAAACTGTGAGAGTTAACGGCGCCTGTGCCAGGTTTGCCAGTAATTGCATTGTCCCAACCACTCATAAAAAATCCTAATCTGTTTCAAGAAAAATTCAGTCATTCCGCGGCGCTAAGGTAAACCACATAAACGCTGATGCCAAGCAAATGAAATCTGTCAAAAATCTGTATTTTTAGCTGACGCTGAAACGTCTTGTCACAACTTTCCACGAATGTGCGTAATTGCGCGATGAATCCATAGGATTTGCTCGCCTTTGACACGATTGCAGTGACGCAATCGCGTAGTATCCACGTATGACATGACAGCGCACAGTCACGAGACAAATAACATGAGCAATCTGATTCATCCCGGCCAGCGCCGGTTGTTTATCCAGGTCAGGCGTCTTGGTCTGGTGTCTGTTTTCCTGATGCTTGCAGCCTGCAGCGGCGAAAATGAAACGCCTGCGGGTGCACAAGCTCCGGGCACGCCCGGCGGACCTGCTCCCGGTCAGCAAACAGCTCAGCAGCCAGTTCAGCAACAAACAGCTCAACAGCCAGCTCAACAGCCAGCTCAACAGCCAGCTCAACAGCCAGCTCAACAAACAGCCCAGCAAGCTCCGCAACGCGGTGGCCCCGGCGGGTTTGGTGGTGGTTTCGGCGGCAGTGGTTTTGGTGGTGGCGGATTCGCAGGTGGCCAGGCGGTTATCCCGGCCGTTGAAGTGGTGGCCGCACAGCTGGGCGGATTACCGCTGGAAGAGCGCCTCACCGGCCAGGTGACCGCGCGTAATCAGACGGTGATCTACCCGGAAGTCAGCGGGCCAATAATTGATGTGCTGGCGGATAACGGTCAATTTGTGAATGCCGGCGACCCTCTGGTACAGATCCGCGATACCGAATACCGCGAGCGGTTGCAGCAGGCAAGCTCTGCGCTGGAGATCACCCGCGCGCAGAACCGGCAGGCAGAAGCCAATTATCAGGTGCTGAGTAATCAGCTGCGCCGCGTCGAAGAGTTGCGGGCGCGGCAGCTGGAAACCGAATCAGCACTGGAGACCATCCGCGCTCAGGTCGCGGTTGCGCAGGCCGATCTGGATCTGCGCCAGGCACAGTTGCGTCAATCCGAATCACAGCTGCAAGAGCGGCAGATGGAGCTGGACCGCACCATCGTGCGTGCGCCGACCAGCGGCACTATCGGGTTGCGTAATGCAGAGCGTGGGCAGATCGCCGGCCCCAGTTCGCAGCTGTTTTTGATCGGCGACCTGTCGCAGATGCAGGTTGAGATCCTGCTGACCGAACGC
This sequence comes from Gammaproteobacteria bacterium, assembly GCA_041306975.1. Classification (GTDB taxonomy): domain Bacteria; phylum Pseudomonadota; class Gammaproteobacteria; order Pseudomonadales; family Pseudohongiellaceae; genus Pseudohongiella. The sequence continues at coordinate 1,704 of JBFZEG010000105.1, read as the reverse complement.
AACCTTACCTACATCAGGCAGGGCATGCCGGTAAATCTGTATTCCGAGAGTTGGCCTGACCTGCAGATTTCCGGGCAGATCGCCCGGCTGTCACCCTTTCTGGACAGCAATACGCTGCGCACCCAGGCGTACATTGATGTCGCCAATGTGGACAACATCATGCGCCCCGGTATGTTTGTGACCGTTGACGTGCTTTACGGCCAGTCGGAAGAAGCCGTGTTGATACCCAACAGCGCCATCTATCGCCATCCGCGCACCGGCATTGAAGGGGTGTTTGTGTTACAGCCACCACCGGGCAATGAATACCGGCCGGTGGCAGAAGTTGACGGCGCGCCCGCATTGACCCCGGAGCTGCCGGTGAGTTTTGTGCCGGTTTCTGTTGTCGCCAGCGGTCGTATGGCCACTGGTGTGCGCGGCATCAAAGAAGGCGACTGGGTGGTGACAGTGGGTCAGAACCTGTTGGTCGGCAACATCACCGCTGCACGCGCACGGCTGATGGAATGGCAGCGCATGATGGATATGCAACGTAAACAAAGCCGTGATCTGTTTGAAATTATTGACCGCGCCCGCGAGCAGCGAGCACCTGTTGCAGAAAGCTGAACACTGACACCGTTGGTAACTTTGTATTCGGCAATCACACGAGAACCCGCACCATGGCAATAACAACAACCTCGATCAGACGACCCGTCGCCACCACCATGGTGTTCCTGATCATTATCACGCTGGGCACCTTGTCCTTCCGGTTTTTACCTGTGGATCTGCTGCCGGCCATTGAAATGCCTGAATTATCCGTGCAGGTCAGTTACCCCAACGTCGGCCCCGAAGAAATCGAGCTGCTGATTACTGAGCCGCTGGAAAATGCCCTGTCGATTGTGCCCGACGTTGAACGAATGACGTCGTTCTCGCGTGAAGGCAGTGCGTCGGTATCGCTGCGCTTTGCGCAGGGCGTGGATATCGATCTGATCAGCAATGATGTGCGTGAGGCGCTCGATCGTGTGCGACGCTCCTTGCCCGACGAAGCCGATGCACCACGGATCAACCGTTTTAATCCGGATGATCAGCCGATTGTGGTGATCGGGGCGCAGTCCACCCTCGACATGATGGAACTGACGCGCATCCTTGAACGCGATCTGGCGCGTCGTTTTGAACAGATCCCCGGGGTTGGCGCGATTGATATCTGGGGCGGCATCAACCGCGAAATTCGTGTGGAAGTCAGCCGCGACCGACTGCTGGCCAGCGGGCTGACCATGAACGACATCAGCAGCGCGATCAGCCGCGAAAATTCCACCCTGCCCGGCGGTAATGTGCAGCGTGGCCTCAGTGATTTGTATGTGCGCTCACGCGGTGAATACGACAACGTCCAGGAAGTGCGCGATACCGTTATCCGCAATGTGAATGGTGTGCCCATTCGAGTGGGCGATCTGGCCGAGGTGTCGCTGGATAGACGCGACATCGGCCGCTTTGTGGAAATCAATGAAACACCGATGCTCCGCTTGGGTATCCGTAAACAATCCGGCGCCAACACGGTGGAAGTTGCCCGAGAGATTCGCGCGGAAGCCGAGCGCATTTCCCGCGAGCGGCCGGATATCAACATGATTGTCATTCAGGATCAAAGCCAGTTTATCCAGCAGTCGATCGACAGCGTGCGCAACTCCGCGCTGTGGGGTGGCATGTTGACGGTGATTGTGTTGTTGGCGTTTTTCC
>JBFZEG010000095.1:0-43886 GCA_041306975.1 Gammaproteobacteria bacterium | reverse complement strand
GTCCGCGATACCGGTGGCCGAGTGTCTTTGGCCATTTATGCCTGCAACAAACCGGTGATTGGCGCTATTAATGGGGTTGCTGTGGGTGTGGGTGCCACCATGACACTGGCGATGGATGTGCGTTTGTTAGCAGACAATGCGCGCATGGGTTTTGTATTTGGCAAGATCGGCATTGTACCGGAAGCTTGTTCCACCTGGTTCCTGCCGAGACTGGTTGGCATCTCACAGGCCTTGGACTGGGTGTATACCGGCGAGTTGATTAGCAGTGCAGATGCGGTGTCCAAAGGTTTGGCCAAAGCCGCCGTTCCCGCGGATCAACTGATGGCACACGCTCGCAAACTGGCGCACAGTTATATCAACCATCGCTCACCGGTTGCCATTGCACTGGCACGGCAGATGATGCTGCAGAACCCTGCGCTGCCCCACCCTGTTGACGCTCACAAAGTGGAGTCGCTGGCGGTGTTTTACACCAGCCAGCAAGACGGAAAAGAAGGCGTAAAGGCCTTTCTGGAGAAGCGCGACCCGGTGTTTGGCGCCAAGGTCTCCAGCGACATGCCGCAGGTGTTTCGCCACTCACCGGGCTCACAAAACCATCAGTCCGAGTAAACCCTGCCCTGTTTCATGACAAACTGCACGTTCTGCAAGGTCTGGATATCATTGAGTGGATTGTTGTTCACGGCGATGATATCCGCACTTTTACCTGCTTCTAAGGTGCCAATCTGCGTCTGCAGACCCAACACCTCGGCAGCGACTGAGGTAGCACTCAACAAGGCTTCATCGGCAGGCATACCGGCCTCGACCATGTATTCAAACTCACGGGCGTTTTGTGCATGGGGGAACACGCTGGCATCGGTACCAAATGCAATCTTGACGCCGTACTGATAGGCGCGACGCATGGTGTCCTGTATCAACGGCCCGATTTCGCGGGCTTTAGGCACGATGAGCGGATGGTAATAGCCTTCAATCTCGGCCTGCTCCGCGACATATTTTCCGGCTGAAATAGTTGGAATGTACCAGGTGCCATGTTCAACCATCGCCGCCATCACTTCCTCATCCATGTAAGTGCCGTGTTCAATGGTATGCACTCCCGCACGGATTGCTCGCAGCATGCCCTCTTTGCCATGCGCATGAGCGGCCACGTGCATGCCATAATCGCGCGCGGTTTCGACGACCGCTTCCAGCTCGTCAGTCATAAATTGGGGATTCTGACCATTCGCGGCCACACTGAGCACTCCGCCTGTCGCAGTTATTTTGATGTGGTCAGCACCATTTTTATATTGCTGACGCACAGCCTCACGCGCTTGCTCAGGGCTGTTGATCACCCCATCCGCAGGCGAGGGTTCACCCATCAAATCATCACGCCAGCCATTGGTAGGGTCCGCATGGCCTCCGGTTGTTGCCAGGCTTTTACCAACGGTGATGATGCGTGGGCCTGCCACTTTGTTCTGATTAATGGCATCCCGTAACGCGATATTGACACCGGTGCCACCCAGTTCACGAATAGTGGTAAAACCAGCTTCCAGGGTACGCCGCGCATTAACAGCAGAATTAAAGGCAATATCTGCCGGGTTCAGGGTAAAGCCATTGGCGGTGGAATTGGGTGCTGTTTCGCTTTCGATATGCACGTGCAGATCAATCAACCCTGGTAGCACGGTTTTGTCTGACAGATCCAGCAGCACATCATCAGGTCGCGGCGGGGTGAATCCACGAGTGACCGACTGAATAACACCGTCAGCCACCACCACGGTCATTTGTTGCTGCATGGCTGAACCGGTGCCATCCCATAAAGAGCCGGCGTGGATAACGGTTGTTTGTGCAAGCGTAATACCTGGGGTTAATACCAATGCCGATGCCAGCGCGCCAAGCGCAAAGATACTTTTAGTCATACAAATTGCCTTTTTTGATTGGTAGTCTTGTTAAGGTTGGAATAATTGTGGCAGTGCGTCCCGCTCTGGCGTTGCCTCGATGTGAGACCACAATAGTTCGAGCGCCAGCGCCTGAATAATACTGAGCAGCGTCAGCAACACCATGGGCATCTGCTGTTTGGCACGTTCTCGCATAATGACTTCCTGGCTAACTTATTGTTATTGCCTTGCCATAGGTTTGTATAAAAATTTCCGGCATGCGTCGGGCCTTGCCGCTACTGAGTTCAATACACACAAAATTGCTGCGCGCACGCAACAAGGTTGCCTGGTCTTTGGGGCGCATAATCTGAAAGTGCCGTGTAAGGCGCAGCTTATTGTCAGATGCGACTATCCATGTTGCTACCATCACCTCATCATGCAGGTAGGCGGCCGCCAGATAATCAATTTCATGGCGCAACACCACCATGGCCCTGTCCAGTGTCTTGTATTCAGCAACACCCAGCCCCAATGACTCGGAGTGCCGCCAGGCACAACGCTCAAGCCAGCGCACATAGGCGGCGTTGTTGACATGCCCCAACTCATCGATGTCACTGCTGTCGACAAGTAACATGATTATGTATGGATTATTTTTATCCCAGATCACAAAAAACCCTTACGATTTTGATATACCGAGGAGCATAACATTGACTCAAGCAGTGCGGCCAATAGCAGATACCATTGCTTTGGTTTATGCTTGTTCCTTAACTTTTTGAGTCAGGGTACGCGCATCATCATGGAACTCGTTGTATTTGATCTGGATGGCACACTGCTGAGCGCTGACCACCGTATCTCAGACTTCACCGCTGAAACGCTCAAGCTGTTGACGTCTAACAACATCGCCTACACGGTTGCCACGGGCCGCAATTTACATTCCGCACAGGAAATTATTGCGGGTCACGGGTTTTTATTACCGCACATTTACATCAATGGCGTTATTGTCTGGGATCCGGGCAGCGAGTCACTGTCGCTGGGAAATTTTCTGAGCAATGCAGAAGCAGAACACGTTATTCGAGCGGCAATTTCTGAAAATGTCACCCCGTTTGTACACTGCGTGACTGACGATCACAAACACTTCATTTATCACCCGCCGGTTCAACATGAATATGAAAAGCGGCTGCAGGATATGTTTTTCTCGCGCCTGTCTGCGAACGTCTTGCCATTGAGTGAAATGCCGGCAAAATCACAAATTACCAATGTCAGCATGCTCGGTTCAAGTTTGAAAATCAGTGCCATTGAGTTAAATATTGCAGACGAACTCCATCTGGTGTCCTACTCAGGTATGGCAATGGAAAGCAAGGATCTTAAATGGCTGGACATCCATCATAGCCAGGCCAGCAAGGGCAACGCCCTGAAACAACTGGGCAGCAGTCTGGGGGTCAGCCGTATACTGTGTTTTGGTGACAGCGACAATGACCTCAGTATGTTTGCCATGGCCGATGAAGCGTATGCGCCAGCCAATGCCAAAGATGAAGTCAAAGCAGCATCAACCGCAGTCATCGGCCACCACAACGAAGAAGGAATCGCGCTGTTTTTGCGACAACGATTTAATCTCTAACACTGTCTACCGGCATAACTCAGTGGTGCGGGATGCCATCCACGCGGGCGATGGCGATGCCACTTTCACCGGCAACCGAATACAACAGATATACCTGGCCGTCCTCCTCAAACACCGCGGGGTCTCTCAACTGATTTGCCGGAACAGTGATGTCGCCCCTGACCGAGGGGATCAAAGGCAAATCAGCACCTTCCCAGCTGCGCTCTGGCCTGAGCACTTCCACCGTTGCTGACTCTGTCCATGCTGACCAATCATCGCCCATGGTAATCGCAGTCAGCAGAATGCTCTCCGGAGCATGTCCTACCTGTGTCCAGAACACATACAGCGTGTCACCTCGCACCAACACCGCAGAGTGACGCATGTCGTTGTTAAAAAAACGCGGTCCCTCCTCAAACCCTGTGTAACCATCTTGCGAGCGATAAACAAACCCCGGCATCGCCAGCCCATACCAGGCGTCCTTGTACTGGAAAGTGCGGAAGTAAGGGCGGCCAAGTATTTCAGGCGCGCCATCAAAATCAATGCCATCAGATGACGTGGCCAGGCGTGTCACTTGCACCATAGGCTCACGACCATGCACATACATCACCAGCTCCTGACGATCCTCACGAACAATCACATCGGGGGATGCAATGTGCGCATACGCTGGCACCACACTATCCTCCGGTACTGAACACGGCGGGCAGGTTTCAGGAAAATGAGACTGCGACAATTGCAGCGTACCCGGTGAATGCACCGTCCAGGGCCCGGCCAGCGCATCCGCATACGCCAGCCGGATGTACTCGCCCTTGTGGTCAGAGAAATACAGGTAATAGGCACCCAGCGGATTCTCTATCCACTCCGGCACCCTGATCAGCGATGGCCCCTGAATATTGCTACCCATACGCGCATCCAACGCCGGTGTAATGATCGGCTCGTCCAGCAAACGCGTTACCGTGACCTGAGACAAATCCTGGGAGTGTCCAGCGGACATCCACGCACCCGTCAGCAGCAATAGCATCACCGGACGTATTGTTCTGGATAAAATCAACATGGGAGCCTCATATTTTTATTATTAAATACATATGGTTGAAAGATGTATATTACAAAGAGCACGAGAATCGGAAAATACCCGATCAGTGAATGCAGAGTGAGCAACCGGCGCCGGCAGCCGCGCCGGATCAATCAGGCCGCGCGTATCCTTTGAGGGGACGCCCGAACCAGCGCGAGCACTGTCCGAGTTCGCAAGGTGCGCAGCACCTGAGGACGAGTTGCGCAGCGCCGGGCGTCCTCTCAAAGGATGAGGCCGATCCGGCGCGGCTGCCGGTGCCGGTTGCGGCCGTCGTCTACGATCACCTTAGTGCTTTTTCTATCTCCATTGTTGGTGGTTATCGCAATACCCATTAATGCGGCCATCGGTATAGATGACCGCATTTATGTCTCAACGCAATCGCGCAGCAATATCCCTCACTGTGGATGCCAATCCAGCATAACGCTTCTGCGTATTACCTTCACTTGACGCCGCACTGCCCGCCAACGCAACCGCCAAAGCCTCAAGCTGCTCAGCACCTGCTGCATCCTGCCCATTACCATCTTCAAGCACTGTCGCCGCACGATCCAACGCAGCAGTTAAGGCCTGATCCTGAGCCGCAGGCAATGCATCATCACGACGCAACTGGTCCATCAGCGCAAGCGCAACCACCGGCTCCGCTGGCCAATCAATCTGCTGCTGCTGTTGTGGATTGTGCAGCACCGCAGTCGCCGTCAGGTTTGCCGCCGCAATCTCATTGGCAGACAGGAAATTACTCGGCACCATTTCAAACACATCCACGCCCCGGGCAATTTCAGTTCCGTAGATCACACCCTTGTACCAATAAGACGACCAGTACCCACCCATCACCAGCTCCTCGGAATCTACCGGGCCGCGGTCAAAGTAAGCAATTTCGACCGGGTTGGATGAGTCAGTAAAGTCCATCACCGAAATACCCCCCTGATACCACGATTGCACAAACAGATCGCGGCCTGGCACAGGGATCAATGAACCGTTGTGTGCCACACAGTTTTCTTCCTCAGACTGAGGTGCCGGCAGCTTGTAATGTGCGCGGAACTCCAGTTTGCCATCAACGATGTCATAAATGGCGTTGCCACCCCAGTTCATCGGATCAAATGAACGACAACGTGCACGCGAACCACCGCCCCACTCGTCTGTAAACAGCACTTTGGTGCCATCGTTGTTGAATGTTGCCGAGTGCCAGTAAGCAAATCCGGTATCCACCACTTGATCAAGGCGCTGCGGATTTAACGGATCGGAGATATCAAACAGGATGCCATTGCCTGAACAGGCACCCGCGGCCACACCAAGCTGCGGGAACGCTGTAATGTCGTGGCAGTGATTGGTTTCGCCGGTGCTGTTGGTACCTGGGCCGTGATCACCGCCTTCCCAAAGTGACGCAATCACGCCTGAAGCTGCATCTGTGAACACCTGAGGTCGGCTGACAATCCGTGCATCTTGTGGGTTTGCCGTGGGTATCTCAACAACCTCGATACGGAAGCGCGCTGAGTTCGGGTCCTCAAACGGAGAATCATCAATACAGCCATCCAGTTCCTCACCAGGCCGGACATAGCTGGTGCCAGAGATATACACCAGCAGATTGCCATCAACATCAGGGTCCTTTACCACCGTGTGCGTATGTGAACCGCGGCAGGTCTGCACCGCAGCCACCTGAACCGGCATGCGGAAGTCACTGACGTCAAATATACGAATACCCCGGAAGCGCTCACCGCTGACACGCTCGGTGACCCCTTCAAGACCGCAGTCCAGTCGGCCACGGTTCTGCTCAACGGACATGATCAGCAGATTGCCGACCACCGATACGTCCCCTTGGCCACCCGGGCACACTACAGAGCTCAAATGCACCGGGCTCAGGGGATTGCTGATGTCATAGGCATTAAAGCCGTGATAGTTACCGGCAATCATCACATCACCGGAAAATGCCATATCGGTGTTGGCAAAATCCAGCAGACTGGGACGTGGCTCTGCCTCTTCATCCTCTTCACCGGCTTCCTCACCGGCCTGATTCAGACGGCTCATCGGCAAGCCCATAGGATTGGCAGGATCAAAAAAACCATCCGGCTTGGGCAGCGCTGCCAAAATATTCATGTTCATGGACGCCTGACCAGCATCATAGTAACCAGCGCCCAGGCCGACGCGCGGATCGGGCGAGAATGTGGCTAGCATGATTGTCATGCGCTCTATCTCGCTGTTCTGTTCGGTCTTAACCTCAGAAATAAACTCAAACAGTACCGGATCCTGAGCCGTACCCTGTTTCGCCAATAACTCATCCACCATGGTCACTGCGCCCTGATGGTGTTTGATCATGTACTGCATAAACAAGGTGTCAAACTGATTGCCCTGTGCTGCACGCAGATTGGCCAGCTCGGCATCAGTCAGCATACCGGTCATGGTTGAATGCCCGGAATGATGCGCATGTTGCGTGCGGTCAGCCACAGCAGGCATCACGGGTTGCCCCTGCTCCTCCAGCCAGTCCACCATAAACTGCATTTCATCATCCTGAGACGCTGAAATACGTTCACCCAATTGGCGGACCTCATCGCGCTGGCTGCGACCATCAATCATCGCCGTCATTTGTACGGCCTGATCATGGTGCATGATCATGTCCTGCATGAAGGTAATGTCCGCGTCAGTCACGCGGGTGCCCGCCAGCGCGGAGGCTTCCTCGATACTGATCTGACGACTGGTCTGTCCCGGGGCTCCGGGCTGAATAATCGGGGGTTGAGCAAAAGACTGCGCTGCAAAAAACAAAGAAGCTGCGGATATGGCAAGTGACAAGCGTGAGCGACGCATCATGGTTTATCTCCGGAAACCGTTTCAATTCAAACCGAAGGCTACAACGGAAATGATCAGGAATCCACTGGCAGAACAACATAGTTGTGCCTGCAAGTCACTTCCTGCGCTGCCACACCAGCACTCGATACTGTGTCCACGATTTCAGCAGACAAATTTGCAATGCCGTACCACCGCCAAGATTGTTCCAATATGACCAGGGCAAGGGAATGCGGGTCACTTGGCTGACAAACAATAACAACAACGGATGAAAGGAACGCGTGTGGGCTGACAGGTCATGGGACTCGAGTAAATCAAATCCTTGTTGTGAGGCTGAAGCCACAGCCTGATCAGCACTCACCAAATTGTTCAGATGCCAGCCTCGCCGAAAACGCCTGATCCAGGCATCGGCTGCTGTTTTGTCCCGGGCACTGATCTGCGGACTCAAAAAATCATCACAGATGACCAACCTTCCCCCGGGCTTAACAAAGCGCGCAGCCATGCTGAAGAAGTCCCCGGCATCACTGGCATGCACAAAGGACTCAATGGCAAATGCGGCATCACTGGCATCCAGCGCAGGCATCGCCGCAAAATCACCCCGAACAAAACGCACCTGATTTTCGAGCCCCAGGTGTTTGGCCCGTTGCGTCGCGAGTTTTTGTTGTTCCGAACTGATGGTGATACCCGTCACGTTGACATTGAGCGCCTGTGCCAGCCAAGTAGATGTACCACCGACGCCGCAACCAAGATCCAGCAACTGTGGCTGGCTGCCATCTGACAGGTGCACACAGGGCTGCAGCGCATTGGCCACGCAGACATTCAGGAAATTAAATGCCTGTGCCTTATCGGTCACACCTGGCGCCCAGATCGCCCGATGGATTGCCGCAACGTCACCACTGCCCCCCAGCCCCAGAAACAATCGGGTATTGTTGTTGTAGTAGTCGGCGATTGCATCAGCGCTGTTTTCTGCTGACTTTTTATGCTCGGTCATGCTGTGGACTTTCCATTACGAGTGAATAACTACCGGGTACTTGTGCAATACCTGCGGCATGCCTATGATCCCTGACATCAGGCAGCCTGTATAGCCTGACACCCACAACATCAACCCTCAGTATAAGGATAAAAAAAATGGAACTGGTAGCCATTGTTGCGTTAGCGTCGTTGATTCAGTACACCGTCTTTGGTGCGCTGGTAGGCAAGGCGCGCATGACGTACAAAGTTGAAGCACCAGCCGTGTCCGGCGACCCGATTTTTGAACGTTATTACCGCGTGCACATGAACACTCTGGAAAGTCTGGTGCTGTTTTTGCCTTCCATTTTTGTGTTTGCAACCTACGTCAGTACCGACATCGCCGCTGCCCTTGGCGTGGTGTTTATCATTGGCCGGCAAATGTACCTGCGTTCCTATGTCAAGGATCCCAAGTCACGCGGCGCCGGGTACATGCTGACCTTTCTGCCGTCTACTATCCTTGCGTTAGGCGGAATGACTGGCGCAATCATGAGCTACATCGGATAACACAAATCGCTGCACGGCACTGCCGGGTTATGACTCAAGCCAACGACATACGATCTCTGCAGATAGAATTGCGCAGCATTTGTATCCTGGGATTGCTGATGCTGTTCGGCGTGTCCTTGTTTGCCACTTTTTTCACAGCGTTTGTTCGCAGCTTGCCCTGGTTGCTGGTCAGTTCTGTGTTGTGGCTGCTGGTCTATCTGCTGACCCGTCCGCGGCTGACCCTGAATCGGATCGACGCGTCCGCACCCCTGTTTGCGGGGTTGGGCTGGGCTAATCGTTTGACACTGGCACGCGGATGGCTGATCGCCGCCTGTGGCGGTTGCCTGGCAATTCCCGCGATTGTTTCGGACGCCGCGATTGTTGTGTGGATCGCTGCCGCCGCCTATTCAATCGCCGCCATGTTTGATCGTGTGGATGGTTTTATCGCCCGCAAAACCGGGCGTACCAGTCAGTTGGGCGCTGAACTCGACACCTTGTTTGATGCACTGGGACTGATGGTTGCGCCGGTATTGGCATTGCTGCTGGGTAAAATTCACTGGTCATACCTGTTGGTCAGTGTTGCTTATTACCTGTTTGTCGCTGGCATAAAAATGCGCCAAGGTAAAAAACTGCCGGTCTATCCCTTGGCGCCCAGTCAACTGCGCAGAACACTTGCCGGATTCCAGATGGGCTATGTAGCAGTGGTGTTGTGGCCGCCATTTGACGCCGGGGTCACGGTGTTGGCAGGCGCTGGTTTTATGTTGCCTTTGCTGATCGGATTTCTGGTGGACTGGTGTGTGGTCAGCGGGCGCATCAATCCGTTCGAACCAAGGCAAAAGGCGCTGTTCGAGTACATAAAACGTGCCACTGATACTGTTTTAATGCCTGCAGCGCGGGTTTTGTTGACGGCCGCTGTCTGCTTAGCCTGGAGTGCAGATCCGTTCACCCGAACATTGGATATGCCTACAGTTTTGTTGGTATTTGTCAGTGTACTGATGATGGCCGCCGGTGTCGCCGGGCGCGCAGGCGCGATGCTGTTACTGATGGTGCTGGCGTGGAACACTCCGATTGCGGTGTCTGACCCCCTGTTTTATCTGAGCCTGTTTATGAGTATTGCCATTCTGTTGCTGGGCTGCGGACGTTTCAGTCTCTGGCAACACGATGACCATTGGGTCAATCGCCAGGATGGTGCCTGATGCTGCAATTCCGCCATGCAGGCACCGTGCTGTGGCTGGTGGCGCTGGCCCTGGTCAGCTGGACGCTCAGTCAGATGCCACTGGCAGATATCGGTTCTACACTGAGCCAGTTGACGTGGACAGAATGGAGCGCCTGGGCAGTCGTCAATCTTTTGGTTGTTCTGGCAGGCAACACCCGTTGGTTTATGCTGACACGCATGGTGCGGGGGACAATAGGATTTTTCCATCTACTGATCATTCGTCAAGCAGGACAGACCGTCAGCTTTATCACGCCCGGGCCGCAGTTTGGTGGTGAACCCCTACAGATCTACTGGTTGCACAAACGAACAGGCATGGCAATACACAGCGCAATTCTGTCGTTGGGCCTGGATCGCTTTTTTGAGCTGTGGATCAATTTCCTGATGCTGATTCTGGGCATCAGTTTGCTGATGTCGATGCCAGTGTCCGGCGCTGGTGAGCAGGCAGACAATAACTGGCAACAGATCCTGCTATTGATGGCTGGTGCGCTGCTGGTGCTGTCAGGACTGGCGATGGTTGTCATCCGTCAGCCAGCCCTGCTGTCGAGCAGATTGGAGAAGCTCAGCGCGCGTTGGCTCAGCAACCCTCGCCTGCAAGCGATAGACGATCATTGGCAATCCCTGGGCAGCGATCTGCGTCGGGCTATCAGCACACAAAAACCGGTGTTATCGATGGCCTTATTGCTATCGCTGGGTGGCTGGGTGCTGATTATTGTGGAGATGTGGCTGGTATTAGGCTTTTTTGATATTGCGCTGTCTGCCAGCGGCCTGGTGTTGATACTAGTGGCCATGAGACTGGCACTGCTGCTGCCTCTACCGGGCGGCATCGGCACCTTGGAGGCCTCGGTTTTCTGGTCGTTTCAGGCGCTGGGACTGCCGGCCAGCGCCGCACTGGGATTGATCGCCATCATGCGTCTACGCGATGTGCTGGTGCTGATTGCCGGCGTGCTGTGCGTGCGGGCGCTGCGTTAAAACGCTTTACGGTAGGCTGCCCAGCAGCTTGCATTTTCCCAGAGCTTGACCTGCAGCACGCCGTTTCCCGGGGGATGAATCGTGGCCAGCATGCGTTCGCAGATGATGCGGCTGAAATGCTCGATGCTGGGATTTAAGCCCGCGAACTCTGGCTTGTCATTGAGCAGACTGTCGCGAAAGTCATTCACAATCGCTGTCAGCGCCGACTCAATATCAACGATATCAACCAGGTAGCCGTGTTTATCAAGTTCTGCTGCCTCGATACTGATTTCAGCCACATACTGGTGGGCATGTGGAAAATTTTCACTGCCCCAGTCTCCACCGATCAGAAAATGTCTGGCAATAAAATCTTTGGTAACGGCAACGCTGTACATAACAATGTCCTTGGTGGAAATACTGGAAAACTTGCGAAACATGATGGCGGCTACCGTTCGGCCATGCAACCGGTTTATTGATACAAAAACACCGCCTGCAAAACATCACCTGGGTTGGTGTCAAGCAAGTGATAAAGCGCAGCAGCATCCGACAGTGGGAGTTGATGGCTGATCAGCTTGTCAGGCCGCAATCGCCGGATCATATCCCATGCGGTATCAAAGCGGCGGGGTTTATCCCATCGGCCACGCAGCGACGATGCCAGCGTGCTGACCTGACTGGTGGTGATCTGTAATCGGTTGCGATGTGCATCTCCGCCCAGCGCAATCACCGCAGACTTGTTGCCATACCAGCTGCCAATCACGATACGGCTCTCAAAGCCACTCAGTTCCACCGCCAGATTTAAGGCCTCCGGCACACCGCTGACTTCATAAATCAGGTCAGCACCGTCTAGTTGCCCAAGGCAGTGCCTGGCAAGATCAGACTGTGTCAGCGGATCAAAACTGGCCTGAGCACCTACCGCAACTGAAAACGCTCGCCGCTGGCTAAAGCCATCCAGCGTCACCAGATTTTTGAGGGGAAACTGCGCCAGAATACCCGCCAATAACAGCCCCACAACGCCTTGACCAAGCACCACTGCCTGCTCACCGATCATTGGCGCACCATCGTGTGCGAGGTTGACGGCAGTTTCCATGTTAGCTAAAAAAACGGCTGCTCTGTCATCAATATCATCTGGAACAACAATAAGTTGATCAGCATTTGTCAGGTAATGGCTTACATGTGGTTGAAACGAAAATACGCGTTTCCCCAGCCAGGAAGGCTGCACGTCGGCACCCATGGCAATAACGTCCCCAACACAGGCGTAACCATATTGCAGAGGATATTCCAGCGTGGACTGCATGGATTCAAAACTGGCATCCAAGGCCATCTGCTGCGGCATCTGTCCGCGGTAAACAAGCATTTCCGTGCCAGCGCTGATTGCTGAGCAACGGGTTTGAATCAGTAACTGTGCAGGCCCCGGATTACTCAGTGGTGCTTGGCGCAGTTCAATACAGCGCGGCCCGGTGAACCACAATTGTTTGGCAGTGGTGCCAGCAGCATCGGCAGGTTGCAGGGTTGGCTGATCGGAAAAAATCATCATGATGGATACCGCACGTCGCCCCACATAATCAGATCCTTACCGAGCATATCAGTGAACATAGGTGAAATTTCTGGCAGCTCAGTCAGTGTTGCAAATCCCAGATCCGCCACGGCCTTATACCCACCCACCAGTCGTGGCGCAACGGTCAGCACGATCGCATCCACCAGTTTGTGCCTGAGAAATGAGCTGATCACACCGGCGCCGCCTTCGACCATCAAACTGTGGATGCCGCGGTGTTTAAGAGCGCCCAGCGCGTCATGCAGACACACGCGTCCTTGACTATCGCCAGCAAAACGTAACACGTCTAACTGCATGGTATCAGGCAGTTCAGCATCGGAGCTGGTGATAAGCCAACAGCGTTTTGCTGGCAGGTGACATAACTTTGCGTGAGGAGGCATGCGCAGTTGCGCATCCAGCACAACCGGTTGCGGATCTGGACCCGCACACAGTCGCACATTCAGTCGGGGATCATCCGAGAGCACGGTACCAATGCCAACCAGAATACCGTCGTGACGGCTGCGTAATTGATGAGTCAGTAACGCTGATTGCGCACCACTGAGGGCCATAGACGAACCCGACTGCAGGGTAATACTGCCATCCCAGCTTTGAGCATAACTCAGGGTAACAAAAGGACGATCAGTTCGGGCGAACTGAGACATCCTCTCACCCAACCATTGCTCAATTTGCTGATTGGGAGTCATGCACATCCCTGACAAAAACCGCCGGTACCGGTGTTAGCACGGCCGGCCGGAAAGACTGCATAGGCAGCAAGTGATCCATACGCCTTGCTTTGGTTAACAAGTAGGCTTCGTTGTCAGCATTCACCGGCGCCTCCAGGGAAACACGTGAATTCACTTTCACACCTTCTGCCTGCAACGCGCTGATTTTAAGAGGATTGTTAGTCATCACCCGCACCGACCTGATTTGCAGATCGTCCAGTATACAGGCCGCCAGAGAGTATTCACGGGCATCAGCCTTGTGCCCGAGCATCAGGTTGGCGTCCACAGTGTCGTAGCCCTGATCCTGCAGATTATAGGCGTCAAGCTTTGCCATCAGTCCTATGCCCCGGCCTTCCTGCCGCAGATACACAATCACTCCACGCCCTTCACTGGCCACCATGGCCATGGAGCGTTGCAGCTGTTCCCCACAATCACAGCGGCGTGAACCCATGACATCTCCGGTAAAACACTCGGAGTGCACGCGAATCAGCACGTCATCGCAATTGCTGACATCACCCATGCAGAACGCTAGGTGTTCCTTGTTATCCAGGGTATTGGTGTAGTAGACCAATTGAAAGTCGCCGTGCTCAGTGGGGATACGTCCGGAGGTCATACGGGTGACCGACGGCGTGACCGATGAATTCTTTAAAGCGCTGATGATTGACATAGTCCGGCATGTTACGGTGCGGCCTTTTTTAAGGCAAGCTACCGCCTCCTGTTGTGGGCCCGATAGTTTACAAAGCATACGTTCTGCTTTGGCGCTTATACGCTCAGACCTGTTGAACTGGTTTTCACGCAGTCCGGCATATGATTGATTGTCATATCGGCATTTGGAACTTATGCTGCTGTTTTTGTCCCGGGGACTCGTTTGAACACTGATCTGTATTTTGTTATCCCTGGCAAGCTGAGCACGATGACCGGTGGTTATGAATATGACCGACAGTTGATCGCCGGCCTGCAGGGCATGGGTATTCGTGTCCATCATGTAGAACTCTCTGCCAGATTCCCGGTTCCTGACAGTACAGCAATGGCTGAAGCCGCCGCCATGATGGCCGCAATTCCTGATGGCGCCGTTGTGTTGGCAGATGGTCTTGCGTGGGGAACCATGGATACGATTGCCCAGTCGGAGCACCAGCGGCTGACAATAATTGCCCTGTGTCATCATCCTCTGGCGTTTGAGTCAGGGTTGTCCACCACACAACAGGTTGCCCTCTTCCACTCCGAAAAAACTGCACTTGAACTGTCAAAGGCAATTGTAGTTACCAGTCAGGCAACTGCCGATCTGCTCGTCAAAGCGTATGGCGTTGCGCCTGACAAGCTGACGGTTGCGCTGCCTGGCACGCAGCAACAGACCTTTGCTGCCTGTCAGGGCAACCCACCGGTGCTGTTGACGGTGGCAACGCTCACTCAACGCAAAGCACATGACGTGCTGATTGACGCACTGTCGCGCATAACCAATCTGGCGTGGACAGCCCGTTTTGTCGGCGGCCATGAGTTTGACCCTGCCTGGGCGGCACATCTGCACAAGCTCACTGACGCACTTGGCCTTGCTGAGCGTATCAGCTTTGTTGGCAGCGTCACGGATCTGACACCTGAGTACACTAATGCTGACCTGTTTGTGTTGCCGTCGCGCTTTGAAGGCTACGGCATGGTGTTTGCTGAAGCGCTGTCGTTTGGCTTGCCCATCGTCGCTGCACGCGCCGGCGCGGTGCCCGATGTGGTACCCGAATCTGCAGGCGTGCTGGTCAACGCGGATGATGCGACAGCGCTGGCGTTCGCGCTGCATCAGTTGCTCAGCGATCAACATCGATACCAACAATTGCGGCTGGGTGCGCAGTCCGCCGCAGTCGCGCTGCCCGCTTGGCAGGACACCGCAAATATTGTGAATAAACTGCTGATGACACTGTCAACGAGGCCCTGAGTATGAGTGGATTTTCAATTAACTGGCTGGATCTGCGCGAACCTGCTGACATGGCAGCACGCGACAAAACACTGGCCGCTCAGGTCGTTGAATACCTGCATACAGATGCTGACCGATCACCGGTGATTGTTGATCTTGGCTCCGGGACCGGATCAACCCTGCGTGCACTGACCTCACTTGGAGCCAAGCAATGTGTGTGGAGGCTGATTGATCATGACCCGGCCTTGCTCAACGAAGCATTACGGCGGCATGGACAACACGAAATCATTGAGGATTACGAAGCGGACCTGCTCAACATCGATGCGTTGCCACTGGGTGCAGCAACGCTGCTGTCGGCGTCGGCCTTGTTTGATCTGGCCTCAGCAGACCTTGTGGATCAGCTGGTCGAAAAACTGGCGCGTCAGGCCAGCGCATTTTACGCCGCCCTCAATTACGACGGGCGCACACAATGGACGCCAGCACATCCGTTTGATCAGCAGGTGCTGCAGGCATTTAATGAGGATCAGCGCCGCGACAAAGGTCTGGGCCCAGCATTAGGACCACAAAGTTCTGCGCATCTGCAACAAGCCCTTGAACGGGCCGGGTATCACGTACAAGTTGCAGATAGCGCCTGGGATCTTGGCCCGGCGCAGCATGGTTTGGTTGCAGACCTCATCCGCGGCATCAAAGGCGCCGTCGCTGCAGGTTACGGTCTGGACAAGCAGGCGCTGGATGACTGGGAAGCGTTTCGTCTGGAAAACAGCGTCACCGGCCGCTGTATTATCGGGCATCTGGATGTGCTGGCATTCCCGGTGAAAACGTTTCGATAAAGCGATCACGGACAGTATCCATCCGCCATACCGGAGCATCCTGGGCCGGTAGCATTCCCGGGGTCCACTGCCAATCCGCAGTGGCCTGCATGACTGCGGGGTCCGCACTGATGATGTGCACCATCACATCCGCTACAGAAGCGCCTTCAGCGATTAACGGCATGGGCTGGTGATCGCCCATCACCAGCACCACCAGATTGCTATCGCCAAAGTTCTCGATGTAAGACACCAAGGTGTCCAGCACATACACCACGGAGTCACGATACTGGTTCTTCAACAGATCAATATCCTGCCAGACCTGATCGGTGCGGGGCCCGCGCTGGGCTTGCTCATTAAACTCGCTGCCGTCGACGATGCTGTACCAGTCAATCAGCTCGGGAATCGGTGTCCACGGCGCATGTGAGGAAATCAGCGCAAACTCTGCCATCACCGGTCTACGCCCGACAGGGTCGCGCTCGCGCTGCTGAAATCGCGCCAGCGTAAACTGATCCGGCATCGTAACGTAATTAAAAGGCAATCCCCGATACTCCAGCGCAGCGGCATCGTAAATCTGGTCGTATCCAAAATACTGACCTTCCGGCCATGCCAGTGTAATCGCCGGCATGACACCCACCGTGCGCCAGCCAGCGCGCTGAAACAACCGGATCAGCGACGGACGTTGACTCATCATCAGTGCGTCATAACGCAACTGACTGTCGATCCACAATCCAGACATTGCCGTTCCATGAGCCAGCCAACTCAGCCCGCCAATGGTTGACGACGCCAGAAATGCACTTGAGGAGGCATAACCCTGACCACTGAGAGAACTGCCTGCGCGCTCCAGTGCGGGACGAATCACATCGGCATACCGTGGGCTGTCGAGCAGTACACGCCCATATGATTCCAGAAACACGACCAGTACATCTTTACCCTGAAGCGCACCAAACAACTGCTCACCTGGAACATTGGTATAAACATCCTCGTTGACGATCTCCCTGAACGCACGCAACTCGACAATACTGTTAACCGCATTGAATATGTGCGAAACCAGTTGGTCGTGGAAGTAGCGCGAGGTTACAGATGAACCAGAGGCCGCCATTGCGCTCCATATCAACAGCGCTGCCAGCAACGCCCCCCCGGTCCACCGCGTCGGGAAGCGCCATAACAAGGATCGGATACGCACCAGCGACAACCAGCACGCCGCGATCACCACACCAACCGTCAGCAGCATCAGAATCGACACCACCACGGTAGCGGGATAACCAATACTTGACCCCAACAGATGAAAACCATCACTCAACAGGTAAGCATCCAGCACCGGATTAAAGGCGCGCGCAAAAATCATATGCGCTGCCATGTCCGCCAGCCGGAATATCAGGCCAGCGGCGATCAAGACCGTGGACAGAATCAGAATCCAGCCAGCCGCGCGTCCCCGGATCAACAGCAGTAAGGGGAACACTACCGCTTCCAGCGGAAAGTAAAATATATACCACCAGTGCAGCCAATCCAGGCGGTTAGGAACAACAAAAATGGTCAACAGATACCAGACCGCCAGCACAGTTAACACAAAGCGGACAGATCGGTTTTGCAAGCTGGCCTGGTACAAACGAATGATTGCTGACATGCGGGGCTTCTTTACGGCGTTGTTTAGGCAGGTTTTAGTCCTGATACGATTTAACGAGTATACCGGATGAGAATGATTGTCAGATAACAATTACTGTGAGTACACTCTGCGTTCCAATTGTTTACCCAACACCAACGAGGACAGTTACCCATGACCAACAAGACCGCCGCAGACACTGGCGGACAGGCTTCAGGCCTGACCGTGGACAGAAACTACCGGGCAGCTGCACTGAATCGCCGGCACTTTTTGGGCGCAGCACTGGGTGCTGGTGCAGCATTGAGTTTCAGTCCGTCCTTCTTGGCACTGGCGCAGCAATCCCAATTGATCACCCGCGCCATCCCTTCCACCGGCCAACTGATTCCCGCGGTGGGTCTTGGCAGCTCGGCCACATTTGCCGCAGTGGCCCGCAGCGAAGATATCAGTGCTTTGAGCTCGGTGCTGTCGCGGATGGCGGAATTGGGCGGTAGAGTCTTCGACACCGCGCCAGGTTATGGTGCCTCCGAAGAAGTGGCAGGCGCTATCGCTCAACAATTAGGCATTCAGGAGACTTTGTTCTGGGCCACCAAACTTAATGTGGCGCCCCGTGGCGGTGGTGCCGCAGATCCTGCCGCTGCGCGTGCTCAGCTCGAGGCCTCATTCCAGCGCATAGGCAAGCCGGTGATTGATCTGATTCAGGTTCATAACATGGGCGATCCCGCTGTGCAGCTGGGCCTGTTGCGTGAACTTAAGGAACAGGGCCGCATCCGATACCTCGGTATTACCACCACCTTCCCGGAGCAGTATGAAAGTCTGATTCAGGTGATGCGCTCCGAGCCTCTGGATTTTATTGGTACTGACTACGCCGTGGATAACCGTGAGGTTGAAGATGTCATCCTGCCACTGGCCATGGAGCGCGGCATCGCTGTGCTCAACTACGCGCCTTTCGGGCGCACCCGACTGTGGGCGAGGGTCGGCGAGCGCCCGGTTCCTGACTATGCACATGAATTTGACGCTCACACCTGGGCGCAGTTCTTCCTGAAGTTTGTGCTGAGTCATCCGGCGATTACAGCCGTTACCCCGGCGACCAGTCGCCCCACCAACATGGAAGACAATATCGGTGGCATGCTCGGGCGCTTGCCAGATGCTGGCATGCGTCAGCGCATGATAGCCACGGTGGAGGCGTTGCCGATGGCATCCGCTTAAACAGCCATCACTTTCTCCAGCACGCCTTTACGCTCATCAAGCCAAAGTCGGCCCACCGGAGCCGACTTGCGCTTTACCGTGCCCTTGACCAGATCAAACAGATCGCCATTGATGCCTTGCAATTGAAACGGTACACCTGCCGCCTTTGCTATCGCCGCGTTGCAACGCATGTGCTCGCGTTCGCCATGAACTGGTATCGCAATACGTGGCTTCACCCAACGATACATTTGCAACAATTCATCCGCACAGGGATGGCCAGAGGCGTGTAAAGGCGACTTCCCTGCCGGCAGATGTGAAGCATGCGTCACGCGGATATGGCGGGACTCAAACGCTTTCACCAGACGTTCCACGTCTACCTCATTACCGGGAATGGTTTTGGCGCTGAAAATTATGTGATCACCCGCCTGCAGACTGATATCAGGATGATTGTCCATCGCCAGCCGATGCAGCGCTGCGTTCATCTCTCCCTGACTGCCGGTCGCGATCGCCATCAACTCTGCAGGCAACAAATACGCAAGATCTTCATTAATGACCGGACGGAAGTTATCACGCAGATAGCCCGAGGCTTTGGCGCAAGACACCATGTTATGCAGAGATCGACCCAACAAACCCACATAACGATTGGCCACCCGGGCAACATTTCCCAAGGTTTGCAATCGCGCAATATTGCTGGCGAAACAGGCAAGTACCACACGCCCCTCAGAACCTTTGACAGCCTCAAGCAGGCCGCTGAACAACTCACTTTCAGACACCGAGCTGCCACTGTGATTGGCATTGGTGGAATCACACACAATCGCATCGATACCGCGGGCGGCCAAGCGGCTGTAATGCCCGGCATCAATGGCCTCTCCGACCACAGGTGCCATATCTATCTTCCAGTCTGCGGTATGCAAAACGCTGCCCGCGGCTGTTGTGATCAGCAAGGCGTTGGTTTCCGGTGTTGAATGTGTAATCGGGATCCAGCGCACCTCAAATGGCCCTAACGTCAGTGTTTCGCCATCTTCCACGGTGATTATCGGAGCATCGATGCCCTTCTGTCTGAGTTTGCGCACAAGCACCTGGCGGGTGAAGGCTGTGGTGTAAATCGGACAGCGGAACTGATCCCATAAATGGGCCAGTGCACCGATGTGGTCCTCATGAGCGTGTGTTGCAATGATGCCGGCCAGAGAGTGGTGCCGGCTGCTGATAAACAGCGGATCAGCCATCTCCACTCGATTACCGATACCTGCGGCTGTCTTTTCAAAGGTAATGCCACAGTCGACCATCAGCCACTGACCCGCGTGGCCATAAAGATTCAGGTTCATCCCTATTTCGCCGCAACCGCCCAATGGCAAAAACCAGAAATCCTTATGCGTCGGGTTCATTTGCAGCGCAATCCACAGAGACTAACGGACGGGAAAATCAAAATACTGTTCAGGGAAAGGTTCATCATTCAGCGTGTAATGCCACCACTCTTGTTCGTAGTTGGTAAATCCTGCCGCTTCCATTAAATCGCGCAGCAAATGACGCCGCTGCAAAACTTCAGCGCCCACACCGATGTCATCGGTATGCGATCGAAGATCGAAGCAGTCATAACCAGTACCCATATCAATACTGTTATCGGGAAAACGCTCAGACTGCGGCGCTCGACAATCAAACTGCTTTGACAAGGGATCTGCCACAGGCACGGCTGTGCCAAGTGGCACTAATGTCAGATCCACTGTACTGCCGCGCGAGTGACCTGATTGACTGGCAATATAACCGCGGGAAAACAATTCGTCTTTTGGCACATCAGGGTAGTAACTGGTACGCATCAAGTCGTCCAGCGGATCCGCAGCCCATTGCACAAAATCGTCCACTGCACGTTGCGGACGAAAACAATCGTATACCTTGAGCGAATATCCAAGCGTTGTAACCGCCTCCTGCACCAGAACCAAGGCCTCGGCGGCAGGATCAGTCAATATACATTCACCGGCTTCATAACCAGCAACAGGCCGACCGAGAAAATTGTTTGTGCCAAGGTAGCGTATATCCTGCTGAATAGTGCTGTCGAGCTGGGACAGGTAACTAAAGCCTTCTGGCAAAACATCGGGTGTATTGTTGTCGTTACAGGCCACCATTGAACCCATCACAAAAACAAAAAATAAAGTGCGCAAATTCTTACTTCCTGTTGTCTGGTTGCTACGATTTTTTGTCTGACTGCACTTAATTGGGCGCCAACAATGCCCGCTTATAGTATCGTTATGATCCACCCTCTTGCCCGCATACGCCATTACTAAATCTGACAGCGCCTGCCATTTCTTGTTCACCCAGTGCTGAACATGCTAGATTGCCAGCCTTTTCATTGACACTCCGACACTACCATCGGGGAATGCAACCACCTTCGGGTAAAAAGACGGGATCTCGCATGAGCCACTATAAAATCGCATTGCTTGACGGGGATGGAATCGGTCCCGAAATTATGACTGAAGCTGTCAAGGTACTGAACCTGGTAGCCGAACGCAACAACATCACCTTTGAGTTGATTCACGCACCTTTTGGCGCCAGCGCTTACTTCGAGTGCGGACACCCCTTCCCCGAACAGACACAAAAAATCTGTGACGAAGCTGATGCCATTCTCAAGGGCCCAATCGGACTTAACCACGAAGACTCCAAAAAAATTCCGGTCGACATGCAACCCGAGCGTGGAGCTTTGTTGCCACTGCGACGTCGTTATAATACTTACGCTAATTTTCGGCCGGTATTTTTACCCAAAAGCCTCGCTCATTTTTCGCCTCTGAAAGCAGAAATCATCGGCGATGGCATCGACATCATGATTATCCGCGAACTGGTGGGTGGCCTGTATTTTGGCGAAAAAGAAACCGGTGTGACGGCTGAAGGCGTGCGCTACGTCAAAGAAGTACTGGAGTACGACGAAATCCAGATCCGACGTATTGCCAAGGTTGCATTTGAAACAGCGATGAAGCGTAAAAAAGTCCTGCATAACATTCACAAAAGCAACGTACTAAAATCAAGTGTGCTGTGGAACACTGTCATGGAGGAAGTTGGGCAGGACTATCCTGATGTCAGAATTGAACACATTCTGGTTGATGCGGCAGCCACTTATCTTTGCCTGAATCCTGGCCGATTTGACGTCATGGTGATGGAGAATATGTTTGGAGATATTCTCAGTGATCAGGGCGGTGGCATTCTGGGTTCGCTCGGCTTGATGCCATCTGCATGTGTCGGAGATAACAAAGCCTATTACGAACCTTCCCACGGATCAGCGCCGGATATCGCCGGAAAATTTATCGCCAACCCTTATTCGATGATCGGCTCGGTTGCGATGATGCTGGAGATGAGTTTTGGTATGGATCAGGAGGCAAAAAATGTCTGGCATGCCATGCAAAGCGTTTTTGCTGACGGGTATTCCACGGCAGATTTGTCCAAACCAGGCTCTGGCGTCATCATGATCAATACCCCGGCATTTGGCGATCGTGTGGTTGAAGCATTGCGACAAATGCCTGTTTCTGTCTGATCTGACTTACTCTGCTGATCAACATCTTTCAGACGCACGACTTAAAAGGGTCGTGCGTCTTTAGGCAGCAGCACGGTTTTAGTGCGGGAAAAGGCCTCGTGCATCGCATCCCCGCTACTGTTCACGTACATATAAAAATATCCTATACCAAGACACCAAAAACTCGGCCATGCCAAGGCAAATCTGATCAGAGCCTGACGCAAGGACATA
Source organism: Gammaproteobacteria bacterium (assembly GCA_041306975.1). Classification (GTDB taxonomy): domain Bacteria; phylum Pseudomonadota; class Gammaproteobacteria; order Pseudomonadales; family Pseudohongiellaceae; genus Pseudohongiella. The sequence goes on along the minus strand of JBFZEG010000095.1, from coordinate 21,475 downwards.
GGCTGATTGTTCATATCCAGCGCGCGGATACGCCAGGCGATCATTCCCAGTGTCTGACCGGTGCGCAGCCAGAACCAGACATAAAAGCAGGTCATCGTGCTGACCATCATTAATAGTTGTAACAGCGACAGCAGTCGTGGGGTTACCACCTCGCCCTCAATCAACACACTGGTATTGTCAGCAAAAAGACCGTACGAAAAAATAATGACATAGCCCAGAATCAGCCATATCGAAGCAACCAGAAAGATGTCATAAAGCAAGGCTGCCATACGTCGCAGCAAGCCCGCGCGGGGCAGTTGCGCGAGTTCGTGGCCCGCAATGATGCGGCGTTCAATCTTGGATTTGGACATTTTCAGAAGCACCGTGCCAGCCACTTTCAGGGGCAGCAAGTATAGCGCAGGCTTACCCCACAAGGGTAATCAGAACACCGTAGGCGCTGGCCCTGTGTCAATTGTTTGATCCTGCTGTTGCACCGCTGCCGGCGCCTGCTGATCGGAAGGGTTCTGTATAAACTGACGCAAGTGCTCAATTTCCGCGTTTTCAGCGCTCGACGCCGCGTCACCCTGCGGTGTTTCTATCTCGGTTTCAGAAAGATCGCTGGCGAAAAAAATCTGATTAAATGTGGTACGCGCATCCTTGATGCACATGATAGTGAACGACTTACCTTCGCGCTCGGTGCGATACTCGTTCAGGCCACCATACAGCACCTCTCCACAGTCAGGATGTTCAAGCGCAACAATCGCTGCCGTCAGCAACCGGCCAGCAGACTCTGTATGCTGGGGAGGCAGCCAAAGCCTGTTGGGATCAAGCGGTGTTTTGGGATGCAAATTGGTAGCTGTCTCGACCTCTTCTCCGGCTAATTGCTCTTGAAAGGCGTTAACAGAAAGGGAAACAGAAAGGCAAAACAGCAGCATCACCCGGCTTTGTTGTACCCGATGTGTCCAGAACAAATTGCTATCCGGTGACCAAAAATTCTTCATACAACCTCCTGATGGCTGTCACGTTATCGGCGATTGTTGCCAAACCTTGAACTGAATCTGCGACAGAATGCGACCATCACTGCCGGCCTTATGGTCACAGAGAGTATCTGCTAGAATCCCAAGTCTTAAATAGCTTAGGAATCAAATCAGGCATGAACGCACAAACACAACGCAGGCACGTTCAACTTCTCGACACAACTCTCCGCGATGGGGAGCAGACTCAGGGTGTTTCTTTTGCAGCCAAAGAAAAGCTGCAGATTGCGCGTGCGTTGCTGCAGGCTCTGAAGGTTGACCGCATTGAAGTTGCCTCTGCCAGAGTATCCGAGGGAGAGCAACAGGCGGTCAAAGACATCAACGCCTGGGCTGCGCAGGAGGGATTCCTGGAGCGGGTTGAAGTGCTGGGATTTGTTGATTACACACTGAGCGTGAACTGGATCTGTCAGACCGGTGGCAAGGTGATCAACCTGCTGGCCAAAGGCAGTGAAAAGCATTGCCGCGAACAATTGGGCCGCACGCTGGCTGAACATATCTCCGATATCAAGCGCACCGTTGCCTACGCACACGAGAAAAATCTGCTGGTGAATATGTATCTGGAAGACTGGTCCAATGGCTACAAAGACAGTCCTGACTATGTGTTTAATCTGGTTAACGGTGTCACGGATATCGGCATACGCCACTTCATGCTGCCGGACACCCTTGGCGTCATGACGCCAGACGAAGTGTTCAGCGCACTCACCGATATGCAAATGCGCTTCCCTAATCTGAAGTTCGATTTTCATCCACATAACGATTACGGACTGGCTACCGCTAATGTCATGGCCGCTGTTAAAGCGGGCATCAGCACCGTTCACTGCACTATCAATTGTCTGGGTGAACGCGCGGGAAACGCCTCGCTGGCTGAAGTCGCCGTGGTTTTAAAAGACAAAATGGACATTCAGTTATCGATCGATGAAACACGAATCGCCATGCTCAGCCGCATGGTGGAGAACTTCTCCGGCAAATGGATTGCAGCCAACACGCCGATTGTGGGTGCTGACGTGTTTACGCAGACTGCAGGCATTCACGCGGATGGTGATTCCAAAGGTGGCCTGTATATCACCGCCTTGCGTCCAGAGCGTTTTGCGCGTAAACGAACCTATGCGCTGGGCAAAATGAGTGGCAAAGCGTCGCTGGCCAATAACCTAGAAGAGCTCGGACTGGTGCTGTCGGACGAGGATCAACGCAAAGTTCTGCAGGAGATTGTCAAACTGGGCGACTCCAAGGCAGTCATCACCTCTGACGATTTGCCGTTTATCATCGCCGATGTCTTGGAGAACCGTGAGTACCGATACATTGAACTGCTGAACTGTTACATCAGCAGCGGTATGGATGTGGATAGCACTGCCAGTCTTCGTGTCAGCGTGCACAACACCATTCACAACGCCACCGGCTCAGGAAATGGTGGTTTTGCGGCCTTTATCGCCGCGATCAGTCAGATTCTTGACAAGCTCGAATTCACTATGCCGGCCTTGCTCGACTATGAAGTGCATATTCCGCGCGGCGGCAACACCAGTGCCCTCACCGAATGTATCATCACCTGGAAAATTGATGATCGTGAGTTAAAAACCCGAGGAGTGGATTCCAATCAGGTACTAGCAGGCGTAAAAGCAACCATGCGCATGATCAATTTACGCATGCATGCGGCGACTCCATAAACGCTCTAAACCCGACGCAACAGATACACACCCCAAAGCGCACATAACAGGATCGGCGCCAGCACAGCCACAAACGGGCTGATCCCATAGAGGATAGTGGCCGGCCCCAATGTGCGCTGCACAATCGTAAAAGTCAGGCCCATCGCAATCGCAATAAACACGCGAAATCCCATGGTTGTCTCGCGCAGTGGACCAAACACAAAAGACACCGCCAGCAGCACCAAACTTAATGTCGCCAGCGGCTGCAGCAGTTTTTTCCAGAACGCCAGGTAATAACTGCTGCTATCCAGGCCTTCGTTGTCAAAATAGCGCGCAAACTGCCATAACCCGCTGATTGACTGGCGGTCAGGCCGCACTAACAGCACACTGAGCAAGGACGGCGACATATCAACAGGCCATTGATATTGGTCGTACTGCCTGGAAAACAATTGCCCGGGCGTGAAGACAGTTTCTGCAACGTCAGTCAGCAGCCAGTGCGGCTGTGCACCCGGCTCCTCAATACCCGGATTTTCAATATAGCGCCCTTGTGCGGCAAAACTGCTGCGCACCAATTGCCGGTTCTCATCCAACTCAAAGACTGTGATACCAAAAAGTTCACGGCCACCGGGCGCTATGGCATTGATATGAATGAACTCATTGCCTACTTTTCGCCAGTCACCATCCTCGCTGCTGATGGCCTGACCGCCACTCATTAGCAGAGCCCGGTCACTTTGCGCCTGCTGCTGCAACGCAGGAGCAATCCACTCACCGAGTATCAGACTGAACAACATAGCGCCCAGCACCGGCAGCATCACCCAGCCAACCAACACCGGTGTACGCACACCGGCCGACTGAATCACCAACAGCTCCTGACTCGACGCCAGCACCCCAAGACCAATCAACGCACCGCCCAGTGCGACGTAAGGCAATAATTCATAAACACTGGTTGGCAGTGTTCTTAGCACATACACAAAAGCATCGGTGGCACTGTAGAAACGATTGGTACTGGCCATTTCGTCAGCCAGAGTGAATACCAGATCAATGGTGGAGATCACACCCAGAACGACCAGCATGGCAGCCAATACAGTTTTTGAAAGGTAACGCGCCAACATCGACATGGTTCAGCCCATCCTTGCTTTAAGGATGAATGAGGGACGTCGCGCGCGGCCGCGCATCAGTAACCCGATCGCCACACCCACAAACATCACATGTACCCACCATAAGCCCACGATTGCAGGCAAACTGCCGTCTTCCAGAGCATTACGGGATACCTGTAACAACATGAAGTACAAACCATACAATATTGCTGCAGGCACCAGCCGCGCAAAGCGTCCCTGCCGAGGGTCTACCCGGCTGAGCGGCACCGCAATGAGAGTCAGCACCGGTATCAGAAAAATTACAGAAATCCGCCACTGCAACTCTGCCCGCAGTCCGGGCTGATCTGACCCTAACAGTTGTGAGGTCGGCATTGCCCTTTCTTCCAGCACCGGCGCGATCATGGTTTGATCCGGCAGCAGAATACCTTGCTGCTCGAACCGGGTGAGTGCATAGTCAGCCTTGCCGGGCGTTCCATCATAGAAGTGCCCTTCTTCGAGCAACATAAAACGCCTTCCACTGGCAGCGTCGAGCACCGGTCTGGCGGTTTTTGCCACCATCATGCGCAACCCCGATTCGCCCTCAGGCGGGTTAGGGTCGCGAATCACCACAAACGCATTGTTAAGCTGACGTCCTACGCCTGTCTCGGAAATTGATTCCGCGTAAGTGACCCGTTCCCCGCGCGCAAACTCCTGAAACTGGCCGGCGACAATCAAATCAATTTCCGTCAGTTCATCCTGAGACTGACGCAAGGCATCCGTTTGTTGCAAACCGGCCGGCGCAACATAAAGACTGGTATATGCCAGCAACAGAGTCAGCAACAGGGCAAAGCTCATGGTCATGGCTAACAGTTTACCGCGACTGAAACCGCAAGCATGTAGCACCACCATCTCGTTTTCAGCATACATGCGGCCGTAAGCCAGCAATACGGCCAGAAAAAACGCAAATGGCACAATAATCAGCAGGAATTCGGGGAGTCGATACAACATCAACATCAGCAAGATGTCAGTGGTCATTTGTCCGGCCACAGCATCAGCAAGATACTGCAGAAACCGGGAGGTAAAGGACACAACCAGCAGTATCAGCGACACCGCCAGCGTCACCTGAAACACCTGACGGGTAAAATACCAGAATAGAATCACAGCTCGAGTTCACCCACCAGACTCATAAACGCCGGCGGCACGGCTGCAATTTTGTGTCGGTCAAAATCAAAAAACACAATAGCCTGCTTGGCATTACAGACCACTTTCTCCAGCGCCGAGTTGGTAATCTGGAAACAAACATCACAGCCGTACTTGTTGAAGCGCGCCACCCCTACGTCGATAACCAGCACATCCTTGGCAAAAGATTCCGAACGGTAATCGATCGCCATATCAGTGACGACCATTCCCAGTCCAAATATATTGGCCTCAGTCAGGCCTAAACTCGCCAGAAACTGCAGGCGCGCCTCATGAAGAATATGCACCATGGCAACGCTGTTAAGGTGCCTGGCATAATCCAGGTCACTGAAGCGAACCGAATACTGCATAGAGTACAAAAACTCTTCGGGCATGCTGACTTTGACTCTGGCCATACCGGCTCCATGATGTGTATTTATTACCAGCGGGAATTTTAATCGCCATCGACGGTAAAGTACACTTACATGCCCGGCATTGCCATGTTCACTGCGATTCAATAGCATGGCAGGCTGACGTCATTCTTCGAATCCAGGAAAACTTTATGAAATACCAGGTTCACAGCAGCAAAACATTGGATAAAAAAACAGACTGTCTGGTTTTGGCTGTCTGGGAAAAAACCGGCCCGGCGCAATGCTCGCTGCTTGACGAAAGCCTTGCCGCACTGGCAGGCGCAGTATTCAAAGCGGGCGACATCAAGGGCAAAAGCGGCGAAACCCTGCTGATCCCCGCCCACACCCACGCTAAAGCCGAACGCCTGTTGCTGGTGGGTGCGGGTGATGCGGCAAAATTTGATGCCAAGGCTTACCGCAAAGTGGTACGCGCAGCGTCTCAGGCCATCAATAAAACAACTGCCAAAACCGCAGTCTTTACGCTGCCGCAACTGAGTGTTTCCGATCGCGATCTGCCATGGGCTGTCACGCAACTGGTGATGGAAAACAGCAACTCGCAGTATCGTTACGATCACACCAAAAGCAAAAAGGCAGAACCCTTACACCTGAAAACTGTCAGCCTGGCACTGCCTGCCACTGCCAATCGCAAAGCGGTTGATGAGGCCATTCTGGCCGGCGAATGCATCAGCAAGGGTATGACACTGACACGTGAGCTAGGCAACCTGCCAGGCAACATCTGCACACCGAGTTATCTGGGCGACAAAGCCACTGAACTGGCAGGGCAATACAAGTCTCTGAAAGCAAAAGTGCTCAACGAAAAGCAGATGGAAAAACTCGGCATGGGCTCGCTGCTGTCCGTGGGCAATGGCTCCAAAGAGGAATCGCGGTTAATTGTTCTCGAGTATAAAGGTGCAACAGACGCCGCCAGCAGCCCTTATTGTCTGGTTGGCAAGGGCATTACCTTTGATACCGGCGGCATCAGTCTGAAACCCGGCCTTGGCATGGACGAAATGAAGTACGACATGTGCGGCGCCGCCTCGGTACTGGGAACGATGTTGGCTGTGGCGGAACTCGGCCTGCCAATCAATGTGGTTGCGGTCATCGCATCCGCTGAAAACATGCCATCCAGCACCGCGACCAAACCCGGTGATGTGGTGACCAGCATGTCTGGCAAAACCATTGAAATTCTGAACACAGACGCCGAAGGCCGTCTGGTATTGTGCGACGCTCTCACCTACGCCGAACGCTTCAAACCTAAAACAGTTATCGACATTGCGACTCTGACCGGCGCTGCAGTGGCGACCTTTGGCGAAGTGAATACCGCGCTGCTGAGCAACCACGATCCGCTGGCAAAAGAACTGCTGGAACTCGGCCAGCAAACGCTGGATCACGTCTGGCAACTGCCGATGAATGACGAGTATCAGGCGCTGCTCGACAGCAATTTTGCCGACATTGCCAACATTGGTGGCCCTAAAGGCGGCACCATCACCGCGGCCTGTTTCCTGTCACGCTTCACAGAAAAATTCAAATGGGCGCATCTGGATATCGCCGGTACAGCATGGTTGAGTGGCGCGCAGAAAGGCGCAACCGGACGACCCGTGCCATTACTGGTTGAGTATCTGCGTCGGCAGAAAGCCTGATCGCGTTGTGTTCTTTTTGAAGCACTCTGCGTAACCCATGAGTGGCGGAAGGGCTCTCCCCTTCCCCCACGCCTTTTTTACAGATTTGCGTCAGGCCCCCTTTATGTCAGCCGCTCGTATGTCAGCCGCCAGCGGTAAGCATCTGAACACCGCCATTTTATTACTGGTCGCAGGTAATTTTATGGCAATCATCGCGGATGTGATTGTGAAGATCATGGGCTCAGATGCGCCAATTTTTCAGCACATGTTTGTGCGCACGCTGATTATCATCGCCTTGCTGTCGACGCTTTACCGTCAACTGGACTGGCAAACACCTCTGTCAGGTGTTGGTTTTCACCTGCTGCGCGCCATGTTTAATGTGATTGGCATGTTCACTATCATCACCGCGCTGACCTTGTTACCGCTGGCCACCGCCAACGCCGTGTTTTATCTGGCGCCCATACTGGTGATGTTGTTGGCCGTTGTGTTATTCAAAGAGCGGTTGACCCGCTGGAGCCTGCTTGCCGTGGTCAGTGGCTTCCTGGGTGTCATCGTTATTCTCAGACCTGTAGAACTAGGCTGGGGAGCATTGGCTGCGCTGGCAGGCGCCTGGGCACTGGCGTTTAATGCGGTGCTGGTTCGCAAACTCCCCAAACATCAATCCACTGTTCACAAACTGATGATGAGCAACCTGCTGGCACTGCCCATCATTTCTGGTCTGTTTGTCTGGGAGTTTGTGACCGGCGATACCGGCTGGCATAACGGCGCCATCCTGGCCGCGGCAGGATCCTCTGTTTTTGTGATGGCATACAGTATCAGCGTCCTCAAAGCCTACAAAACTGTTGATGCCAATCAGGTCACCAGTGCTGAATACACAGGCCTGATCTGGGCAGCGTTGATAGGCTGGATCTGGTTTGCTGAAGTACCCGATCTGTGGTTTGTTGCCGGCAGCGCAATGATAGTTATCCCCTTGGTGTTACTGAGCCTGCAACAAAACAGGCAACGCGGCAGACTCAACAAAACGCCCGCCTAGGCTGGTGCTGCACAGGCCAGACGCATCGGTTATACTCCCCGCCTTTCAGAAACACGAGTTAACCGGGCCACATCATGGACAAAACCTACCAACCCCAGCAGATCGAACGCCAGTGGTACAGCACCTGGGAAGCGCGCAATTATTTTGCACCTTCCGGCTCCGGCGAGTCCTATAGCATTGTGATACCGCCGCCGAATGTGACCGGCCGTTTGCACATGGGTCATGGTTTCCAGAACGCCATCATGGATGCGTTGATCCGTTACCAACGCATGATGGGCAAAAACACACTCTGGCAGGTGGGCACTGACCACGCGGGTATTGCCACACAAATGGTGGTCGAGCGTCGTCTTGAGCGCGAAGGCATCAAACGCAAAGCGCTTGGCCGCGAAAAATTCCTCGAAAAAGTCTGGGAGTGGAAAGAAGAATCCGGCGGCATGATTACCCAGCAGATACGTCGACTGGGTGGATCGATAGACTGGTCACGTGAACGCTTCACCATGGATGAAGGTCTGTCTGCCGCCGTGGAAGAAGTGTTTGTGCGCTTGTACGACGAAGGCCTGATTTATCGCGGCAATCGTCTGGTGAACTGGGATCCGAAGTTGCACACCGCCGTCTCTGATCTTGAAGTGTTGTCCGAAGAAGAAGACGGCTTTTTTTGGTACCTAAGATACCCGCTGGCCGATGGCGCAAAAACCGACAGCGGTGACAGCTTTATCACCATCGCAACAACACGACCTGAAACCCTGCTGGGTGATACTGCAGTAGCCGTCAGCCCGCAAGACGAGCGCTTTAAATCGCTGGTTGGCAAATGGATAGACCTGCCCCTGTGTAACCGGCGCATCCAAATTATTGCCGATGATTATGTTGATCCAGAGTTTGGTACCGGCTGTGTGAAGATCACGCCGGCACACGACTTCAATGACTATGAAGTCGGCAAACGTCACCAGTTGGAGATGATCAACATCTTCACCATTGATGCCGCTATTAACGAAAATGCACCGGAAGCTTTCCGTGGTCTTGATCGCTTTGATGCACGCAAAAAGCTGATCGCCGACATGGACGCCGCAGGCCTGTTGTTAAAAGTTGAGCCACACAAATTAAAAGTGCCACGTGGCGACCGCACCGGCGCAGTCATTGAACCCTACCTGACCAATCAGTGGTATGTCGCAGTGAAAGCGCTCGCAGAGCCTGCGATCAAAGCCGTCGAAAACGGCGATATTGAATTTGTGCCCAAGCAGTGGGAGAACACCTACTTCGCGTGGATGCGTGACATTCAGGACTGGTGTATTTCCCGGCAACTCTGGTGGGGGCATCGTATACCGGCCTGGTATGACGCTGACGGCAACATTTACGTGGGCCGCAGTGAAGCTCAGGTGCGCAGCAAATACAATCTCGCGGCGCAGCTGCCTTTGCATCAGGACGAAGACGTTCTGGATACCTGGTTTTCTTCAGCGCTGTGGACATTTTCCACGCTGGGATGGCCTGATGATCTTGAGACCTTAAAAACCTTTCACCCCACCAACGTGCTGGTCACTGGTTTTGACATCATTTTTTTCTGGGTTGCCAGAATGGTGATGATGACGCTGAAGTTCACCGATCAGGTGCCGTTTAAAAAGGTCTATATTCACGGCCTGATCCGCGATGCGCAGGGTCAGAAAATGTCCAAGTCCAAGGGCAACGTGCTGGACCCGATAGACCTGATCGACGGCATTGGTCTGGAAGATCTGGTTGCCAAACGCACCGAAGGTCTGATGCAACCGCAGCTTGAACAGAAAATTGAAAAGAGCACGCGCGCAGAATTCCCTGAGGGTATTACCGGGTACGGCACTGACGCCTTGCGTTATACCTATTACTCGCTGGCATCCACCGGTCGCGATATCAAATTCGACCTGGGTCGTATGGAAGGTTTCCGCAACTTCTGCAACAAGATCTGGAATGCATCGCGTTATGTGATTATGAATACCGAGGAAAAAGGCCTACAGTTTACGGCGGCGGATGTGGATTCATTAAAATATGATAAGCATCTGAGCCTCGCTGACCGCTGGATTTTGTCGCGCCTGCAGCAAACGGTGGCACAGGTGCACGAGCACATGAGCAGTTTCCGCTTCGACCTGATGTCGCAGGTAATCTACGACTTCTTCTGGAATGAGTACTGCGACTGGTATGTAGAGTTATCCAAACCTGTACTCTGGGATGCCGACAATCAACCTAAAAAAGCGCGCGCCGCGCGACTGACTTTGCTCACGGTACTGGAAAGCAGTCTGCGCATGTTGCATCCATTAATGCCGTTTATCACCGAAGAAATCTGGCAGAAAATTGCAACACTGATCGGCACAGAAACAGCCAGCACCAGCATCATGTTGCAGGCTTATCCGCAGGTAGATGCGTCCTTGATCAACACCACGGTAGATGGTGACATCGAATGGGTCAAAGGTGTGATCATTGGTGTGCGCAATATCCGCGGCGAAATGAATATTCCGCCGGGCAAAACTTTCCCAGCCCTGCTGCGAAAAACTGGCGCGGACGATCAGCGTCGGCTGCGCGAGAATCTGCAGAATCTGTTGAAGCTTGCCAAGCTGTCTGAACTGCGTTGTCTCGCAGATGATGAAACAGCACCCGTGAGCGCCACACAGTTGTATCAGGACATGGAAATTCTGGTACCACTGTCTGACCTGATCGACAAGAACGCTGAAATTACACGCCTGGAAAAGGAAATCGCCAAGCTTGATAAGAATCTACAGGGCATCAACGGCAAACTCAGCAATGAAAAATTTGTCCAGAATGCGCCGGTGGAATTGGTTGATCAGGAGCGAGAGCGTCAGCGGGCTGCGCAGGCTGCCATCGATGCACTGAACGAAAAACTTGCTGCTATCAAGGCACTGTAAAGGGCAACACGAGGGTTACCAAACAGCGATGATTAAACCGATCTACACATGGGCCAGACTGCATGAACTGACTGGCCCTCAGGTGCATGAAATTCTGCAAGCACGTGAATCGGTATTCATCGTTGAACAGAACTGTCCCTATCCTGACGCAGACCCTGCCGACATCAATGCCTGGCATATGACGGGTCGAATCAATGGCAGGCTGGCGTGTTACGTCCGCGTGCTTGCTCCCGGGGAAAAGTACGCGCAACCTTCGATTGGTCGGGTGCTGACGACTGCTGAATTTCGCGGCGCAGGACTCGGTCGGCCAATGATGCTGGAAGCCATAAGACAAACCAATCAACTGTTTCCCGGTCAGAACATTTGTATTGGCGCACAGGCGCATCTGCATAAGTTTTATGGCTCATTGGGATTCGAGCAATGCAGTGAAGAATATCTTGAAGATGGCATCGTGCACATTCTGATGTTGTGGCGCTCTTTTAGCGCACCCTTGCTGTCTGATGGTGCACAAAATACGCGCTGAAATGACGCTCTGCGCACCGCGATAATGCATGATGGTCTGTTAACTCCACGCTCACAAAAATAAACCTGAAACCACTGTTTTTTCCTTGTACAAGGCAATTCGCTTTCAATTAGACTCAAGTCTTGATCCGCATCAGGAGCCTACTGCCTTGAACGACATTCAGATTACCCGGCGTCTGTTTTTGCAAAAAACCGCAGATGCTGCACGCACCTCACTCTTCGTACTTTCACTGCCAACGATCATGACCAGCAGCGCATTTGCCAGCGAAGCCATGCAAATGGCCTCAACCACGCTGAGCGTACTCAATGCAGATGAAGCCCTTGAGTTTACGGCTATCGCAGCGCGCATCATCCCCACAGATGAGACCCCCGGGGCAACCGAAGCCGGTGTAATTTATTTTATTGATCACGTACTGGGCACCTCGCGCACTGAAGCGCTGGCGCCTATGCGTGAAGGACTTTCGGCCTTGCAGGCGCAGGCTCAAAGCACCTACGGAATCGCAACATTCAGCTCACTTCAGCCTGAGCAGCAGGATGCCTTGTTAACGGCAATTGAAGACACAGCGTTTTTTGGCACCATGCGCTACATGACCATTGCCGGCATGTTCTCGCTGCCCGAATACGGTGGTAACCGCAATCACGCAGGCTGGGACTTAATCGGTTTTGATCATGCGCATGTGTGGTCACCACCCTTTGGTTTTTATGATGCTGAGTACATGGCGAAGGGAGAATAAACATGGCACAGGCAAGTTACCCGACGCGCGAGCCGGTTGATTTTGTAGTGATAGGATCCGGGGCTGCGGGCGGCATCATGGCCAAGGAATTGTCCACGGCAGGATTTTCAGTGGTGGTACTGGAGCAAGGGCCTTACCTGCATCCCGGTGATTTCACTCATGACGAATGGGCAGTTACCCAGAACGAAGAACTGGTCTGGGGCAGCCGCAAAGGTCATCCCCAGACCTTCAGGCGTTATGAGCATGAAAAAGCTGAAATTGTGCAAGGGGCACCGCTGGGTTACGCGCACAATGTTGGCGGCAGCACCGTGCACTTCTCGGGCAATCTGTGGCGCCTGCACCCCATCGATTTTATGGAAGCCAGTGTGCGCGGCACCATTGCTGGTACCAATTTTGCTGACTGGCCTATCACTTACGAAGAGCTTGAGCCCTACTACACCAAGGTCGACTGGGAAATTGGGGTGTCCGGTTTGGCTGGCCCATGGGATCCGCCCCGTTCGCGCGACTACCCGTTGCCACCTATGCCGGTGAAATCTGCGGGAGTGTTAATGGAGCGCGCGGCCAAGGCCATGGGCTACACAGCGTTTCCAGCACCAGTGGCTATATTGTCCAAAGCCTTTAATGGCCGCCCTGCGTGTATCCACTGCGGTTTCTGTAACGGCTTCGGATGCGAAGTTGCCGCCAAATCATCAACAGCAGTCACCATGATTCCGCAAGCGTTGCTGACCGGCAACTGTGAACTGCGCACCGGTTGCACGGTTTCGCGTATCAACACGGATGATGCTGGCCGCGCTAACGAAGTGGTGTACTGGCTGGAAGATGGTACTGAGCAGGCGCAACTGGCCAAGGCTGTTGTGCTGTGTGCCAACGGTGCAGAAACACCCCGACTGCTGTTCCTCTCGGAGTCTGCAAAATTCCCGGATGGCCTAGCCAACTCCAGTGGCATGGTTGGGAAAAATCTGATGTTTAACGGCTCGACCAGTGCGGCAGGACTGTTCCCTGAAGAAATCAACGGACACAAAAGCATCGCAACCACGCGGGTGATTCAGGACTTCTACAGCATTGACCCCAAACATGGCTTTTACGGCGGCGGTGGCATTGACTCGCGCTCTCTGTCGCGCGGCTTGCCGATGGCCGCAGCGATGCGCGGCGGCGTCTTCTCTGGGGCAACCTGGGGCAGTGACTTCAAACGCGGCCTCGCCCGCGAATTTACGCATACCGCTTCTTTCAACGGACACACTACTTCGCTGCCATTGTCCACCAACAATGTCACGCTGGATCCGGATGTAAAAGACAAATGGGGACGGCCTGCGCTGCGCACCACCTTTATGAATCATCCTGACGATATCGCTACCATGAAATTTTTCACCGACAGATCGATGGAAATGCTGGATGCTGTGGGTGCCATACAAAAAGTCGGCTCTTATGCGGAAACCGGGCAAACCGGCGGTGTCCACCTGCTCGGCACCTGCCGCATGGGCAATGACCCGGCAACGTCAGTCGTCGACAAGTACAACCGGTCACATGATGTGCCCAACCTGTTTATGGTGGATGGTGGCAGTCTGGTGACATCTGGGCGCGGCCAGCCCACCATGACCATCATGGCACTGGCCTTCCGCGCCGCTGACCACATCATTCAGGCCGCAGGCAGGAACGACATTTGAACATTATTGCGCTTTTGCCGTCTCTATCCACTGCATAACACGACGCTCCAGCAAGGCTAAAGGCATGGCGCCTCCCAGCAATACGGTGTCGTGGAAGTCGCGGATATCAAACTCATCTGCGAGTTCCGCTCTGGCATGTGCGCGCAGTTCCAGAAACTTGTTCATGCCGATTTTGTAGGAGGTTGCCTGACCCGGCATCACAATGTAGCGCTGTACTTCCGAGCGGATCGCAGTCAAGGGCACTGAAGAATTCGCCGCAAAATAGTCAATCGCTTCTTGCTCAGTCCAGCCTTCGGCGTGCAGACCGGTATCCACCACCAAGCGGATAGCGCGCCACATTTCAGACATCAGACGGCCAAATTTTGAGTAAGGATCGACATAGGTGTCTGGCATTTCACTGGCCAGATACTCCGAGTACAAGCCCCAGCCTTCGGAGTAAGCCGTGAACCCGGCCTGAGTGCGGAACATCGGTATACCCTGCAATTCCTGGGCAATGGAAATCTGCATGTGATGGCCAGGCAGACCTTCGTGATAGGCGATCACTTCCATCTCTGACTTGGGCATGGCGTTCATATCAGACAGATGTGCGTAGTAGACACCCGGGCGGGAACCATCTGGCGTGCCAGGATAGTAGTGCTGTGCGGCACCATCCTGCTCACGAAATGCCTCTACCCGGCGCACAACCAAATCAGCCTGTGGCAGCGTTCTGAAGTAATTGGGCAGTTGTGCCTTGATGTTCTCGATAGCGGCAGTCGCATCGTCGATGTAGCCCTGACGACCGCTGTCGTCATTGGGGTAATAAAAGCGTTCGTCATCACCGGTTTCACGCAGCATGACAAAAAATTCCTGCAGCGTTCCGCTGAAACCGGCAAGCTCTTTGACCGCTTCCATTTCACTGCGCAGGCGAGCCACATCGGTGAGTCCGATCTGATGAATTTCGTCCGCAGTCAGACTGGTCGTTGTCTGTGTTTCCAGCAGGTAGTTGTAATAAGCTAGGCCATTAGGTTGTGACACCAGCCCCGTTGACACCTCCGGCACGTTGGATTTTTCCGCTTCTGCCCAGGCAATCACTCGCTCGTAGGCTGGTCCTAAGTCGTCCATCAGCGCGACCCTTGCCTGCTCCAGCAGTTCATCAGCCCGCAGTTGATCCAGCGCACCGGCGGTCACCAGCGCCTGCACATCAGTTTTGGCATCCAACCACAAGGCAGAGTCTTCACCCTCGGTAAAAGGCACACCACTGATCACATTACGCGACTGCTGAATGACGCCGTCCAGCGCAAAGCCGGGTGTGATCACACCCAATTGAGCGGACTCCTGCGCGGTCTCCAGCAACTGATCCAGTGCACGGGCAGATTCACGAATTCTGGAGATCAACGCTTCAACATCAGCAGCCTCTTCAATCAGGTGGAAGCTGATGAGGAAGGTTGGCAGAAAACTTTGCGCGCCATTCATCTGTTCAAAGGTCAGGCCGTTATTGCGGAATTGCACTGCCCGTTCTGATTGTTCGTATTGATACATCCAGATATCCCAGGATGTTTTTGTCTCGGCATCAAGTTGCTCGTAATCAAATTCACGCTGCATCTCCGCAACCGCGGCACGTGCCCACTCCAGCTGCGCATCTGCGCCCGCCATGGAAAAATCATCCAGTTCGTTGTTGCGCTCTTTACGGCCCAGAAACGTCATCTGAATCGGACTGAGCTGCAACAATTCTTCGTATTTGGCATCAAACCAGCTGTTCAGGCGCTGGGATTCACTTTGCGCCGCCTGCGCCATACTGTCACCGGGCTGGCCGGCTTGACTGTCAGAGGCTGGTTCAGTCACTTGCTCTGCGGGCTGTCCACAGGCTGCCAGTACCAGCAACAGGACAAACGCTGTCATGGAATATCGCATGAAAAACTTCCTTTCTAAGGATTACCGGCCATCAACAGAGGCCGGCTGATTTGAAAATAAAAATCGATGATTGGGGTCTTAAGGGTGTCTTGACGACAAGGCGCGCAGTTTATCGGATTGCAGGAGCCCGAGTCCAGCCGGGGATACTGGCGTGCCAGAGGCTAAATCCGTAAACTTGGCATGTGCTGTACCTGACAACTTGATGACAACTGACGGAATCAACTATGAAAAAAACTTTTACTCTGGCAACTGCAAGTATTGTTGTTGCACTCGGAATTGCGGCCTGCTCACCGGCAGAACAACCGCCGGCATCAACTTCGCCCGCTGAACAAAGCACGCCGGCTGAGCCAACGCAGCAGACACTGACCTCCGGTTTGTTCCTCGACGACTTTGACCGAAATGTGCGTCCGCAGGACGATCTGTTTATGTTTGTTAACGGCACCTGGTATAACAATACCGAGATACCCGCCGATCGCTCCACGTATGGTGCATTTAACATGTTGGCCGAGGCCAATGAACTGCGCCTGCGCAGTATTATCGAAGACGCTGTGGCCTCCGGTGCAGTAGCTGGCAGCAACGCACAGAAAATAGGTGACTTCTATTCCAGCTTTATGGATGAAGCGCGTATCGAAGAACTTGGACTAACGCCTGTGCAGCCCATGCTTGATCGTGTAGCAGCCATTTCCAGTCATGCTGAGCTGACCACCACCATGGCTGAACTGCGCCGCAGTGGCCTGAGTGAGCCTTACGGCTTTTTTGTGACAACCGATGCCAAAGCACCGGATGTGAATGCCTTGCATTTGAGTCAGGGCGGACTGGGTTTGCCGGATCGTGATTATTATTTCCGTGACACGGAAGACTTTGTGAGAATTCGCGACGAGTACGTCAAGTACCTGAGTGCCATGCTCACCGCGTCCGGGCATACCGATGCAGACGCTGCTGCTCAGCGGATTTATGACCTTGAGTTCCGCTTGGCAGGCCATCACTGGACGCGTGCGGAGCTCAGAGATGCTGAAGCACGTTACAACAAAATGACCATTGACGAGGTGCGTACGCTGCTGGGCGGTATTGATTATGACGCCATGGCGAGTGTTGCCGGCATCGACCAGGCGGAGTATGTGATTGTCAGCACGCCTTCCTATATCGAAGCGCTGGGTGCTCTTTACACTGAAACAGACCTGCAGACCTGGAAAGATTATCTGCAGGCCCGTCTGATGGGCAACTTCGCCTCGCGTTTGCACAAGGAAGTCGCCGACATTCAGTTCGGTTTTTACGCAACCACCCTGAACGGCACACCCGAGCAGCAGGAGCGCTGGAAACGTGGCGTGCAGGCGACCAGTGGCGCGCTCGGTGAAGTCTTGGGCGAAGCCTACGTCGAGCGGCACTTCCCACCCGCCGCTAAAGAGCGCATGGGTGAACTGATCGACAATCTGTTGGTGGCCATGGAAGAATCCATCAATGAGTTGGAGTGGATGACGGCGGAAACCAGAGAAAAAGCACTGGTGAAACTCAGTACCTTTACGCCAAAAATCGGTTATCCCGATGTCTGGAAAGACTACTCAGCGCTGCAGGTATCGGCAGATGATCTGATCGGCAACACCATCCGCACCAACCAATATGACTATGACCAGAACGTGGCTGATCTTGGCCAGCCAGTGGATCGCAACCGTTGGGGTATGACACCACAGACGGTCAACGCCTATTACCGGCCTACCGCCAATGAGATTGTGTTTCCGGCAGGCATTCTGCAACCGCCGTTTTTTGACATGAATGCGGATGACGCAGTGAATTACGGTGGTATTGGCGCGGTGATCGGCCATGAAATCGGCCATGGTTTTGACGATCAGGGTTCACGTTATGATGGCAGCGGCAATCTGCAGAACTGGTGGACAGAGCTAGATCGCGCGCAGTTTGAAGCCAAGGCCGACATTCTTGTTGAGCAATATGCGCAATACGAGCCGCTGCCGGGCATGAATATCGACGGCCGCGTATCACTGGGTGAAAATATCGGTGACCACGTCGGGCTGCTCAGTGCTTACCGCGCTTATCAGAAATCGCTGGCTGGACAACCTGCGCCGGTCATGGACGGCTTTTCCGGCGAACAACGCTTCTTTATCAGCTGGGCGCAGATCTGGAAAATCAAATTCCGTGATGATGCCATGCGTGCGCAGTTAGCTCAGGGGCCACACTCGCCGGGCAAATACCGAGCGATGGCAGCGCCGCGCAACATACCCGGCTTTTATCAGGCGTTTGACATCAAGGAAGGCGACGGTATGTATCTGCCGCCTGAACAGCGCGTTGTGCTCTGGTAAGTAACTATCGCGACTGGCGTGCTCTGTGTCTCAGCAGAGCACGCCATGCGCTACAGATTTTCTTCTGCAAATGCCGCCAGCGCCGATCGTGGCACCCCTTTCAACTGCAGATTGCCACCGTGACTGAAGTGTTTAAAACGCTCAGTCAGATACGTCAACCCAGAACTGGTCGGACTCAGATACGGCGTATCTATTTGAGCCAGATTGCCCAGGCAAACCACTTTTGAGCCCGTACCTGCACGCGTGACAATGGTTTTCATTTGATGCGGCGTCAGGTTCTGACATTCATCAATCAGAATCAGGCTGTGCTGAAAACTGCGCCCACGAATAAAATTTAACGACTTAAACTGCAGCGGCACCTTGGCCAGCACATAATCGATGCTGGATGAACTGTTGATATCATCCAGATGCAATGCCTCAAGATTGTCGGTGATCGCACCCAGCCAAGGCTCCATTTTTTCTGCCTCAGTGCCCGGCAAAAAGCCGATGTCTTCATCCAGCCCCTGAGTGCTGCGCGTGGCAATGATGCGGCGAAACTGTTTGCTGGCCAGCGTCATATCAATCGCTGCCGCCAGCGCCAGAATGGTTTTACCGGAACCCGCAGCACCGGTCAGATTCACCAAATGCACCGTAGGATCCAGCAACAGATCCAGTGCCATCGCCTGATAGATATCACGCGGATACAAACCCCAGGCTTCGCGCTGCAGCATACGTTCACGATCCCGGTGTTTGAGCACCACGGTATGCTCATCAACCTCAATCACCCGCCCGATAAAACCTGCTTCGTCCAGAAAATATTGATTGGGATACACATCAAACGCGATGCTGTCGCGGCGCAAACGGTGAAAGGTTTCCCCTGCATGCGTCTGCTCGGTTTCTACTGACTGAATGCTATCCCAGAAACTGCCGGGAAATTCTATGTAGCCCTTATGCAATTGATTGATATCCGTCACCAACTGATCGGTGTGATAGTCCTCTGCATCAATGCCACAGGCTCTGGCCTTTAATCGCATATTGATGTCTTTGGACACCAGCACCACGCGATTGGCTGGCGACTTGCTGTGTTTGAGCTCGGCCACTGCATTGAGTATTTTATTGTCATTCAGATGCAGGGGCAGAATCTCGCGGATATGCGGGGCATCGGTCATCAACACGCTCAGATACCCCAGCCCCGGCAGATTTTTTCCTCGATTAATCAGCACACCACTTTCAACGGCCTCCGGCGGTGCGTCCGCCAGAATGCGATCCAGCTCGCGGATCGCCTGTCGCGCATCGGCCGCCAATGCACCACGACCACTTTTGAGTTTGTCCAACTCTTCGAGCACGGTCATGGTGATGATCAGGTGATGTTCGTCGAAGTTCCAGATGGCAGAAGGGTCGTGAATGAGGACGTTGGTATCAAGGACATAATAAATGGTGCTGGATGTCAAAGGCTTGCCTCCGCGGTGTGTTGTCTGTCTTCAACTGTGACAGTAGTCGAGCATTTTGACGAGTTTGTGACAGATGTTGAAATCAAACAAAACGGCATCAGTCTGTCAACGTTTATCAAGCGTATCTGTGAACAACAACAAACCTGATGTTAACGGAGCTAACCCTTGAACACCCACCGTCTGCACTATCAACGTGCTAATGCTGCGTTGCAAAATCTTTTTGTAGCAGATGCCCTTGCGATGCCGGTGCATTGGTACTACAGCCTCCGCGATATCGAAAAGGCGTTTCCTGGCGGCGTCAAGCAATTGGAGCCGGCGCCGCAGTTTCACCCCTCGTCGATCATGTCCTTACACTCGACCAGCAGTGGCGGACGCCGCGCCGGTAACGCGGGCTCTCGCCAACCTGAAGTGGTAGGAGAGGTCATTTTAAAGGGCCGCCAACAGTACTGGAATAAGCCAAATACCCACTATCATCAGGGCATGAGCGCCGGCGAAAACACCCTGAATGCCCACTGCGCGCGGGTGCTGATGCGCTGCCTGGCACGCACGGGCGGACAATACGACCCGGCGGCGTTTCTCAGCGATTACATAGACTTTATGTGCGCGGATGTTGCGCAGCACAACGACACCTATGCTGAGTCGTATCATCGCGGATTTTTTGCCAACCTACAGCGTGGATTGCCGCCAGAGCGCTGTGCTGCGCTGACCCACGACACCCCGTCCATTGGCGGCCTGGTGACGGTTGCGCCGCTGGTGTTAGCGGGCAGGATACGTGACATCGCACTGGACACCCTCAGGGCAGATGTACAGACACATGTACAACTGACACACCCTGATGCCTTGCTGCTACGCATTGCTGATGACTACACGCAATTGCTCAACACACTGTTGCACACCACAGACAACAGCGATGTCGCCGGCATTATCGCTGACACAGCACTGCGTAGCATGCGTCTGGATCTGCCCGGCTTGATGCTTAAAAAACGTGATGATCGTGAGGTCATCGGACAACTGTACTCCAGTGCCTGCTACATTGATGGCGCATGGCCGGGCATTTTATATCTGCTGTACAAATACCACGATCAACCCGAAGCCGCGTTGATTGCCAATACCAATCTGGGTGGAGATAACGTGCACCGTGGTGCGGTACTCGGCGTGCTGCTGGGTCTGATCCATGGACACACCATAGTGCCCTGGTACAACGCGCTGACTGCAAAACAGCAGATAGACCAAGAGATAGCACAGCTATTGAACTGATGTGACAGGGGTGTCATAGCTGTGTCAAATTGAAGGCTTAGCATCGCGTAGAAAATACGGGTTTAAAAAAGGAGCTTTCCGATATGACACATAAATCCATAGTGTGCTGCCTGCTCAGCACCTTGCTGACCGTGTTCAGTGCCAACACACTGGCACAATGCGGCGTCGATCTTCCCGGCACTGAGACCGCACGCGGCATCGTGTTTACAGACACCAACACCAATGGCGTGTTTGATAACGGCGAAGCCGGTGTGGCGCAGGTCAGTGTCAGCAATGGCTGCGAGGTGGTGCTGAGCGATGCTGACGGCCGTTACGAGATAACCATTGCCCCTTTGCAGATTCTGTTTATTTCCCAGCCAAGCGGTTACCGCGTTGCGCTCGACGACAACAACATCCCAGCGTTTTATTACCGCCATTACCCACAAGGCACACCCGAATTGGTGGATGGTGCAACGGTGGAATGGTTGTTCCCGGTGGTTGACGCCACCGGCCCGTTACCCGCATCCATCGACTTCCCGCTCACTCCGATAGCAGACTCCGGCTCGCAGTTTGACGCACATGCCTTTGCCGATACACAAGCGCGCACCGAACTCGATCAGGACAAACTGCGCGAAGACCTGATTACCACACTGATCGGCAACCCGTTTTCAGCTGAGTTCGGCATCACCGTGGGTGATGTGGTCTACGACAATCTTGAACTGTACGATCGCCACAAGCAGATGATGGCATTAATGGATTTTCCGCAGTGGTATTTGCCGGGCAATCATGATCTGAATTTTGAGTCTCCAGATGCGCGATTTGCCAACGAGACCTA
>JBFZEG010000071.1:0-21422 GCA_041306975.1 Gammaproteobacteria bacterium | reverse complement strand
GCTGCTTTGGCAATCGCGCTGGTGTTATTCAAAGTGGAGGAGGCAACGTCATCAGCGTCGCGGGTGGCGCCCACAGCCACACCATTAATGATCAGATTTCCGGCCGACAAGGCGTCAGATGTTCTGACCGATGACACACCATTTTTGGTGGAAACACCCAGTGTATCGGTGGTCAGTTTGCCGATGGTTACATCCACTGAATCGCCCGAATTGGCGCCAATCTGAATGGACGTGGCGAAGCTGCCGTCGAGCAATTTTACGCCGTTGAAGTTGGTAGACTCACCTGCGCGCCCGATCTCCTGAAGTAACTGCAAGGCTTCAGCGTTCAGTGCTTCACGGTCGGAGGCACTGTTGGTACCGTTAGCTGCCTGCAGTGCCAGTTCTCGTACACGCTGCAAGGAATCTGTCATCGAGCCAAGCGCACCTTCAGCAGTCTGCGCCAGCGACACACCATCACTCGAGTTACGGATTGCAACTGCGATACCCTTGATCTGGGAATCAAAGCGCGTGGAAATGGCCAGTCCAGCGGCATCATCCTTGGCGCTGTTGATTCGCAGCCCTGACGATAAACGCTGCAGTGCCTGGTTTGTATCAGATTGAGAAGAGCTGAGGTTACGTTGAGCATTCAGTGACGCTATGTTGGTATTGATTACTTGACTCATGATTAAAACTCCAGTTATCCAAGTTTGGTTTGAGCTGCATATCGCTTAAAATCAACGCAACTCTATAGTTATTTATGACACGTTTAAAAAATTATCTATTTACAATCCAGAAGCAGAATTAATGAATTTTCATGATTTTTTTCATATGGTTACATACTCCTCATTTAATATTTAATTGTTAAATTTTTATATAAGATCAAACAATGACATTCTTGAAATTCGTGCAAAACTTGTCTGTGCGGCCTCGAGAACAAAACTCTCCTGAGTCAACTGACTGATCGCCTTGGCGTAATCCAGATCCGATAACTCTGATAGTGCAGTGCGTACTACTAATTCAAAATCCTGGTTGGCAGACAGCGTCGCATCGATCTGATTCATGCGCGAACCTACAGAACTTTGTGTATCCAGTAGTTTCGTTTGTGCGTTTTCCAGATTACTGATTGTGGTGGCCAGCGAATCAGCAAGTACGGCTCTGTCGGCTGAGTTGTCACCGAGTTTCTTAAGATCGGCTATAAAATCCTCCAGTCCTTCAAGCAATCCTTTTTTATTTCTTGATTCCAAAACAAATGTATCGCCCTCGGCAGGCCGGCCCTGCACTCTCAGCACCGCACCGGCAAACTCAATCTCTTTGCCCGAGACATATGGCACGTTTTGCATCAGTACGCGGCCATCTGATAGTTGTTTAACTGTGTAATTAAGCCCCGGTGGAACAAGCTCATTAGCAGGACGAAACTCGATTACAGCGCTGTCGGGTACAAATTGGGCAAACTTTTCAGCATCACGTACCTGGGCACCGGTAACCTGCGCAGGCGGCACAGCCGTGTTGCTCACACCTGCAGTAAGCGAGACACTGGGTTTAGCGCCCTTGATATCCATAAACACTGCAAAACCTGAATCATTGGCAGCAATCGAACTGACAGGCCCGACCTGAACAAAGCGCTGCCCCTCATCACCCATGTACTGATAGCGGCCATCAGCGTCCTTCTCAAACGGTGCACGGCTACCCTGATAACCCGCAAACAAATACTCACCGCTGGCATCTCTTGAGTTCATTAGTTGCGCCATGCTGTCCACAACACTTTGCAGTTCAGTGGCAATGTATCCACGTTGCTCTTTGTTCAGCGATGGACTGCCTGTCTGTAGCACAAGCTCCTGGGCTCTCTGCTGAAGATCACTGATCCCTGACAAGGCAGACTCCTCGCGCAGCATTTTGTTGTTGAGGGTAGACAAACTGCTGTTGAATCTCTTCGTATCAGTCAACTCCTGATTTAATTGCAAAATCCGTGCGGCCGCATTCGGGTCATCAGCGGGTGTCAGTACACGCTTGTTAGACGCGATCTGTTCCTGGGTCTTGCTGACAGCCTTCTGCACATCAAGCATTGGATTGAGGCCGCGACTGAACAACTGATTTGTGGACATTCGTACCGTCATAATTTTTTCCTCGCAACCTCGTCCTTACATATTCAACAGCGTATCGAACAGATCTCTTGCCAGAGTGATCAGTCGAGCCGATGCGTTGTAGTGTTGTTCAAGTTGAATGAGTCGGGCTGCCTCTTCTTCGAGATTGACACCAGACACCGACTGCATTGCATCCATCGATTGACGCAGCATAGACTCACCAGCGCTCTGATTAATGCGCGCCTGGCTGGTCAGAGTGCCTAAACTTTCCGCCAACTGAACGTATGCAGCGTTATAGGTAAGATTGCCATCTGATAACGCAGGCCGACTATTCAGACCCAGAATCGCCAAACCGTTGCGGCTGTCTGCGGTCCCATCCTCATTAAATGAAATATTAAAGCTGTCACCCGCCTTCGGAGCGCCGTCTGTACCTGTACCGCTAGTCATTACTACCTGGATACCACGGTAGTTCTGCAGGCCGGCAGGAGTTGCGCCGAAAATCCCGTCGTTACGGTTGGAAAACATTTGCGAATTTGCAGTTAGCTGCACATCAATTTTTCCCCCGACTGTAAAATTGAACGCCGGGTCAGCCGGTGCTGGGGCATTGATCAACTGCAAAGGCTCACCGGCCCGCAATGATCCTGACCCATCAACCTGAAATGACAGATCAACACCTTGTGTAGAAAACACCGTCAGGTTGACACCATTACTGCGGGCACTGATCCCTTGCGCCTGTAATGCCGGCATTCTGTTGATGCGGTCACGCATAAAATCTGCAGTCAGTGGGTTCGGAATACTCTCCGCACCGGCAGCGCCTGTTGCAACCCACGCAGGATCCGTCAGATCCACACCGTTGAGTGATAGTGTTAAAGGATCAACGCCCCCACTTTGAAAATCGCTTAGCGCAACTGATGAGTACGCCGTGGCTTGCATGCCAACAAGACTGGAAATTCTGCGTGCTGCGCTGGCTGCCGACTCATCTGGCGACAAGGTGAGATTCTGTTCACGGACAAACCCGGTTGTGTCATTAACAGTCTGAAATCGCAGTACTTCACCCGGGTAGCCGTTGGCTGATGAACCTGTCTGCAACTGCGCGACAGATGGACCACTGCTGGCCACGCGGGTGCCGCCTGGTTCACCCGGGAACAGGTTGTTTCTGGCGCCCGGTGTAAAACTCAGGTTGGTCAGCGGTGGATTGAGCTGAGCGGGGTGCGCCGGGTCAGAATTATCCAGCACGTCATACGTTGTCGCTGATGTAAAGCGAACGATCATCGGAGGGCTCAACTTGCCCGGCGTTTTGAACAGCTCTGTGTCAACGCTGTTAACTTCTGTTGATAACAGTTTTGCGCCGCCCTGATTTGAGACAGCGGACTCAACGCGGATAGCAGAAGCAAGGGCAAACTCTTCGGCGCGGCTGATCTGCACCTGAAGTTGTTTTGCGCCTGATTTTGTAGGTTGAATCAGAAACTTATCACCCGTCTGAAAGTTGCCTGCTTCAATATTTATCCTGAAGCCATCAACCGCAATAGATTGTGGGTACTTGATACCCAGCTGTCCATCGCTGACATTTTTCCCGTCTGATAATCTGATCAATGAATAGTTTTTACCCTGGCCTGAAAATCTCAACTCATAGTCACTGATTTTCAGGTCAGAAACCGACTCGATCTTGACGTTGATGACTCTGTCGTCTGGCAATGAGTTGCTCAGCGACGTTTTTACACGGTCCCTGCTCGCCGCTGCACCATTGACATCAGCAAAAATCAACCCGCCCAGACTGCCATCAAGATCCATACCCAGTTTGTTCTGCGCGTTGACTTCGAATGCAATGCTGGTTGCCAGCAGGCCGATAGCCCCAATGGCTGGATCCAGGGCCTCCTGGCGGAATCGCAACAG
The DNA here is from genome assembly GCA_041306975.1 of Gammaproteobacteria bacterium. Lineage (GTDB taxonomy): Bacteria > Pseudomonadota > Gammaproteobacteria > Pseudomonadales > Pseudohongiellaceae > Pseudohongiella. Next base: position 17,469 of record JBFZEG010000071.1, on the reverse strand, counting down.
CGAGCCAACCTCACCCCCTGTCATCTGGTTGCCTACTGGCTGATTGCCCTGAGCACTCACAATGACCAGTTCAAAGCGGCTGGCATCTGTACTACCGGGGATAGCTTTTAATGTTTGTGTCGTGTTGCCGAGTACCAGCGGTTGGCCTTGGCCAATAAAAACGTCTTTGCCGCCTTGATTGCGGCTAACTGTGCTGACACCGACAAACTTGGAGAGATCGCGAATCATCATATCCAGCTTGTCGAGCAGCTCATTAGGCTGATTGCCAACCCCTGACGGCAAGGACTCGCCAATGACACGATTCAGATCAGCAATCTGTTTGGCCATTGATGAAATGTTATCCGCCACGGCCACTAATTGTTTGTTGACGGAGTCATTCTGACCCACCAGCCGCGACTCTACAGACTTGAAGCCCGCCGTCATCTGCTTGGACTGCGTCAGCAGCAACTGGCGGTTCGATAACGACGCCGGGTCATTCACTGACTCGTTTACCGCACCAAAAAAGTCATTTACCTGCCGTGAAAGATTAGTCTTTTCCGATGCCAGCAGATTATTGATTTGAGAAACGTTGGACAAATACGTATCCGCATCGCTGAGTACCGAGATGTCTCGTGCAACCTGATCAACAAGGTGCTTTTCAGTTTGACGGAAGATGTCATCAACGTTTACACCAGACCCCAGGTATCCGGCAGGCGTCAACAGTGCTGTATTAGTGGACTGAACAATTGATTGACGGCTGTAGCCTTCAGTGTTGGCATTAACAATGTTGTTGCCCGTCACCGACATGGCTGTCTGGCTGAGGCGTATCCCGCTGATTGCTGTATTGATCAGTCCGCTCATGTCAATTCACCCATGAGTCTGAGCGCTGGCTCAGTCTGGCTTGATTCAATGAGGGGCTACGCAGAACACTCTTGATCTTTTCTGCGTAATCAGGATCAGTTGCATAACCGGCTTTCTGAAGCTGCTCACTGTAAGCGGCAGAATCTGCTGCTTGCTCAAGGGCATGCTCATAACGCGGCTGGTTTTGCATCAGGCTGACATAGTCAGCAAAACTTTCTTCATAAGAGGAATAGGCACGGAAACTGGCGTTTTCGCGATGCATGGCGCCATCTCTGTATTCCAGGGTACTCACGCTGGCACGATCACCCTGCCAGCCAGCACTCGCCTTGATTCCGAACAGGTTGTAGCTGGGTTCACCATCAGCGCCACGTATCATCTTTTTGCCCCAGCCCGTTTCCAGCGCTGACTGAGCAAGTAATACACGAGGATCCACACCCAGCTGCGCAGCGAATTTCTCAGCAACTGGTAACAGATGTTCCACAAAAGATTCAGGTGAATCAAACTGGCCCGGCAGTGTCTGCACAGTCTCGGGCGCAAGCATCACCTCAGAGGGCACAAACTGCACAAGGTCACGAGTCGCAATAGTTCTGGCACGCAATTCGACAGACGTTATGACAGCATCAGTGCGCTGCACTGAGCCAGTGAATCGACGCACATTGGTCAGATCACCCTGAGCGCCAGCAATGGCAGACGTATTGGCAGCCACAACTGGCTCGTAACGCTGCATCAATTGACGATGCAATGTTTCGGCAAGACCAACACCACCCGACGCAGACATGTGCAGCGCCAACTGATTGTCAAAGTTTTCCTGATGGAAATTTGTCTCATTGCTACGCAGATAGTTGTCACCAAACAAAGTTTCCTCGCCAGCGCGCATGCCTTTGAGCATCATGTTCAGGAACATGGCCTCAAATTGCTTGGCAACTTCACGCAGACCTTCAGCGGAATCTTTACGACCCAACTGGCTGATGGCGTTAAGGCCATTCAGATCTGTGTAAATTGACGCGTCGCGGATGTTGGTGATCATGGCGGTTATCCTCAGATCACGATCAGATCGGCGCGTAACGAGCCGGACTGTTTAAGGGCTTCAAGAATAGCTGCCAGGTCACCCGGCGCAGCACCAACGGCATTGATCGCCTGCACGATATCGGCCAGTGTGGTACCGGCATCAAACAGGAACATACGATTTTCTTCCTGAGTGATGGTTATGTCGGTCTGCGGCAACACTGCGGTCTCGCCTTCAGAAAAGGGCGCAGGCTGGCTGACAGCAAACCCTTCAGAAATAGTCACGCTCAGGCTGCCATGGGTAATCGCAGCAGCCGATACAAGCACATGCTCACCAATGACAATAGTGCCTGTGCGCGAGTTGACGATGACGCGGGCAACCGCATCTCCCTGTTTAATCTGCATGTTCTCAAGCTCAGAGACATAAGCAACCCTGGCTTGCGGATCAATCGGTGCACGTACGCGGATTGAAACGGCATCCAACGCCTCGGCTGTGCCTTCACCCAGGAAACCGTTGATAGCAGCTGACAAACGACGCGCTGTAGTGAAATCAGCTCTCTTCAGATTAAAGGTTACAAAATCACCTGTATTGAACGATGTTTCCACCTCAAGAACCGTGGTTGCACCGCCCGGAATTCTGCCAACGCTGGGTACATTGATGGAGATGCGCGAACCGTCGGCGCCCTCTACCCCCAAGCCACCAACGATCAGATTACCTTGTGCAATGGCGTACACTTCGCCATCAACACCCAGTAGAAAAGTACGCTCTAGACTGCCACCACGAAGACTGGCGGCATTGGCCAGTGAGGAAACAGTAATATCAATATTCTGGCCTGGCTTTGCAAACGCAGGCAATTCTGCATGAACTGATACCACCGCGACGTTGCGCAGTTGAAAGTTCTGGTTGGCTGGCATCGGAATACCAAACTGATCGAGGTAGGCGCGAAATGATTCAGCTGTAAATGGCGCCTGTGTTGTCTGGTCGCCTGTGCCATCCAAACCGGTCACCAGACCAACACCCACCAACTGGTTAGCCTGTACGCCCTGGATGTTGGCGATATCCTTGATGCGATCAGCATTGGCCGGAGCAGAGAAACCCAGCACTTGCGCAACAATCAGCACAGCACTGAGCACGGTTCTGCATGCTTGCTGTCTGATGATTCTGTGTGCTGACACGTGTTTCATGTTCGTTTCCTGATCGTGCTGAGTTGTTTTTTGATATCTGCGCAGGTCAAATCAAAGCGGCCAGAAAGGCCCGACAAAAAAGCGGCTGAGAATGCCCGGCTCGTTGGTATTGGCCAACGTGCCTGTGCCGCTGTACGCGATACGCACATCTGCCACACGGGTTGATGCAATGGTGTTGTCCGGAGCAATGTCCTGGCGTCTGACCAGGCCGCTGATGCGGATGAATTCTTTGCCACGATTGATCTGCACCCACTTTTCACCACGCACTTCCAGAAGACCATTGGGCAGCACATCGGTGACTGTTACCGTGATATTGCCTCGCAACTGGTTGCTGAGATCGGTGTTGGCAGAGCCAGAAAAATCAGCGCCGCCTCCAAACTCGAGCGCGCCCTCTTCACGACCAAACAAGGAGACATCACCCGTGCTGGTGCTCGACTCTCTGTTGAATGTCGTGCCTGATGAATTACTGGCACTGGTGGCCTCATTCAGATTAATCGTCAATACATCTCCCAAGCGATGAGCGCGACGCTGGTAAAGATTCACCGCAGTACCCGGGCTGTAAATTGATCCTGAAACACGGCCGGCATCATCTGCTGCACCCACCCACACCGGCGCATAACGCGGGTCATCCGGGGACGGTGCTTCTGGCAAACGCATACCACAGGCTGCCAACAGCAGCACCGGGCAGAGTGTTGCAACGAGTTTCAATTGTGTTGTATCCATGTACTTCTCCCACTAATCAATTCAGGCCAGAGGTCAGAGATTCTGACTCAGGAATGAAAGCATCTGGTCTGATGTTGAAATCACTTTGGAGTTCATTTCATAAGCGCGTTGTGTGGTAATCATGTCCACCAACTCCTCCACAACCTCGACGTTAGAGCTCTCAAGGGCGCCTTGTGTCACTTGTCCCATACCGTTGGTCCCCGGCGCAGACTGCTGCGGTGTGCCGCTGGACACTGTTTGCACAAACAGGTTGCCACCAATCGCCTGCAAACCAGCAGGGTTGATGAAGTCAGCCAGATTAAGATTGCCTATGTTGACCGACTCAGGCTGACCAGCGAGTTTTGCGGTCACTACACCGTCAGCACCGATAGTGACACTCTGCGCATTTTGTGGAATGTTGATACCAGGATTCAGCAAGTGACCGGAAGCCGTTACAATTTCGCCATCAGCACTCATATGGAACTGGCCGTCACGGGTGTAAGCCGAGGTGCCATCTGGCATCAGTATCTCGAAGAATCCTCGTCCGTTAATTGCCAGATCCAATGTTTCACCCGTTGTCTGCAATGCGCCCTGATTAAACAATTTCTGGGTGCCCACCACTTTCACACCAGTGCCAACCTGCAAGCCTGACGGCAGCTCGGTATTCTGGGTAGAATTCGCACCTGGCTGGCGCTGAATCTGGTACAACAGGTCTTCAAAAACCACGCGGTCCTTTTTAAAGCCGTTTGTCGCAACGTTGGCCAGGTTGTTAGACAGAGCCGCCAGTCGCGTATCCTGTGCGCTCAGACCGGTCTTTGCGATGTAAAGTGCTGCGTGCATTGTGTGTTACTCCTGTTGCCGGTTCTGCCGGCCCTTCAATTTATCTGTTCCTGGGGCGGCAATTTATTTCCGCTGACACTGCCCTTGTTACTGTATTTGCAAGAGCCGTGCCGAAGTTTCAGAATTTTGTTTATGTGTTTGAATTAACTTAACATTCATCTCATAGTTGCGGGTCAGATTGATCATTTCCACCATTGAATCAACCATGTTGACGTTGCTGCCTTCCAGGTAACCGGACACCAGTTGAACGGCACCGTCCGGCTCAGCATTGATCCCATCGCGGCTGCGCAAAAGTCCGTCAGCGCCCTTGATCATGTCTCCCTGCTCAAGCGACACCAGTTTGATGCGGTCAACGGCTGCCAGCACATCAGCAGCCTGCCCCAGTTCTCTCAGAGACACAGTGCCGTCCTGCCCGATCTCGATGGATTCATGTGGCGGCAAAACGATGGGTCCGCGATTGCCAAGAACCGGCAACCCATTACTGGTCATCAGCTCACCAAAGATGCTGATTTTTAGATCACCCGCGCGTGTGTAAGCCTCACTACCATCGGCTGTCTGGACAGCGATCCAGCCCTCACCGCTGACCGCAACATCCAGACTGTTATCTGTTTGCTGCAAAGGTCCTTTGGTGAAATCCGTGCCGGGATTTTCAGTCATGCTGTACACCCGCGTCGGCATTCCGTCGCCATAAACTTGCATTGAGCGCGCCTGCGCCAGATCTGCACGAAAACCAGTGGTACTGGCATTGGCCATATTATTTGCGTGAACGGCTTGAGCTCGCATCGTCTGCGACGCGCCGGTCATGCTGATGTAAAGGGCCTTATCCATAATGTTCTCCGTTTTCCTGCAAGTCTGTTGCTAGTCGTGGTCAGGGGTTTTACAGGTTGATAATGGTCTGTGTGGCGTCATCAGTTGCTGAAATGATCTGTGCAGCGGCCTGATAGTTGCGCTGGGAAATAATCAGCTGAACCAGCTCCGTTGGCAGATCCACGTTGGAATCTTCAAGAGCGCTTGACTGAATTGCCCCCAAACCCGCAGTACCTGCACCTGACACAGATGCGGCACCAGAGTCACTTGTCTCAGCGAACTTTGACCCGCCCAGATTCGCCAGGCCACTGGAGTTAGCAAAGTTGGCAAGTGCCACTTCACCCAGTACACGCGATTGTCCATTTGAGAATCGTGCAGAGATCACGCCTCGTGTGTTGACATCAAGGCCTGCCAATTGACCCTTAGAAAAGCCATCCTGATCGCTAGCCTGGACAGAAAAATCACCGCCAAAGGCAGTCATTTGAGTCAAATCAATTTTGAAATTGGAGTTGGTCAGAAGATTTGACACGTTTGTGTCACCTGGCACAGGGCCGGCACCGATACGACGGCCAACTGCATCTACCGGAAACCAGTTAGTAATTTCGATAGGCAGCTGGTTAGGATCAAAGAGGCCTGTATCATCAAACTTGAGGTCATAACGTGCTCGAATTGGCAGACCATCCTGAGAATTGGGATCAAATCCGATCTCGCGGCCATCGACCTGGAAGTAGACACTCCAGATATTGGTATCGCCGTTTTCATTTGGGCGCTCTTTGACAAAATACATGGCAAGTGAGTGCTGTGTGCCCACGGTGTCATAGATGGTGATAGCAGTTGAGCGGTAATAGGTATCGGGGTTCTTGGGGTCAAAAATATTGGAAATAAAAGACTCACCGTCAAGCGCATCAGGGTCGGAAATATTACCAAAGATACTGCCAGTTCGTGTGGCCTGGTCGATAGGGATGCCATCGGAGTCGACATCGGAAGCACGCAGTATCACGCCTTCATCAAGTGTAAACTCGACGGTTCCTCCGACAACGATGACGTTACTGGCGTTAAAATTTGCGACGGTGGGGGTACCGACGGGAACCAGTTCGTCAGTTGTTGTGTCAAGTTCAGAACCTCTTACTGATATCGTTCCATTACCATTGGAACCACTGGTAAAGTTCAAATCAGCACCTGTTTCATGGGATATCTGCAAAACACCACCAACAACACGCGCACTGACATTGGTATTGGCACCATTGATTGAGTTTGCGAGCTGGTTAAACGCATCCGGAAGGGCAGGATCAACTTCAAAGTCGCGACCGTTGATTGCAAAACGCGCAGTCGCTGGCAGAGTCGCGCCAGCAGTGATGTTGGTAATAAACGCAACAGTTTCACCCTGTGCAGCAACCCCACTGGCGCCCGCAAAAATATCTGCAACCTGGCTCGCAGTGGAGTTGGCAGGCACGGTAATGCGACGCAACTCACGATCCGCTCCGATCACTTCGATGGTATTGGATTGATAGCCGTTTGGGCGCGGATCTACAGAATTAGTGATCAGAATAGGCGCAGTACTGCGTCCACCATTCAAGGTCAGTGATTTACCAATAACAGAGGATGGTTGTGTTGATGCATCAAGGTTAATGATGGTGTTCACAGCTTTCGTCGGGCGCGGTTGGATCTCGCCAGTAGTCACCCGAAGATCTGTCAGCGGACCGCCACCTGTTGCGTTACCGGCAACTGAGGGGGCAAAACCCTGAATCTTTTCGCCATCCGTGTTTACGATGAATCCATTGCGGTCTGTACCAAAAGCGCCAGCGCGCGAGTAGGAAATACCAGATTCACCTTTTAGTACAAAAAAACCCTCGCCGTTGATGGCAAGGTCTAGGGTATTCTTTGTAAAGCTGATGTTGCCTTGCGAGAAACTCTGCTTGATTTCCTGCAGTGTTACACCGCTACCTGTCTGGGGGCCGCCACCTCCCAATACTGACGCCGCATAGATGTCTCCAAAAACTGTTTTTGCTGACTTAAAACCATTGGTGCTCGAGTTAGCGATATTGTTACCGGTTACGCTGATCTCTTGCTGCGCAGCATTAAGTGCACTCAATCCAATATTAAAACTCACTTGTATTACCTCTTGAGCAGATATTTCTAATGGCTATTTTTAGTTTCTAATTTAGTACGTCTGTTCTTTAATAATATTATTTTCAGTTAATCTGGATTATTTCTGACATCGACTTTGGTCCTATGCCTGCCAGATTGAGTGTCAGTTTTCCACTGGGTTCAATCGTTACGCTGTTCACATTTGCGCTGAGGTAAACCGGGAGAGCTTCAGTAATACCACCTCGGGAGGCTGAGACTTCAAAGGTATAATTCCCCTGGGGGAAACGTTTGTCGTTGCCATCAAAACCAGTCCAGATGAATTCCTTGCGGCCCTCTCCTTGCTGGCCCAGTGAGAATTGATCAACAACAGCGCCAGCATCGTTATAAACGCTGAGAGTTGCTTCCTGTGCAGCGATGTCAAAGTCAGCCAGAACGCTGATTGATCCTGTAGCGCCCAGCTTGGTTTCAGAGCTCTGCACGTGCACTGGACGACCTACCAGGGACGTTGCCTGCAGATGCTGGGTTGACTGGAAAGCCGATGAGAACTGTGTGAAGCTCTGGCTCATTTTCTGCGACTCTTCAAGCTGCGAGAATTGCGCCAACTGCGCAACAAATTCACCATTCTCCTGTGGAGCGGTCGGATCTTGATGTTCCAACTGAGCGATTAGCAACTTAAGAAATTCATCACGGCCGAGGGCTTTTTTCGGATCGCTGGATTTAGTCGGCTCAGGTAATGCGTAGTCATTGAGTACCCGACCTAAAGCATTGTTGTTATTAAGTTCCATAATCATTGGCTCCGGTTATAGGTTATGCCTGACCTAGGCTCATCACGCGTTGCATCATGGTGCGGGCAGCAGTCATCACATCTACGTTCAACTGGAATGCACGTGACGACGAAATCATGTTGGTCATTTCTTCAACGATGTCGACATTAGGGTAGTAAACAAAGCCCTCTTCGTTAGCGAGTGGGTGACCTGGCTCAAATCGTGGCTGCAATGGACGACCATCTTCGACGATGGCAGCAACGCGCACGCCTGATGAAGGAGCGCCTGCAGCACCATTAAATACATCAGACATGGCGTCATTAAACATCGGAGCGAACACCGGGTGACGGGCGCGAAAAGTCTGATCTGCGCTGCTCGCGGCACTGTTGGCATTGGCCATGTTGCTGGCGGTGGTATTCAGTCGCAGTGACTGAGCACTCATTCCAGAACCTGCGATATCAAAAATTTGCATCAGGCTCATGATTACTCTCCTCGCAATGCCTTCATCAGGCCGGTAAACTTACTATTAAGAAACTGGAAACTGGCCTGATGCTCGATTGCATTGCGCGCAAAGGCTGCATTTTCGATCTGCTCGTCAACCGTGTTTCCGTCCAGGGATGCCTGCGTTGGCACACGGTACAAAGCGTCAGTCTGAGTACTCAGTGAAGAACCACCGATATGACGGGCATTAGTCTTGAGAACGTCGACATTGCGCGTGTCGCTGGCAGAGGCCTCGCTGAGCATGGCTTGGAAGTCAATGTCTCGCGCCTTATAGCCGGGGGTACTGGCATTGGCGATGTTGTTGGCGAGTAACGCGGTGCGCTGGGTGCGCAACACCAATGCTTGTTCGTGAACACCTAGCGCTTTAGAGAAACTGATGGACATCTTGCCTTGCTCCAGTATTGTCTTGATCGTGACAATTCCAAGTAAGCAAGGGCCGTGCCATCAAATATTATTTAGTATTTACAAGAGGATAGGACGGGGATAATGCCATTAGAGGCAAGCAATTGCCTGCCTTATAGCGTGCGGAGAACGCGTTTTTGCCGGGCGGGGGGATTGTTGCCGCCGGTTCCTGCCACCGGTTCATCACCGCTCTTAGACGTACCCAGCAATCAGGTCCGGTAAGCGCTTGTCAGTGGACTGATGCGTTCGAGTGAATATAAATCGGTCAATGCAGCTGGCAATGATTCTGAGGCACCCAGGATAAGGCTGGCTCCAGGTGTCATAACAATGTGTATACGCTGCAGGATATCCATCTTCAGCTCAGCAGCAAAGTAAATCAGCACATTGCGACAAAAAACCACGTCAAAGCGTCCTAGGGAAGAATAAGGATCTTTCAGGTTTAACTGACGGAAGCTCACTCGCTCAGTGATTGCGCGCTTTAAACGGTAGCGGCTCATTGGCATTTCTTCAAAAAACTGCTTACGCCTTACCTCCGAAAGTCCTCTGCTGACGCTCAGACTGTCATACTCGGCCTGACGTGCACTGGCCAGCACTGATGTGGAGATATCAGTGGCCACAATTTCCGGATCACGCATCAACACGCCAGGATGCCGGCTCTTGAATTCTTCAATGACCATGCTGATCGAATAGGGTTCTTGCCCTGACGAGCAAGCGGCCGACCAGATTCGCAGTGGCTGGCGCTTTTCCTCTAATACCAACCTCGGCAACAGCACATCCCGCAAAGCGTCAAAGGGGGCATTGTCGCGAAACCAGAACGTTTCATTGGTTGTCATCGCATCGATGACCTTTTCCTTCAGCCCCAGCGGGCTCTGTTGATTCACACGCTCAACCAGTGCTGACAAGGACTTGATTTGCAAGTCTTCCATAATGCGGCGCATACGGTTGGCGACCAGGTATTGCTTATTGTCACCCAGCACAATGCCGCAGGCCTGATCCAGAAAAACTCTGAAAACCTGATAATCATCTGCAGTGAACTGCTGATCGCCCAACATAATCTCTCTCAATTTGCCATCTTCCGCACCCGCTGCGCAAAACAGCGCTTATGCAGATTTGTGCCGGGCATCAATGTGTTGCAGGACGCGTTGTGCCAATTCGTCAGGGTTGATCTTGGCAAGGAAGTCATTCGCGCCGACTTTTTCAATCAATGCCTGATTGAACCCACCGCTCAGTGACGTGTGTAACATGATATGCAGAGCAGCCATGCGTGGATCAGCCTTGACGGACGCCGTCAGAGTGTAACCATCCATTTCTGGCATTTCGATATCAGAAATCATCAACGCATACTTTTCAACGGGGTCTTGCCCTTTGTCCAGCATCTCTTTCAGGTGATTCAACGCCTGTTTACCATCGTTGAGCACCACAGTCTGCAAGCCTATCGCCTCGCAACAACGTCTGATCTGTGAGCGGGCCACACTGGAATCGTCGACAATAAGAACCGTGTCAACAATTTCCCCTCGCTTTCCGGCATTGACCAACGCTTTACTCAGGGTGCGCCCTGAGGGTGAAACTTCCGCCAGAATTCGCTCCACATCAAGAATCTCAACTAATCGATTGTCGACTTCAGTCACTGCGGTCAGGTAGTGTGCGCGTCCAGATCCTTTGGGGGGCGAATGAATATTCTCCCAGTTCAAGTTTACAATCCGCTCCACACCACGCACCAGGAAACCCTGCACTGAGTTATTGTACTCAGTGATGATAATGAACCCGGCACTGACATCAGCCAGCGGTTTGCCGCCAGTGGCAATGCTCAGATCCAGAACAGAAATCGTTCGCCCGCGAATGTAGGCGACACCACGAACAACAGGGCTGCTGTGTGGCAGTACGTTAAGTGCCGGGCAAGGTAACACTTCCTTGACTTTAAAGACGTTTATTCCGTAGAGCTGCCCGCCATTGAGTCTGAACATCAGCAGCTCCAAGCGGTTCTGACCTGCCAGCTGGGTCCTTTTATTAACGCTATCCAATACGCCAGCCATGTTAATACCCTCAGTTAATCCCGGTTATGGCGACACATCAACTCCGAGGCAATTTTTGTGTAAACCATCAGTACTCGTGTCGACATGCAACGCTTTTTCATAAGCCAGTTCATTAAAATAACCGAGAAAAGACGGCACAATTATTGCTTTAACATCTGTGCTTTTATAACAAAGCGGCAAGTTCTGGCCTTGATATTGCCTTAAATGGCCAAAAGGTCACAAAAGACTCGCAAGCCACCATTAAATCTGACTTTCTGACTTAAGTACGACGGATAATTGACAATAACCATGACAGTCATAACAGTTAAATCATTGATGAGGCAACTACGAGGCGCCACCGGGGGCGTGTTAATCATATCTGTCTGCGCTCTATCGGCAACCAACGCCTCAGCTCAGGCAGCCATTGATGGACACCCGCAGATGACCGCTACCGCCCGTCTGGCGATAGTGCAGGCATTTGAAGCCACTGCAAACCGCATTGAAGTCGAGTTGCCGCCGGCAGATCCGCGATTGCAGGTTCCAGTATGCGCGCTACCGCTTGAAACCAGCATGAGCAGACATAACGGACTGGGCGGCCGTGTCAGTGTAAAGCTTGATTGTCGTGATGCCGCACCCTGGTCAAGGCACGTAGCTGCCCAGGTCAGAGTGTTTCGCGAGGTAGTGGTTGCATCTCGAAACATGACCCGTGGAGCAACAATTTCAACATCAGACATCAGCGTTCACGAAGTCGATGTGTCAACGATCAGAGGTCAAATTATTGAGAGCGCCGGCATGGCGATTGGCATGGAACTCAGGCGCGCCACCAACACGGGTGATGTGTTGAGCATGGATATGCTGATTACGCCGCTGATGGTCAAACGCGGCGATTCCGTTGTGGTCACAGCAGAGCGCGCCGGAGTCGTTATTCGGCAACAGGGAGTGGCGTTGCAGGACGGCGAGACCGGAAAGCAGATACAGGTAAGAAACACCAGCTCTGACAGAATTGTTCATGCCATCGTGACCGGCATGGGTGAAGCAACGGTAATTTTTTAAAAAAGCGTCATTAAACTGACATATCGCTCTAAAGTTTTCGCAGGTGACGCCGTTACCTGAAGGTAAGTAAATTAAAAGCTGTTCATATTCAATTGTGATAGGTGATTAGGCATGAGTATTCCAACGATTAGCAACAGCGCCTCACCGGCCTCTGAAAGCCGCAGCGCTGTCAAGTCATCGTCTGGCCAGGCCGCTGCTGGGTCAAGCGCAAGCAGTCTCCCGCCGGGTGATCAGGGCAATACTTCACAGGCACGCACTGATGCTGTGTCTATCAGCACACAGGCAGCAGACCTGCAAGCTCTTGAAACACGCATACGGGAATTGCCTGAAGTAAATGCTACACGCGTCACTGAACTGAGAGACAAAATCAACTCCGGCCAATATAACGTTGATAGCGCACGTTTGGCAGATAAAATCCTAGCCTTCGAATTAAGTTTTTGAGCTTCACCCTGAATGATGATCATTTCAGATCTGCAAAAGTTACTCGAACAGGATCTACAACAGCTTGACTCGCTGGCGGATCTATTACGTGAAGAAAAAGCCTGTCTCGAGAAACGTGATCTTGAAACTCTCATCGTGTTACTGCAAAAAAAGCAAATTGTTCTAGGCACGCTTGAGCAGGATAATTACGCCCGACGCCAGCTGCTGACCAAGGCCGGGCTCAAAGATGACCAAGTTAGCCTGCCCAACTTGCGCAAATTACTAAGCCGCAGCCCAGACCATCTTTCACTCGCCGAATTGATTGAAAACATCGAAAGTCGCCTGCAGCACTGCAGAGAACTGACTGAAACAAATAACATTATCGTGCACCGCAGTAGAATAAACACGCAGAAAGCACTAGGAATACTGCGCGGGTCGTCACCACTGAACAACCTTTACACCAGCCATGGCGGCACTACAGGCAGCAATGAAAAACGCAAGCTTGGCAGCGCCTGAGCGCGAACGGATAGCCTGATTAAACGCTTTAAAGCAACGTCTTTTCCAGCAGTTCCGCCAAGCGCGGCAGATCAGCCGGCACATCAACATCCCAGCGTGGCGGCAGCTCTTGCCACTGGATACCTAAGGCAATGAGCCTGGCGCGGGTCTGCTGCAACACCCTCTCGCTTCCCCACTCTATATCCATGAATATCTGTTGTGGCACTTGATGGCTAACTCCCAATAAAACGTAACCGCCATCCTCCGCCGGACCCAACACCACGTTAGCTCCCGACTTCAGCCGCATCATTGCATCCAACAGGTATTCCGTATCCAGTGACACACAATCAGCACCCACAACCAACACATAGGGTGCTCGGTGCAAGGCCTGATTCAAGGCAAAATTCATGCGCTCGCCCAGATCCACACCTTGCTGCACAAACATCTGCTCAACCGGACACAGACGGCTAAACCAGTCCTCTTCACCTGACGCCGACATCCATAATTCAATGGGCCAACGTTTTCCCTCACTGATACGTTGCCAGGTCAGCAGCATCAATTTTTTATGCAGCGCCAGCGCACCGTCTGCACCCAATTCAGCAATAAAGCGCGTTTTGACGCGTCCAGCGACGGGTGCTTTGGCAAAAAACAACACACGCACGTCCGAAAAAAACAGTTCTTCACTCATCACTGCAATCACTTACGGGAGGCCTTTTGTGGATAGTAGAGTTTATGCAAATACTCAGGAGCGACGCCCATCACGTAAGCCAGTCTCAGCCACCACATCAACACCACCGTGCGCAATATCCCATGTTTTTCCCAACGTCTGCTGGAACTTTGCACGCGCTCACGCAGGCAGAGAGGATCACCGGCCTGGGCCCGCAACACCTTGGATAAACGCACATCCTCCATCAAAGGGATTTCTGCAAAACGCCCTGCCTGCTCAAAAGCAGGACGACGCACAAACATCGCCTGGTCGCCTGTGGCAATGCCAGTGAGGCGTGATCGCAGATTCATCATTGTCTCGATGACACGAAACGCTGGGTGACTTCCACTCAGACGCACATCAAATCGCCCCCATGCGTACCCGCGCCCTGCCGTCAGCGCCTGCAATAGAAATTGTGGGGACATCGGAGGGAGCAAGGTATCAATATGCAGAAACATCAATACGTCTCCCTTGGCAATCAGAGCGCCTGCATTCATTTGCTGGGCGCGGCCAGCCGCTGTGGTAATCAGATGATCAACAAGACCCGTGCACGCCGATATGCTGTCATCGCTGCTGCCACCATCAACAACGATGACTTCATGGCCATTGCCTCGCCACTCCTGTAAAAGGGGCAAATTGGCTGTGAGAGCCTTGGATTCATTGATAACAGGGATAATGATGCTGATAGTATTCACACACAAAGACTACCTTCCGTATACCAGACTGTAAACTCCAAATATTTGTGTCAACAAGGCTGGTGCAAGTGGACTTAAAGGAGGATAATTTTCCGCCATTGTTGCCAGCAGATCAAAAGTCTCAGTTCTGGCGATAAATTGGCCCCGGTGCCGTTCTCTTTACGAAAGACAGCGCGTTGTACCCACTTAAGATACTCATGAATTCTGAAAATTTTTATATCGTCGCAACAGATCCTGATACACCGACTTTACAGGTGAATATTTCCGGCCCTTATCTGACACAGAAAGCTGCCCAGGCTGATATGCAGGCGGCAATCGACGAAGCAGCCGAACTCGATCCATGTGCGCGAACCTATCACTACAGTATTTGCAAGCTGGCATGTCATAAGCCCGGAGTGATCCAGCACATGGCTTGTCACGCAGCGCGTTAACACGTAACCCGAACAAATCCTGCCTCGCACTCACCCGATTGACGCTGCTATAATCGCGCCCGCTATCAATATTGCCAGACTAAAACACCAACTCGCTCCGGTGGCACAGCTGGATAGCGCGGTCCCCTCCTAAGGGACAGGTCGCAGGTTCGAATCCTGCCCGGGGCACCAAACATAAACGGGTCACCTTTTAGGGTGGCCCGTTTTTGTTTGTGCTCTGGGTAGCTGATGAGCACCTGCCGGTTCGACTGATTGCATCGCAATCAGGACGGCTGCAAGCCGCCCCGCAGGGGTGAGGGATTTGGCTAAGCCAAATCACGAATCAATCCTGCTCTTTGGCGAGAGCAGATACCTGTCCTGTTGAATTGCAGCGAAATTTGACCCAGTTAATTGTATTTAACCTTGACCCCCAAATTACCAGCAAGCCAGCTAAAGCAGTAACCGGTAGCGGGTAATCCAAAACGGCTATAAGGTCTTTGTTAAATAGAGTGTTATGCACTACCCTCTGATCATAAAAATTTGGCGTTCCAATTTGAGGGGAGTCGGTTTCAGATGAAAAGCATACGTACGGGTATCACCTTGCTCGTTTCATTTTATATCTCTCAACTATCGTTTGCGCAGGATGATGATTTCATTTTCTACTCAGACCTTGCGCGCGATTGGTACGAAGCCGGGCAATATTTTGAATGGACGTCTACCACAGCGGACAATGACGCTGCCAGAGTGAATATCTTTTATCGAACGTGGGGCGACAACAGCAAGCCCAAATTACTCTTGATTCATGGCTTCCCAAACTCAAGCTTTGACTACCATAAGCTGATTCCGCTACTCGAGAATGACTATTACATTGCTACACTTGATTTCCCAGGGTCAGGATTCTCTGATAAGCCCCTGAACGATTTTAACTACATGCTCGCTGAAAACGCACTCATTGTTGAGCACTTCGTCAGGGAAGTTGTTGAATTTGATGATTTTGCGCTTTACACACATGATCGCGGCGTTAGCATAGGGTTGGCTCTTCTAAGCAACTATCTTGACAATCCGGACCCAGGCTATCAGATCAATTATCACTTTATATCCAATAGCGGTATGTTTCTGCCCCTCGCAACACTGGTGCCTTTCCAGACAGCGCTACTCGACGCGCAAGCGGGTCCACGACTGATTGCAGCGCGTTCAGCACAAGCCCGGCTAACTGAGGGAGATGCTGAGGCTGTGGCGTTTTCTGATATTTTCGCTTTCAACGATGGAATTGCCGCCTTGCTGTATGTGGGCCGATATCAGCTGGAACGTCAGGCCAACGAAACGCGATGGCTGCAGAACTTGCCACGCAGCCCGATTCCGGTGGCCCTGTTATGGGGGCTGACTGATGACATCAACCCGATCCGCATCGCAAATCATGTGTGGAATAACTATTTAAACGAGCGCGTCGCCCCTAGCAGCTTTTGGATTCTGCCTACTGCAGGCCACTATCCCCAGCGAGATAATCCGCAAGAGGTAGCCGGAGTACTTAAAATGGCCTTATCGGGGCAATTGCCAGCGCGGGAAGTTGAGCCAGCATTCATGCGTCAGTACAACGGCAGCCGAACAGGCGAGGAAGCGATCTATGTTGGTCATTCACGTATTGAGCCGCTGAATTTTCCGAGCTCAATTGAATATAACAAATCGGGCTATCGCTTAAGGGCGGCTCAATAAAGAGTGATTGTGTTGAAGCGATGCTAGCATCCCTGCGCAGTGCTCCTGCCATAACAACAACAAGGACCTCCTCATGCGCATATTTTCTCTTGTGATCCTGCTGGTACTCAGCGCAGTCAATGCCCATGCCCAGCTCGCCGTGCCCAACGAGGCAGGTCTGACGTATGGCCACGTGCACCTGAACGTCACCGACATGGAACTGCACAAATCTCTGTGGGTGAAGCACTTCGGCGGGACAGTCGTGCAGA
The DNA here is from genome assembly GCA_041306975.1 of Gammaproteobacteria bacterium. Classification (GTDB taxonomy): domain Bacteria; phylum Pseudomonadota; class Gammaproteobacteria; order Pseudomonadales; family Pseudohongiellaceae; genus Pseudohongiella. Next base: position 583 of record JBFZEG010000071.1, on the reverse strand, counting down.
AAGGCCCGCTGACCGCCATCCGCATGCCCAACATGGCCATCCTGCTCAGCGGCCGGGAGCCCACGGGCGGGTCTCAGGGCACAGTGATGGACCACTTCGGGTTCAAAGTCCGCAATCTCGCCAGCTTTCTCGAAAAGTGGCGGGCAGACGGCCTGTGGGTGGGACGCGAATTCATCGGTGCGGAAGGCCAGCCCAACGCCTATGTCATGATGCCGGACGACGTGTATGTCGAATTGCAGGAGGATCAGGCACTGGCCCTTGAAGTTGTGCCCTACCACATCCACTTCTTCACCCCTAAACACGAAGAACTGCTGCAGTGGTACACGCAGCTGCTGGGTCTGGAAGTGCGATCCCGCGGTTCGATAGCCACGACCACCAATGTCCCCGGCATGAACCTGAGCTTCAACGGTTCCCAGGAGGAACGGCTCCCCACCCAGGGCCGCTCCATCGACCACATCGGCTTCGAGGTAGAAAATCTGGAAGCATTCTGCAAGCTTCTAGAAGAAAAAGGCATTGCCTTCGATGTCGCCTATCGCGATGTGCCGGCCATCGGCCTGAAGATTGCTTTCATCACGGACCCCAC
>JBFZEG010000047.1:0-3281 GCA_041306975.1 Gammaproteobacteria bacterium | reverse complement strand
GGCGCTACATTGGCATTTCTGGCCTCGCGGTTGCTGTTGCGCGACTACGTACAAAATAAATTTGGCAGTTCGTTAAAAACCGTCAATGCAGGCATCGAGCGCGACGGTGCGTTTTATCTGTTTACGCTGCGCATGATCCCGGTGTTCCCGTTTTTCCTGATCAATCTGGTGATGGGGCTGACACCACTCAAAACCCTGACGTTTTTCTGGGCCAGCCAGACCGGCATGCTGCTGGGTACCGCCGTGTATGTGAATGCTGGTGTAGAGCTGGGGCAGTTAAGTTCTTTGTCGGGTTTGCTCAGTGGATCGCTGATCCTGTCGTTTGCGCTGCTGGCGCTGCTGCCGTGGGCTGGCAAGCTGGTCATCGGCATGATCAAGACCAGACAGCTGACCAAAATGTACCAGCGCCCGAAACGTTTTGATGCCAATCTGGTGGTGATTGGCGCGGGTTCCGGCGGCTTGGTGGCGTCGATTATTGCGGCGGGAGCCAAAGCCAAGGTCATTCTGATTGAAAAACACAAAATGGGCGGCGATTGCCTGAATACCGGCTGTGTGCCCAGCAAAACCCTGATCAGCAGTGCCAAGGTAGCAGAGACCATTCGCCAGGCAGATGCATTTGGTATCCGCAATGCCAGCGGATCGGTCGATTTTGCCGCCGTTATGGAGCGTGTGCAGGGTGTCATCAAAACCATAGAGCCGCACGATTCTGTCGAACGTTTTACCGGGCTGGGTGTGGAGTGTGTGCAGGGTGAAGCCTTTATCCGCTCGCCCTGGGAAGTTGAAGTGGATGGCCGCGTGATTGCCACCCGCGCCATTATTGTAGCAACCGGGGCGCGACCCTTTATCCCTGACACACCGGGACTATCAGCCATTAACTACCTGCATTCCGACAATGTCTGGGAGATTCGTGAATTGCCCAAACGCCTGTTGGTGCTGGGGGGTGGACCCATAGGATGCGAACTGGCGCAAAGTTTTGCACGCCTGGGATCCACCGTGGCCATGCTGGATCGTGCGGATCGCCTGATGGCGCGCGAAGATATCGAGGCCACCACACTGATCGAATCAACCTTCCGTCAACAGGGCATATCGCTGCTGCTGGGGCATGAGATGCAGCATTTTGGATCCGATGCTGAGGGCGACTATCTGCTGAGCAAAGCCGCTGATGGTACTGAGCAGACGATACGTTTTGACAAAGTGCTGGTGGCCCTGGGTCGCAAAGCCAACGTTGAAGGATTTGGTCTGGAAGGCCTGAACATGCCGCTAACACCCCAGGGGTCGATTCATGTCAATGATGCGCTGCAGACGGTGTATCCCAGCATTTTTGCCTGCGGAGATGTTGCGGGTCCTTACCAGTTTACGCACATGGCATCGTTTCAGGCCTGGTACGCCACTCTGAACGCACTGGCGGGCGGATTAAAAACATTCCGTGCCAGTTATCGGGTGGTGCCACGGGCAACTTTTACTGATCCGGAGGTGGCGCGGGTTGGCATAAATGAGCAGGAGGCCAGGGAACAGGACATCAAATACGAGCTCACACACTTCAAACTGGATAGGCTGGATCGCGCGCTGGCAGAGGGTCATGCGTACGGATTTATCAAAATTCTGACAGTGCCAGGCTCCGACAAAATTCTGGGTGTCACCCTGGTTGGCCCGCAGGCTGGTGAGCTTATTGGCAGCTTTGTGTTTGCGATGACCCATAATCTTGGGTTAAAGAAAATTGGTGCCACCACGCACATTTACCCGACCATGCTGGAGGCAAACCGTTTTGCTGCCAATGCCTGGCGAAGTGCGCGCGTGCCCAAACATCTGTTGCCGTGGGCGGAGAAATTTTTTCGCTGGCGTCTGTGATCAGCGTTGGAGAACAAACGCCGTGAAATAAAGATTCTGTATACGTTCGCCATTACCCGGACCCTCCAGAAAATCCAGCGCCGTGCGTATCTCGCCCAGAGCCTGAAGTCGCAATAACTCCTTGCCTTCTGTAGAGGTCAGATTCTCTTCGATCTGAGCAGTCAGCATCACCACCATGCGGTTGCGAAGATAGGGCAGATGTTTATCAATCAGCGCAGCGGCACCGGGTTCCAAGCGCACGGAGATGTCTGTTTTAAGATACTTGAGGCGCCCGGCCCCGTCGTAATTGGTCACAAAACTTGGGCCCAGCCCGTAGTAATTCCGGCTATTCAGGGCGTCCGCGGGGTCTGCTGGCGGCTCTGCTGCAAACGCGGCGGATGGCGAACTCAAAACAGAGAGCGCCGCCAATACGGCAAAAAACGAAGCTCTGAAACGTGACGCTGAGGATGTCATCGGAGGTTTCCTGAAAAGTTAGGCTGCACCGGTTTGCCCTAATCATAGGGCTGTCGGCCACAATGGCTAAGTCTTAAGTTTTTTTTGGTTGAATGGGTCTGTTTCGAAGGTATTGAGTCAGATATTTTTGACCATTCGCTGTTTATACTGCCAGAATTCGATTTGCGAATGTCAACAACAGGACTCAACACAATGATTGCACGACTTTTGGACATGATGCCCGGCTCACGATTGCTGAACTTGCTGATATTTATAGCCAGCGTGCTGATCATCGGTATGGCGCTCTACATGGAGCACGTCATGTTGTTGCAGCCCTGCGGACTGTGTATCACCCAGCGCGTGTTTGTAGTGCTGGCCGGTTTGGTGTGTCTGGCAGCCGCAATTAATAATCCCGGGGAGATCGGCAGACGAAATTATGCACTGGGTGCAGCGGCCATGTGTGTCACCGGCAGCTATTTTGCCATCCGCCAGATCTGGCTGACCTATCTGCCGGAAGATCAGGTGCCGGCCTGTGGCCCTGGTTTCAACTACGTTCTTAACAATTTTCCGATGATGGATACCTTGAGTTTTCTGCTGCAAGGTGACGGAAATTGTGCCGAAGTCAGCTGGCGTTTTATGGGCATTTTCTCCATCCCCGAGTTGTCGTTGATGGGCTTTATTGGTTTGTTTGCCCTGTGTCTTTACCAGGGCTTCCGCCGCTAAAGCGTGTAATTGTTCCACTGCGCAAGGTACTTATCAAAACTCAGGGTGTCCTGTGCTTCGATGTGTGCCTGGGTAGCCAACGACTGCGTGCTCGCGGACGTAAAGCGAGCCTGTACGTCGGGCGCCATGGTGCTGTGCGCGAAATGCTGCAGCGTTTTTTCAGACGCCTGCATACCAAATTTGCAGAACGGCATGGTGTTCTCGCGCATCAGTCGCAGAATTTGGGCTGACGGTGTCAGGTCTGGATTATCTGCCTTGAGCGCCTGCGCAGTGACAGC
>JBFZEG010000046.1:0-3454 GCA_041306975.1 Gammaproteobacteria bacterium | reverse complement strand
CCGCCTCGCACACATCCGTAAAGCGCTGGATACTCTCGCGGATACTGCAATTGATATTTTTCTGACTGAAGGCTTCCGAGGCCGCGGCAAATACCGCAATTTCATCGGCGCCGGCAGCGATGGCGCGCTCAAAACCCTGCAGATTTGGCGTCAGCGCGGAATAACGCACGCCGGGCCGTCGCGTTATTGACGCAAACACATCGGCAGAGTCTGCCATTTGCGGCACCCAGCGCGGTGACACAAAACTGCCAGTTTCAATACGCATCAAACCAGCGGTCGCCAACCGGTTCACCAGCCCGGCCTTGACGGCCGTTGCAAGCTGCGCGGCTTCGTTCTGCAAGCCATCACGGGCGCCGACTTCAACGATGCTGACCTGTCTGGGGACGGGACTGTTGTGGTGTGCCAGCAGACTCATCAGCGTGCTCCCGGTGTTGAATCAATGTTGGCTGGCACTTGAAACTCGATCAGCAACTGATCAGGCTGCACCATTTGTTCATCCTCACACCACACCGCAGCAATCACCGTTGCCGTTTGTGCACGCAGGGTATGCTCCATTTTCATGGCCTCCATAATCAACAACGGCTGCCCGGCAATCACACTGTCGCCGGCCGCCACAAACACGCTGATCACCCGCCCGGGCAGGGGCGCTTTGATGCTGCTTTGATGATGGGCTGCCGTGCTGCGCGCAATCAGGGTGTCTGCATCGCTGGCCGGGGAAGGTTTGCCCAGGGCAAACAGGGGCAGCAGATGATGCTGGCGGCTGAACGGATTCAGACCCCCATTACGAAACGCGGCTACTGAACTCCCGATGACAGCACTGCCATTTACTGCATTGGCATTTACTGCACTGCCATTTACTGCACTGCCATTTACTGCGCTGCCATTTACTGCGCTGTTATTTACTGCATTGCCATTTACTGCATTGGCATCAACTGCACCGCCACCAACTGCGCGGGTGCTGGTCTGCCAATGTCGTTGTTCCTGCGCGGCGGCAATCGCCGCCTGATGTTCCTGCAAAAAGGCGGTGTGTACGTCGCCAGCGGCAAAGGCGTTGGTGTCCAGCACCGCACCAAGATACTCAGCATTGTGCTGTATACCTTGGACCTGCAGATCCGCCAATGCGGTAGACAGCCTGCGCACGGCCTGCGCACGTGATGGCGCCCAGGCAATAACTTTGCCGAGCAGGCTGTCGTAGTACACACTGATGCGATCACCGGCGCGGAAACCTGCATCAACACGCAGTTGTCGGCCCGCTGCCCGCGGCCAGGTCAAGTGTTCAATCAGCCCGGTACTGGGCAAAAAGTCGGGTGCCGGGCCTTCCGCATTGATACGCGCTTCAATCGCCCAGCCATCACGCGGGATCTCATCCTGTGTCAGCGGCAACATTTCGCCGCGTGCCACCCGCAGTTGCCATTCCACCAGATCCAACCCGGTGATGGCCTCGGTGACCGGATGTTCCACCTGCAAGCGGGTATTCATTTCCAGAAAATAAAACTGTTCGTCCTGATACAAAAACTCAACCGTACCAGCGCCGGTATACCCAATGGACTGCGCCGCGCGCACAGCGGCCTCACCCATGGCCATGCGTACATCGGCTTTTAATCCAGGCGCCGGCGCTTCTTCGATCAATTTTTGATGTCGCCGCTGAATGGAACAGTCGCGTTCATGCAGGTGCACACACTGGCCAGCCTCATCAGCAAACACCTGTATCTCAATGTGCCGCGCTCGGGGTAGATACTTCTCCAGCAGCACTCGGTCATCCGCAAACGCTGATCGTGACTCGCGCTTGACGGCCTGCAGCGCTGGTAAAAATTCGCTGCTGTGCTCAACAATGCGCAGCCCGCGTCCGCCACCCCCGGCGACCGCCTTGATCAGCACCGGATACGCCATCTGATCGGCCTGCGCATGCAAAAACGCTGCATCCTGATTGTCACCGTGATACCCCGGCAGCAAAGGCACACCGGCTGTGCTCATCAACTGTTTGGCGCGTGCCTTGGAGCCCATGGCCGCGATGGCCTCGGCTCGTGGACCCACAAACAGGTAACCGGCATCCACCACCGCCTGGGCAAATCCCGCATGCTCGGACAAAAAGCCATAACCCGGATGCAGAGCATCTGCTCCGCACTCAGCGGCAGCGGCCAGCAGTTGTGAGACATCCAGGTAGGACTCAGCTGCGGTGAACCCGCTCAGCGCAATGGCCTGATCGGCGAGTTGAGTATGCAGGGCGCCGCGATCGGCCTGCGAATATACCGCCACCGTGGTGATGCCCATGCGCCGCGCGGTGCCGATAATGCGGCAGGCAATTTCGCCGCGATTACAGATTAATAGTGTGTTGATCACGCGCAGCGTCATGGGGCGGAATCCTTTGTGGGAATGGCGCTGGCATCGGCCATGGTCTGTGCACTGACTGTCTCTGCACTGGCATCGGCCTTTGCACTGGCCGTGCCACCATCTGCAGCGGGTAGCATCCACGGCGCCGGCTGTTTCTCAAAAAACGCCTGCAGACCTGATTGCGCCTCCTGTCCGGCACGTACCCGCGCAATCAACTCACAAGTGTATTGTGTCATCACCTCGCGGTTGGGCACTGGCACCAGTTCGCGGATCAACGTCTTGGTGGCCGACATTGCGCCGGGTGCATTCGCCAACAGTTGCGTGGCCGTGTGCACGGCACTGTCCATCAAGGTGTCGGGTTGCACACATTCGTGTACCAGTCCGGCGCGCTGCGCAGCAGCGGCATCAAACACCTCTGCGGTCAGAAAATAGCGGCGCGCAAAATGTGCTCCCATGCGCGCCATCACATAAGGGCTGATCACCGCTGGCACCAGCCCCAGTCTGACTTCGCTGATACAAAAGCGCGCCGTGTCGGCAGCAAAAATGATGTCCGCACACGCCACCATGCCGGTCGCGCCGGCGTACACATTACCGTGTACCGCGGCGATAATCGGTTTGGGGAACTGATGCAAGGCCTGCAGCATGGCAGCGAGCCGGCCGGCATCAGCAATATTTTCATCCAACGTGAAATTCACCATGGATTTCATGTAATGCAGATCCGCGCCGGCGCAAAAACTTTTGCCACGCCCGGCCAGAATCAGCACGCGGGTGCGCTCATCGGTTCGCAGTGATTCCACTGTCTGATGAATCGCAGCAATCAACGCCGCATCAAAGGCATTGTGTTTTTCCGGTCGGTTCAGCCACAACACGGTGATGCCGTCGGCGGGCCGAGTAAGCTCAACAAGAGTATTCATAACACCTACATCCTGAAAATGCCGAAGCGAGTGTCCAGCGCCGGCGCATGGCTGGCGAAGTACAACGACAAACCCAACACCGTGCGGGTATCGGCTGGCGCAATAATGCCATCGTCCCACAACCGCGCACTGGCGTAGTAGGGGTGGCCCTCATGTTCGTATTTGTCTTCAATGGGTTTACGGAACGCCTGTTCCTGTTCGGCATTCCA
>JBFZEG010000025.1:0-26865 GCA_041306975.1 Gammaproteobacteria bacterium | reverse complement strand
TGATTGCCGGTCCTGCGCTGATTACGTCGGTGCTGCCCGCGTTGTTTGATCAGATGGGCGATGGCGGCATTCTCGTTGCTCTGGCATTTTTTGCGCTGATGTCGATTGCTGCACTGACGTCTTCAATCTCCATGCTGGAAGTCCCTGTTTCCTATTTTGTTGAGGATCGGGGGGTTTCCCGTCGTAAAGCGGTCATTGTGTTGGGCGCAGTTGCTGCAACGGTCAGCATGCTGATTATCTGGAATTTTGGATTGTTGTTTGACGGGGTTGTTCGTCTGACAACCGAATTCAGTCAGCCCTTGTTAGGTTTCTTCTTTGCGATTTTTGCGGGATGGGTGTGGAATCGAAATGCGCTGTTGGCAGAGATCAAGCAGGGGCATGCCGAGGTGGAGTCCGGACTGTTCTGGCGGATATGGCCCTGGTACATCAAGTTCGTATGCCCGTTGATCATCCTGGCTGTTTATATTCAGATGATTTTTTGAGTTAAAGTTTGCTCAACGCGGCGCAAAAAGCGTCGATTTCGGTGTCGGTGTTGTAATAGTGCACCGAGGCCCGGTTGATATCCCCGAGTTTACGCTCAGGGAAATCCAATAGCGTATTCTGGCGCCGGACAATAGAGGTATTGATGTGATGATCGCGCAGGTGCGCCTGAATCGCTTGAGCCGGGTGCAGGGCGCTGCTGAAAGTGACAATTCCGCTGAGTCGTGCGCCACGCTCGTGCACGCTGATTCCCGGTATGGTGCTTAACGCTTCGCGCAGCGTTGCCGCCAGCCGGCCGACAGTTGATTCTATCTGCTTGAGTCCCGTTTGCAGTGCGTAGTCTGCGGCGACGGCCAGCCCAATTTTGCCGGCAACAAAGTGTTCCCATACTTCAAACCGTCGCGCGTCGTCCCGCAGCGCGTAGTGATCCCTGGTCAACCAGTCAGCCGCTTGCAGATCAATACTCTGCGGTTGCAGGTAATCCAGAATACGGTGGCGTACAAACATAAATCCGGTTCCGCGCGGTCCGCGCAGGTATTTGCGGCCCGTGCCGGTGAGCATGTCGCAACCAAGTTCATTAACATCCAGGTGCAGTTGCCCGGCTGATTGACAGGCATCCAGCAAATACAGAATGCGGTGCTTCTGTGCGAGTTTGCCCACGGCTGCAGCTGGCTGAATGACACCGCTCTGGCTGGCAATATGTGTCAATGCAATCAGTCTCACATCATTGCCGAGACTGCTTTCCAGGGTGTCCAGACAGATCAAACCGTCACTGTTGTTGGGTATGACATCAATTTTGACGCCCTTATGCCGGGAAAGATGCAGCAGACTCAGATAATTACTGGCATATTCGGATTGGCCGGTCACAATCCGGTCGCCGGCCTCAAACGGAACAGACAGCAATAACTGTGTCCAGGCGCGCGTGCAGTTCTCAGCAAAGGCGATCTCCCGGGGAGCACAATTGAGCAAGCCCGCAAAGGCATGATAAAAGTTATCAGCCAGCGCGCTATGCATGTCAGCGGCCTCGTAACCACCGATGCGCTGTTCCAGCAACAAATGCTCAAGCACTGCCTCGGTAACGGCGCGAGGTTGCAGGGAAGCCCCGGCATTATTGAAATGAATCAAGTCGCTGCAAGCGGGTGTGTCACTGCGAACCTGATCCAGGTTAATCGTCATGGTTGTCAGGCCAGTTTTATCGCGCGGCCATGATTGTAGACTTCAACCAGTTGTGAATGCATGGCCTTCACAGCGGTATTGTAGTCTTCTTCATCAAGCACAAACTGCATGTCTACCTGACGCATACATTGATGAACGCCCAGAATATCAACGCCGGCATCTGCCAATGCCTTGGCTGTGCGTGCCAGCATGCCTGGTATCTTAAGGTCGCTGCCGATGGCTGACACTATGCAGACTTTACGCACATTGATCTCTGCGTCCGGAAACAGCTCTGCCATGGCGGCCTGAATGCGCTTGACGGTTTTCAGGTTGGCTGACAGATAGTGTGTGATGGTGTTCGCATTGAGGTCTTTGTTAATGACCTGAGCCTTAAATCGCATAATCTGACTGAGAAACTTTTCTTCGTAGTGCGACAGATCGCCGACCATATCCTGGTCGAACAATTCGATGGCGTAGACACCCATACGCCCGGCCACAATTTCAACACACGGAGAGTCGCTGACATAATCGCGGGTGATCAATGTCCCGCTATGGTCAGGCTCAAAGGTGTTCTTGACGCGTAGGTGAATATTGTTCTGCCGCAAGCCTTTGGCGGCACGCGGATGAATGGCTTCCATGCCCAGGTTAGCCAGTTGGTCGGCAACGTCATAATTGGTCCTGCCGATAGGGACTGCCTTGCTTTCACCCACAATACCGGGGTCCGCGCTGCTCAGATGGAATTCTTTATGGATAATCGCCTCGCGGGCGCCTGTCAGTACAGCGATACGGCTAAAGATCATTTCACTGTAGCCGCGATCAAAAATGGCCATCAGACCGCCGTCGCAGTGACTGTATCCGGTCGCTATCGGTAATTGTGTCTGCAGATCCAGTCCCTCAAAGGCGCGCTGAATATTTTCGTCCAGCGAAACAGGTTTGCTGCTGGCCCAACCGGAAAGATCAACAAAGCAGGCATTGAGGCCGTGCAGTTGCAGCAGTCGCGCTGTGTTCCAGGCGCTGTGAATTTCTCCCAGGCTGGCGAGCATCTCGCGCACCGTTTGCAGATAATCGGAGAGCGCAAAATGCCCGTGCTGGCAGAGGCTGGCCACATCTTCAAGCACTTTGTTGGCATCATTCAGCCTGCTTTCAATAAAAAGATTGGCTTCAGTAATGTGCTGCTTACCGTGTGTACTGAACAAATCCCTGTTGATCTCAAGGATTCTAGCGCGTAACGCATCGAACGCATCGCGCCAGCTCTGTTGTTCCTCAGCATCTGAAAACAAGGCATAAATACCGGGTTGCCCGGTCTTTTTATGCTCGAGCAGCATGTTGGTGATGCCTGAATAGGCTGAGACCACAAAAACCCGCTGGTAGTAGTGACCATTTAACGCCGGATTCATAAAAATATTCTTGCGCACGGCATCAAATTGACTCATTGAGGTGCCGCCGATCTTTTCGACAGTGTGCCCCGTGGGTTGAGTAGATGAGTCTGGTAATGTCATGTCAGATCCTGCGCTGTTTATCAGTTGGAAAAAGTGCCAAGGCCCGCGAATATAACGCAGCGTTTTCCGGATTCTACACCGGGACTGCCAGCGTCAGACTATTCAGGCATATGGAAAAACACAAATTGGGCATTGGGGTCCTGTGGCATATGATAGTCAATTTGCCTGAGCGCGGCAATTGCAGATCAGTTGACGGATGAGTATAAACTGCTTTTCCGTTTGCCCGATTATTGCAACAGGAAGCGTAAGATTAATGGACACGATGATCGGATTATTTTTGTACCTAATGATTGTTATCAGTCTTGTGTGGGGAAGATTTTTTTCTTTAGTGTGAACGCAGGGACAACCAGGCTTTTAGACTATTCCTATGATGTTGCAGTCGCAGTGCAGATGTTTTTTACGGTTTATGGATTTTTAAATGTGATGGGTATCACAAAAAAATTTTATTATTTTTTTTGCGTAATTTATATGGTTTCGCTGGTGATACTCAGGTCTCAAATTGCGACAGCTAAGTCATTGGATTTTGCATTCAGTAAAAAAGTTGGAGATATTGTGACAACTGGATTTTTTGGTATTTTTCTTCATCCTATTTATGTTTCGTAAATGATAGCCTGGTGGGCAAGCACGCTGTTGTTTAACTCAATTTTTATTTGGATAAGCGCATTGTATTTAAGATTTTTTTATGTGGAATCAGCTCGATCTGATTTAAGAATCCTGATGTTTGTTCCTGATCAGGTGAAGAGAGATCAGGATTTTTTCAGGAACGATTGTTACGATATGATGGAAATCAATGGGGTATTGATGAGCGCCTCATTAAAGAAAGCCTGAGAACAGTTCAGCGTATGGATCAAGTTGATTCTGGATGTATTCAAGTGCAGAGGGCAGCTTGTGCTGTTGATGGCCAATCAGCGCAATATCAATATTCGTCACATTCACGCTATGACGGGAGTACAGGATATTTATGTGGGCGAGCCTATGTTGATGTCTGGCGAGAAAAATCATTCGACGATTCGGGTGAGTTACACGACACGCTGGTCTTTGCTTATGAATCTGCCCCGTTACTGGCTTGAGTACAAAAGCCGCGAGCATCGCTTTGTGCGTCGGCTCAAGCAGCGTGAGTTCACGCGTACGCTCAGTAAAGCCAATTGAGCTCAGACTTGGAATCGCCCCCTGGCACGTGATTAACGGTCTTGGCGATTGTGTGCCAAGCTTGATGTGTCAAAAAAATTGACAGTGACGACTTGCTGGCGTTTCGTGTGCTATTGTGAAGCGTGACTCTGGGTGCGCTAAAGAGTGCATTAAAGTGTGCACTAAGAACGCAATTTTCACCGAGTGCAGATGTTTACGTTGGGGGTAGCAGCAGTGGGTCAGGACAGAGTAAAGTTTTTGCTTAAAGAGCTGAATCAGGAATTGGCATCGGCAGACAATCTTGATGAGGATACCCTTGAGTTGGTAAGACAGCTTGAAAGGGATATGGAACAGCTGATTGAACGCTCAGAGCCAGTTGCGGCTGAATTAGAGAATGCGATTGCTCTGGAAGCGAGATTCGCGGCTACGCACCCGGTCGCGGAACGTATACTGCGGGAGTTGATTGCCGTACTGGGGCGTATGGGGATCTAGGTTCGGCTAGGTAGCTTTATGCCGCTTAATCCCAGGCAGACATGTTCCATCAGCATCCAGGCTGGGACGGTGTGCATGCCCTTGATGGCAAGGTCAACATCGCGAGCCTCGACGATCAATGCATTGACCTTTTCATGTGTCAGTCGATGTAACGCCTTTTTTAATAAGGGCTGGCGGTTGTTCCAGATGCGGTGTCGCTGGAAAATGACCTCAAGGCGCGCGCCATCTGCAATTTCTCGCAACATTGTCGACAGCTGACGCAGCTCTTTGCAGATCATGGCATTGAGCAGCAGTAATTCCTGTCCCTCTTGCTGCATTCTTTGCAATGTCCTCACGGCACGCGCGCTTTCACCGCCAAGACAGGCATCAAGCAATCCAAATACATTAAATCTCGCATTATCAGCCACGGTGCGGGCGATATGCTCAATCCTGAGGTGCATACCGCTACCGAACAGCAAGTTAAGTTTGATGATCTCCTGATCAGCGGCCAGCATGTTTCCTTCAATACGGTCTGCCAGCAGTTGAATTGCATCTTTATCGGCAGTGATGGCAAAGTCCGACAACCGATTTTCTATCCATCCAAGTAGTTTGTCAGCTTCAAGCGGGTAGACTTGAACCAGCATAAGCTGGCTTTCCAGTTTGCCAAACCATTGAGTCTTGATGGTTGCTGCGTCTATTTTGGGGCTGCTCAGCAATAACAAATTGTCAGGGCTGGCGTGCTGCAGATACTCTGCCAGTACCTTGCGCGCTGACTCTTCAAGTTTGCTGCTTTTGAGGTTGAGTTCAATCAGTTTTTTATCCGCAAACAAAGACAAACTGTTGCCGGCAGCAATGAGAGTGCCCCAATCGAAATTGCCGTCTACATCATAACGTTCGCGTTCGGTAAAACCCTGTGATTTGCAGATTGATCTGATCAGATCGGTGCTGTCACGCATCTGCAGGGGCTCATCACCACTGAGCCAACAGGCAAGCGGCAATTTTTTGCTTAACGCTGATTGCAGTTGGTTGGCATAAACCTTCATAACATCAGTTCGCGCAGCCGGCGGATGATAAAGTCTGCCATGTCCTGACGCATGTCGTTCAGAGTTTGTTCGACACCGTTATTGCTGCCACTGATGTTGGCCGTGTCTTCGTAGAAACTGCCGCTGACTTCAACCGTTTCTGGTCCATCAAGCAACTGTCCCGACAGGTAGACGCTGGCATCAATCTGCAGTGTCAGTGCGTATTGACCTGCCCCGCCGCGATTATTTAGCGTGACAGCGCGGCGCTCCAGACGTTCAGGCGACAATCTGAGTTCAAGCACATCGCCTGGCACTGCCGGTACTGCGACCCCATTGGCCATCAGTGCGTCACGCAGCACTTCAGCCAAAGGGTACCGCCCGCCGGGGTAGGAGAGCGCCAGTTCACTGATTGGCAGGGCAGCCTGTTCTGTCCCGCGCAGGGAAAATCCGCAGCCCAACAGCAGGCTGCATATCAGCAGAACAAGTCCAGCCCTTGAGGCTCGCATCAGGACACCACGATGTTAACGAGTTTCCCGGGTACCACGATCACTTTGCGCACGGTGAGTCCATCGGTGAACTTGCACACGTGACTATCTGCCAGTGCGAGTCCTTCGATGATGGATTGATCACAGTCTTTGGGCACGGTCAGTTTGCTGCGCAGTTTTCCGTTTACCTGAATGACCATGTGCACCTCATCCTGTATCAGGGCGGAATTGTCTGCAACTGGCCATGGACAGTTGATAATGGCATCGGCGTGGCCCAGATGTTTCCACAAGGCATGGCAGAAGTGCGGCACAATCGGAGACAGTGCCAACAGAATAATCTCCAGCGCCTCGTGCACCACACTCAGACTGGTGCGTGCCACTGTTGTGTCGCTATGAATGTCCTGTTCTTCCTGAAATTTTGTCACTGTGTTAACCAGTTCCATCACTGCTGCAATCGCCGTGTTAAAGGTCTGACGACGACCGATATCATCACCGACCTTTAACAAGGTGCTGTGGGTTTTCAGGCGCAATGCCTTTTGTTCGCTGTTCAGCGGCAGATCTCTGAAGTCGATAATGTTGGCAGCATTGTGCGCCATCATCGTTCGCCACAGTTTGCGCAGAAAGCGTGCGCTGCCCTCTACACCACTGTCTGACCACTCCAGAGACTGACTGGGAGGAGCCGCAAACATGGTAAATAACCGCACTGTGTCAGCACCATATTGATCAATCAACGCGGCGGGTTCGACAGTATTGCCCTTGGATTTGGACATTTTGCTACCATCTTTTAACACCATACCCTGGGTCAGCAGACGCACAAACGGTTCATCGGAGCTGATCAGGCCTTCGTCTCGCATCAGCTTGTGGAAGAAGCGCGCATACAACAGATGCAGAATCGCATGCTCGATACCACCAATGTACTGGTCAACCGGCAGCCAATAGTCAGCGCGTTTGTCCAGCATGCCGGTTTTCAGGTCAGGGCAGGCGTAGCGTGCGTAATACCAGGAAGACTCCATAAACGTGTCGAAGGTATCGGTTTCACGCTCGGCGTCCGCAGCGCATTTCGGGCACTTGACCTGATAGAACTCAGGCATGCGTTTGATCGGTGAACCGGCATCTGTAAAGCTGACATCTTCAGGCAGAATCACCGGTAATTCGTGTTCAGGTACTGGGACCGGGCCACAATGGTGGCAGTTGATGATCGGGATAGGAGTGCCCCAGTAACGCTGACGGGACACACCCCAGTCTCTGAGACGGAAGTTGACCTGCTTTTCGCCTTTTCCACGCTGTCTTAACCACGCTTCGATGGCATTAAACGCGCTGGCAGAATCAAGGCCATCAAACTCCCCTGAGTTAATCAGAATGCCTTTATCAGTAAATGCTTTTTCGTTCAGATCACAGGTCTGACCATCAAGCGCGGGCTTGATAACCTGATTGATGGGCAGGCTGTATTTTTGTGCAAACTCAAAGTCACGCTGATCATGCGCAGGCACGGCCATCACCGCGCCCGTTCCGTAGGTCATCAGCACAAAATTGGCAACATATACCGGCACCTGTGCTTGCGTAATGGGGTGCACAGCCTTGATGCCGCTATCCATGCCCATTTTTTCCATGGTGGCCATGTCTGCTTCGGCAACTTTGACGTGGCTTTGCTGTTGAATAAAGTCAGCCAATGCCGGATTGGACAACGCTGCTCTTTCAGCCAGCGGATGTTGTGGGGCTACCGCAACGTAGGTAACGCCCATCAGTGTATCCGGACGCGTGGTGTAAACAGTCAGTTGCTCGTCCTGGCACTCGATACCAAAGCTCAGTTGAACGCCTTCCGAGCGGCCGATCCAATTGGCCTGCATGGTGCGCACTTCGTCCGGCCAGCCATCCAGCTTGGCAAGATCATCCAATAATTCTTGTGCGTAGGCAGTGATTTTTATGAACCACTGGGGAATTTTACGGCGCTCAACCAGTGCGCCTGAACGCCAGCCCCGACCGTCAACAACCTGCTCATTGGCCAGAACTGTTTGATCCACCGGATCCCAGTTCACTTCGGCGTCTTTTTTGTACACCATGCCTTTTTCAAACAGGCGTGTAAAAAACCACTGTTCCCAGCGATAGTAGTCCGGGTGACAGGTCGCCAGTTCACGGCTCCAGTCATAAGCGTAACCCAGCTGTTTCAGCTGTTTACGCATGTAATCAATGTTGCTCCAAGTCCACGTGGCAGGTGCTATGTTGCGCTTCATGGCTGCGTTTTCCGCCGGCAGACCAAAAGCATCCCAGCCCATGGGTTGCAGTACATTTTTGCCCAGCATGCGCTGGTGGCGGGCGATCACATCCCCGATCAGATAATTGCGAACGTGGCCCATGTGCAGGTGACCACTGGGGTACGGAAACATGGACAGGCAATAGAATTTTTCTTTGCTGCTGTCTTCACTGACTTTAAAAGATTGGTGACGTTCCCAGTACTGTTGGGCCTCGTTCTCCACATCCTGTGGCTGGTACTGCGTATCTGCCTGTGTATTCATGTTGGTCTGTAATGTCTCAAAAAATACGATCTGTCAAAAAGGTATGTGCTACTGCTGTTGATATGACTGGTAAGGGTTGTCAAAGCCCAGTTCGTGAAGTATCTGCGTTTCCAGTATTTCCATTTCCAGGGCTTCTGATTCAGATTCATGGTCAAAACCATTTAGATGAAGCATGCCGTGAATCAGCATATGTGCCCAGTGCGCAGGCAGGCTTTTGGCCTGCGCGGCGGCTTCCCTGGCAACGATGGGTGCGCAGATCACCAGGTCACCCAAGGGTACTTCATCCAGACTTTCCAGGACTACGTCAGGCAATTCCGCGCTGAAGGACAGGACGTTGGTCGCATAGTCCTTTTGCCGGTATGCCAGATTGATCGCTGCTGACTCGTCTTCATCCACTATCCGCAGCCCAAGACTTAAAGGTTTGTCGGGAACGGTCAGGTATTTTAAAGCAGTATCGCCCCAGATCTGCAACTGCGGAGCACCGGGCACTTGGGTGCTGGTACTGTCATTGATGACATCAATAATCACGGTCATGAACGCTGCTGCCATCGGGGTTTAACGAGGTGATTGTGGTTTTTCGCTCATAGTCATCATAGGCTTCGACGATACGCTGAACCAGAGAGTGCCTGACCACATCTTTGGAGTCGAAGTAGTTAAAGCCTATGCCATTGATCCCTTCAAGTACTTTGATGACATGAACAAGCCCGGATCTTGTGCCTTTGGGAAGGTCGATCTGTGTCACATCGCCAGTGATCACCGCGGTTGAGCCAAAACCGATACGCGTTAAGAACATTTTCATTTGTGACACGGTGGTGTTCTGGCTTTCATCCAGAATGATAAATGAACCGTTCAGGGTTCTGCCACGCATGTACGCCAGCGGTGCAACCTCGATGACATTTTTTTCGATCAATCGGGTGACTTTTTCAAAGCCCAGCATTTCATACAAGGCATCGTAGAGTGGTCGCAGATACGGATCAATTTTCTGGCTGAGATCGCCTGGCAGGAAACCAAGTTTTTCGCCAGCCTCTACCGCCGGGCGCACCAGTAACAGTCTTTTGACCTTGTCCTGCATCAGAGCCTCGACGGCGCAGGCTACAGCAAGATAAGTTTTGCCGGTGCCGGCAGGGCCGATGCCAAAATTGATATCCATTGATTGTATGGACTCAACGTATCGACGCTGATGTTTGCCACGCGGTTTTACCGAGACGTGGGGCGTCTTGATCAATAACGGTTTAAAGTCATCGATTTCTTGAACGGTTTGTTGCCCTGACTCATTGATGGTGGCTGCAACACCGGTATCGCGCAAGGTCAGGTGCACCAAATCCGGAGTGATCTGCATGCCATCTGCAGTCCCCTTGTAGAGCGTTTCAAGGACGCGCAACGCTTCGGAGACGGATGCTGTTATTCCCGACAACTGGAATACGTTGCCGCGTTGGCGAATCTGTATCGCCAGTGCCTTTTCAATCTGATGGATGTTTTCGTTCAGTTGTCCGCACAGGTTGGCCAGACGATGAGTATTTTCAGGCTCCAGGGTGAGGCTTTGAGTTTGCTGTTCAGTGGTCATGCCGCTCGGCTTATACCTCCGCAGACAGTTGTGCTCGTGCACAGCGGTCGCCTGTTGATTAAGGGAATAAGCCGAGAGTATAGAGCAATTCCGCGTTAAAGTTCACCTGCCAAAGAGTTCGGAAATGCATCGGTTATTTTAACTTCTACAAACTGGCCGATCAGGCTCAGATCATCGGATGAGAAATTCACCACCCGATTGTTTTCAGTGCGTCCAGCCAACAGGCTGACCCCATGTCGCGCCGGGCCGTTTACCAGAATACGCTGACGGGTGCCGACCATTCTTTCACTGATGCCGGCAGCCTGCTGCAGAATCTGTGCCTGCAACACTGCAAGTCGGTGTTTCTTTTCCTGTTCACTGGTGTGATCAGGCAGGTCTGAAGCGGGTGTACCGGGGCGAGGACTGAATATAAAACTGAATGAGGTGTCATAACCTACCTCGATAATCAGATTCATGGTGTCTTCAAAATCTTTCTGGGTTTCACCGGGAAATCCGACGATAAAATCAGAGGACAGACTAATGTCAGGTCGTATGGCCTTGAGTTTGCGGATGATTGATTTGTATTCCAGAGCAGTATGACCACGCTTCATGGCGGCCAGAATGCGGTCGGACCCACTTTGAATCGGAAGGTGCAGGTGACTGACCAGTTCCGGCACATGCTTGTAGATTTCGATCAGATTGCTGCGAAATTCCACCGGATGTGATGTGGTAAAACGAATCCGGTCAATGCCATCAATTGCTGCGATGTAGGTGATCAAGGTGGCAAAATCAACGACCTGCCCGTCGTGGCTCAGACCGCGGTAGGCATTGACGTTTTGACCCAACAGATTGATCTCCCGGACGCCCTTGCTGGCCAGATGCACGGCTTCTGCTAACACATCATCCAGGGGGCGACTGACTTCTTCGCCACGGGTATAGGGGACTACGCAGAATGAGCAGTATTTGCTGCAGCCTTCCATTACCGTCAGAAATGCCTCACATCCTGTCACGGAGGGCTCAGGCAAGCGGTCAAATTTTTCAATTTCGGGAAAACTGATATCCACTACCGGGCCGAAGCCATTGGACTTATTGAGCATTTCTGGCAGTTTGTGCAGGGTTTGAGGTCCAAAAACAACATCCACATAAGGCGCGCGCTTGCCAATAGCCGCACCTTCCTGACTGGCGACACAACCGCCCACTGCAATTTTGATGTCAGGTCTGACCTTTTTTAAGCCTTTCCAGCGTCCCAGCTGGTGGAACACTTTTTCCTGGGCTTTCTCGCGGATAGAACAGGTATTCAGCAGCAGGATGTCTGCTTCCTCTGCAGTTTCAACCAAATCCGCACCATGGGTTTCCTGCAGCAAATCAAGCATGCGCGAGGAGTCATACTCGTTCATCTGGCAACCATGGGTCTTGATAAAGACTTTTTTTCGAACTGTGCTGGTAGGTTTATCACTGCTCATGTTTTATATCACTCAGAGGACATTCAGGGATTGACCCTGTCGAAAAGCCGCGGATTATAACAGCTAATTATTGGCGCTGCTGTATCTGAGGCGCCACTTTGAGCTACAATGCCCGCCTCGACCCGAATCACTCCATTTGTTTTAACCGCGTTTTTGAGAGAGTACGATGGCCATCCGCCAGGAAATTTATCGCATCACCTTCCTCAACAAGGGTAAAGTCTATGAGATTTTTGCCCGCCAGGTTTATCAGAGTGAGCTTTACGGCTTTATCGAGGTAGAAGAATTCCTGTTTGATGAGCGCAGTCAAATGCTGGTGGATCCCAGTGAAGAAAAGCTGAAAATGGAATTTCAGGACGTCAAGCGCAGTTTTATTCCGTTGCAGGCGATTCTGCGCATTGATGAAGTTGAAAAGACCGGTGTTGCTAAAATCAGCAGCGGCGACAATATCATGCCATTCCCTCTGCCAGCATTCGGCACGCGTAACTCAGGCAATACCGGCAACGAAAGCTGAGTCAGCCCTGCCGGTTGCTCTATCCTTCCGCGTCTGCGGGCTGTCTGTTTTTATGACAGGCATTCAGTTTCAATTCAGATTCTGTGTTGTATAACGGATTGCTTAAGCACTGAATTCCAGATGTTTCCTTAGAAGCGTCATGGTTACCTCAATCGGTGCTCAATTCGACGGAGGCCAGGTCATGAAACTTTTTTCAGCAACAGCAAAAACATCAGGCGCTCAGCGTTTTCTGCATAACATGTTGGTGGCCGCCGTTTGTGTGTTGACGGCTATCAGTGCAAATACTGCATCAGCTGACAGAACTTACACAACCGTTGTTCGAGAGACGGTTTATCACTCACCATCCAGAGTTATTGTCTCGCCAAGAGTCATTGTTCCTGTTAATCGTTCTATTTACGTCGGCATTGGCAGCGGAACCATTGTCACTCATCAGCCCCGGCACACCGTCATTTACCGGGAAGTAACGCGCCGTCACGATCGTCATGATGAGGATTATTACAGAGACAGCAGTTATCGCCGGAGTAACGAGTATTACAGAAATAACAACTATCGCAGAGATAGCGACTATCGCAGGGATGTGATCTACGTGGAGAAAGATGGTCGCCGCAATTCCAGTTACCGCGAAACCGAAACGCGCAGTGTCGAGATACGGGATCGCAGCCGCTAGACCAAGCGTGATCAGCTTTGTGTTTCCAACGCGGCAAGCTCCACACACAACACAAACACCTGCATGGCTTCATCAATTTCCGCAAGGCTGGGGAAGGACGGTGCCAGTCGGATATTGCTGTTCTGCGGATCCTTTTTGTATGGCCAGGTTGACCCAGCAGGCGTCAGTTTTACCCCGGCGCCTGCACACAATTTAACGACCTTGTCGGCCATGCCGGGCAGGGTATCAAAGAGGATAAAGTAGCCCCCGGCGGGTTTGTTCCAACGGCCAAGCGGTTGTCCGTTAACTGTTTGCCTGGACAGGCTCTGGTCCAGGTGCTTGAGCACAAGTTCAAATTTGGGTTGCAGAATGGCGCGGTGCTGTTGCATCAATTTCCGCAACGTCGGTATGTCTTTGAGGAAACGGATATGTCGTAACTGATTCACCTTATCCGGACCGATGGTGGAAATGCCGAGCAGATCTGCAAAGTGTTTGATGTTGTTTTCGGACGTTGCAATAAATGCGATACCGGCACCGGCCAGGGTGATTTTCGATGTTGAGCCGATCACAATGACATTATCCAGTGTGCCGTGTTTTTCGCTGAGGCTGATCAGATTCGCCAGTTCAGGAGGATTCTCGACTAGGTGGTGTTCCGCATAGGCGTTGTCCCATAAAATTCTGAAGTTCGCACCGGCAATTTTTCCCAGCATGGCAAATTGCTCAACTACCTCAGCTGAATACACCACACCATTTGGGTTGGCGTACTTGGGCACGCACCAGATGCCTTTGATCAACGGGTCGTTACGCAACAGTGCTTCAATGGATGCCATGTCCGGCCCCCGGTCATCCATCGTGACCGGAATCATTTCGATACCCAGCGCCTCGCAGATCGAAAAATGACGATCGTAACCCGGTGCCGGGCACAGGAATTTAATGCGCTGGCCCGGTGTTGCTTCCTTTATCCAGGCTGAGTCAGCACCGCGAACGCCATGGAGATAGGCACCTTCCACGTACTGGTACATCATCTGCAAGGAACTGTTGCCGCCCACCATTATTTGCGCCGGTTTGGCACCCAGATAATCTGCTGCAAACTGACGCGCTTCCGCAATGCCGAGACCGCCGCCATAGTTACGCGCATCAGTGCCGTCAGCGCATTTAAAGTCACCCTGCAAAATTGCGTCCATAGCATTGCTGAGATTCAGCTGAGCCGTTGCTGGTTTGCCTCGGGTCAGATCCAGGTTGAGGTTCTTCGCCTGAATGTGTTGGTACTGATTCAATAACTCCTGACGACGAGCCTGTGTATTGCTGGTGCTCAAGTGAATCTCCTTGATCAAAACGGAACTGGGAAACTGGGGCGCGATTTTACAGTATACTCGGCGCAACTTCGATGCAGCAGGCGAGAAATCATGAACAAAAGCAGGTCGGGCAATGTTCTTGAACAGCCCGTTGACGACTCTTTGTCTGATTTGTTGGGTGCTGCTGAGCGCCACCCCTATGATGTTCTGGGGCCGGATCAGGTATTGGATGCGGTTGAAGGTCTGGGTTTACCAACCTCAGCGCGGGTTTTTGCGCTCAATAGTTATGAAAATCGCGTCTATCAGATTGGTCTGGAAGATGGCAGTTTTGTAATAGCCAAATTTTACCGGCCCGAGCGTTGGAGCGACGCCCAGATTCTCGAGGAGCATGCGTTTACGCTGGAATTGGAGTCTCTGGAGATACCCGTGGTGCCTCCGATGTCAGTCAATGGCCAGACCCTGCATACCTGCCTGTGTGGCACTCAGATTTTCCGGTTTTCGCTATTTCCACGTCTCGCAGGCAGGCCACCGGAATTGGATAATCCGGATAACTTGCAAGTGATGGGACGATTTCTGGGGAGAGTGCACCGCGTCGGCTCACAAGCCATGTTCAAACATCGTATTAAGCTCAGCGTGGAGCAGTGGGCGGTGAAGAGTCGCGCTTTTCTTCTGGAGAAGCACTTCATTCCTTCAGCGCTGGTTCCCGCATACGAGTCCTTAACACTGGATCTGATAGAGCGCATCAACAAAATTTTCAGCAATTGCGGATCATTGCAGCAGTTGCGGCTGCACGGGGATTGTCATCCCGGTAATGTGTTGTGGCGAGGCGATCAGCCCTGGTTTGTTGATTTTGATGATGCAATCAACGGTCCTGCGATTCAGGATCTGTGGATGATGTTATCGGGTGATCGTGATCAGCGCCAGGCGCAGTTGTTGGAGATTATCGAAGCCTACGAAGAGTTTTTTGAGTTTGATGCGACCGAATTGGCACTGATAGAACCGTTAAGAACATTGCGCATCATGCACCATAGCGCATGGCTGGCTAAACGCTGGACTGATCCCGCATTTCCCCGCAGTTTTCCGTGGTTTAACACCGAGCGTTACTGGGCAGAGCACATTCTTGAATTGCGCGAACAGATGGCAGCGCTGGATGAACCCACGCTGCGCTTGTTTCCCTACTGATTTGCAGACTCTTCAGCCAGTAAACCCAGCAGTGCCTGTTCCAGCAATTCTGTATCCCCTTCTCTGAAGCCCTTGTGCACTTTGCGGACAATCCCTTCACGGTCGATGAGGAATGATGTGGGCATACCAACTACGCCGTATTGATCCATGATCTCTGCCGTCAGATCCAGGACAACGTGATAGCTCAGAGGTGTCTCCAGATCATTCAGAAAATCCAGCGCGTCTTCGACCGGATCATCGATGGTGATTGCAACAACTTCAAATCCCCGATCCTGATACTTTTCGTACAGAGTATGGATCTGCGGCAGAGAACGAAGGCAGGGGGCACACCAGGACGCCCAGAAATCTACGTATACAATTTTGCCTTTGAGTTCACTGAGTGTTATGGGCATGTCAGTGGCACGCACACCGGGCAGGGTAAAGTCAGGCGCGGCTATGCCTTCCTCTACCGCTGTTGCCGGTATTGAGATCAGGCTCAAACTGAACACTGAACTGATGAGCAACGATTTAACAAGTCTGTTCATGGCGCGAGATATTCTCTGTGCGTTCAGGCGGCGGAGCCTGAAATGTTGGCAAATCCCTGCATTAATTCATGCCAGCGTTGTTGTCGCAATTTCAACTGGTAGCGCGCCTGACGATAACTGTCACGCAACGCCAGACGTTCCCAACGCTCATGAATCTGATCATGTATTTGTGTGCTCTTTGCGTCATACCACTGCTGTTGATGTAATGCCCACAGATCCAGCGTGCTTTTCAATTCTGCGTATTCGGCTTCCAGTCGCGCGCGCCATTTGTCTGCATTGGCCAGTGATTTGCAGCGTTCAGTTGCATGTAGATACTGCATCTCCAGCATTGCTGATTCAATAGCCAGAGCCGGAACGCGTTTCAGTTCGCTGGTTAAACCGACCCACGAACATGCCATGATTAGCCATTTAGTTGGATCAAAGTGCCACCAACGAATGCCATTGCGATAATCCCACTGAAAAGTGTGGTGATAATTGTGGTAACCCTCACCGTAAGTCACCAGTGCCAGGATGGCGTTATCGCGAGCAGAACTTTTGTCGCTGTAGGGCTGTCTGCCCCACATATGCGCCAAAGAATTGATGAGCCAGGTAACATGCTGGCTCAATACCAGTCTCAGCACACCGCTTAACATCAGGCCGGCAATAATGCTGCCTCCGAGATATCCGAGAAAGGCCGGTACGGCGATATTCATGATCAGCACCAGCGCAAGGTAGTGTTTGTGCTGCCACTGCAGAATCGGATCCTGCTGAAGGTCTTTGATGTTGGAAAAATCACGCTTGCCGCTGGGGTAGTAACGCAGTATCCAGCCGATATGCGAAAACCAGAAGCCGCGACCGGCAGAATAGGGATCACTATCATTATTGTCGACATGCTGATGATGCCGACGATGATCGGAAGCCCAGTTAAAGACGTCATTTTGCAACGCGCAGGCACCGCCCAATGCAAACAGCACGCGTAACAGCGGATGTGCCTTGTATGTCTTGTGAGACCACAGCCGATGGTATCCCGCCGTAATTGAAATGCCACAAAAGCCCATCATGCAGACAAACATTACCCAGTGTATGGCGTTGTATCCAACCATAAATCCGTACAAAGGAACCAAGGTTACGGCCGCCAGCGGAGTGGCCGTAAACAGAATCATATTTGTCCAGTTGATTGGGGCTTTGTCGGAGATGCTGTATCGAGAGTCTTGAGCTGACATAAACGGTGGTGATTCCTGAAAAATTTTTGGATACATGCTTAAGACAGCGGCGACAGACTGTTTATTGCATAGCCAGAATATTACATGTGAATTGTCTGATTAGAAACCACCCTAAGATGCGGGGTATGATGCCGATGTTATCTGGATATGATTTAAACGCAGAATTCTAAAGGAGTCGCAAAAAATGCCAGACATTCATATGCATGATCAGGTCGTGGATCTGCAAACCCGGTTTGCCTTTCAGGAAGACAGCATCCAGACACTGAATGATATTGTTACCCGACAGCAACGCCAGATTGATACTCTTGAGCGCGAGCTGGAGATACATCGACAGAAACTAACTGAGTTGATACAGGCCTCAGCAGATCGTGCGCCGGCGGCGACAGCGGCAGATGAAAGACCTCCACACTACTGAGCCGCAACGTTAGGCTGCGATCAGCGCGCAACAGCCATCACATCGTCTGCCTGCAATCCTTTGTCCCCCACACTGACAGAAAACTCGACGCGCTGGCCATCCTTCAGAACGCGATGCCCATCGCCCCGGATCGATCTGAAATGCACAAAAATGTCTTCACCGTTTTCCCGGGTGATAAACCCAAAGCCTTTGCTGGCATTAAACCATTTGACTTGGCCGTACTCACGTTGAGTGGACTGTTTAGCAGCAGGACTCGCCGTCTTCGGCGCAGACTCGCGTTTTGCGGGTCTTGTTTTTGCCGGCTCACGCGCTGACTGTGGGCGAGCAGGACGTAAACACAACCAGGCGCTCAGTGCACTGCATACCAGCACCACAGCGGCAAATGTGAAGGTCAACACAGCGGGCGGGCGCGCCTGTAACGGTTGAACAATCAGGTAGATCAGAGGCAAGGAGACAATGGTGGTTAACAGCGCTGCACTAATTATTTTGCGGAACATTGAAGATCTCTTGAAGCATTGTGCTTTTTTGCAATGATGGTTTTAATTTTTGTTTTCCCAACCCCGCGGATTCTACCGCTATCTGTTACTAAATCAATCAGTCCAACGACAAGTTGACGCTCAGCGGCGTTGAGTCACGCATTTCTTTTGTGAGGATTACATTTCTATTCAGAATCAATTCAGCTTGATTGTCTTAATCTTTGCTCGGCAAGGCGGCGAATCAACCTTGCACACATTCACAACAAAACCAGGCGCAGAGGTGGACAATGAACAATTTGAAAAATGCAGTACAAACAAAGGTCGCAGCAAAAAGGGCAGCATTGGCGCTTGGACTGGGTGGATTGTTGCTGGCAACACCATTGTTTGCGCAGTCACAGTATGTGTACGCGCAGGTACTGGAGTCACGCGCAATTTACCAGTCTGTTACCGTCTCCACCCCGCGTGATGAGTGTTGGGAGGAGGAGGTCAGGGTACGTGAGACAAGACATGGTGGCAGTCAGACACCGGTGATTTTGAGTACTATCATTGGTGGTGCCATTGGTAACGCGGTAGGCAACAATAAATCCAGCCAAAGGGTAGGGACGGTTGTGGGTGCCATGTTGGGCCACTCGGTGGGTCGTGATATAGTTCGAGCTGATTCACATCCCGGAACAGCGCGATACCAGACCGTCAAACAGTGTGAAACCGTCACCGAATACCGTGAGGAGGAGCGACTGATGGGTTATCAGGTTCGATATCTGTATAACGGGGAAGAGTTTACTGTACGCACTGATAATGACCCCGGCGAGCAGATTCGACTTCGAGTCAGCCACGATCCGATGCTCTGAGTCAGGGTGCCCCGACATAATGGAGAGTTATGAAATCGTCCCGCCCGAAGTCAAGTGCCTGCGTCGCGGGTCGCGGAGCACAGTGGAAAGTTCTGCTCATTGCTGCTGTGCTCTGTGGTCTGTGCTGGAGTTTTCCAGTCCTTGCTCAGCAGCAGGAGAGTTCATCCGCCCAGTCCGGGCAAAATCAGGCGGCCGGGGCGATCAGTGAGAGACAGGCGCTGGATCTGGTGCGGGCACGTTTTCCAGGGAACATCATCAGCATCAATGAGGTCCGGCAAGGCGGCCGTGTCAGATTCAGGGTGCGCATCGATAACGAAGGTAACATCTATACAGTTTATGTTGACCAGGCCACTGGGGCTGTCAGCCGGGAGTAAAGTATGCGCCTGTTGGTGGTAGAAGATGAGAGCCTGCTGCGTCAACAGTTAGTGCTTGGTCTGCAGAAAGCCGGTTTTGTCGTCGATGATGCTGCTGATGGTAAAGCTGGCCTGTTTCAGGCTCTGGAGTATGAATACGACGCTGCCATCATTGATCTGGGATTGCCTTTGCTTGATGGGATCAGTGTCATTCGAAAGCTAAGAGAGGCCGGTCGCAAGTACCCGGTATTGATACTAACCGCACGCGGCGACTGGCAGGACAAGGTCGCCGGTCTTGATGCCGGTGCTGATGACTACGTTGTTAAACCCTTCCGACTAGAGGAAATTCAGGCGCGTCTGAATGCTTTGTTACGTCGTGCTGCCGGATTTGCCAGTCCCCAGATTACGGCGGGTCCGATCAGTCTTGATACCAGCAGCAAACGGGTGACGGTGCATGGCAACCCGGTCGAGCTGACGGCGTATGAGTATAAAACCCTGGAATATCTGATATTGCATATCGATCAGGTGGTTTCCAAAGCCGAGCTGACAGATCATCTGTATGCGCAGGACTATGACCGCGACAGCAATGTGCTGGAGGTGTTTATTCGTCGCCTTCGCCAAAAACTGGATCCGGATGAATCCTTGCAGCCCATCGATACTGTCCGTGGCCAGGGATACCGGCTGCGGGTAATGGACTAACATGTCGTCAGGGCAACAAGCCGGATACTCCCTGCAAACACGACTGCTACTGGCGGTTACACTGGTACTGACTGTGTTTCTGGGTTTAACCGGTTTTGTGCTCGACAGCGCATTTCGCAACAGTCTGGAAACCGGTGTTACCGAGCAGCTGCAGGCTCAGCTTTACGGTTTGCTGGCGGCTGTTGATGAAGATGCCGGGGAATTTTATATCAGTGAAAATCTGCGTGAGCCGCGCTTCAGTCAGTTAAACAGCGGTTTGTATGGATTGATCAGCAGCCCTGATCAGGGTGAACTGCTTCGAACACCGTCGGCGCTGGAGTTTACGCTGCCTGCTGCACCGCTAACTGACAACCCGGAGGGCGAACTGTCTCGCGGCGAGACCCGTTTCAGTCGTGTTGTCTCGGATGTTGGGCAGATTGAGTATTTTGAAATCAGCTACGCGGTGACGTGGGAGAACCGGCCACAAGCCATCGTGTTCAAGGTATTGGAGTCCGCGGACTCTTATCTGGCTGAGGTTACTGAGTTCCGCACCAGTCTGTTCTCCTGGTTCGGAGCGCTTGCAGCGTTGCTGCTAGTCTCGTTGTTACTGCTGCTGCGCTGGGGACTGTCACCTCTGCGCCGATTGGCGCGTGATCTGGCGCTTATTGAAAGTGGACACGCGGAATCTCTTGGACACCATTATCCCAGTGAACTGAGTTCGGTCACGCAGAATCTCAACTTGCTGATACAGTCCGAGCGCAAACAACAGACTCGTTACCGCACTACACTAGGGGATCTGGCGCATAGTCTGAAGACGCCATTGGCGGTAATACAGGGGGAAGTTTCGGCGAGTGCGGAACAATCGTTGCGCCACGAAGAACGCATAGAGCGTCTGGCAATGGTGCAGGAGCAACTCGACCGCATGAATCAGATTATCAGTTATCAGTTACAGCGCGCCGTGAGATCTGGAACCGTAGGCAGTCTGGCCAGCCAGGTCAACATCAAGGACACTGCTGCGAAGATCTGCCGAGCGCTTGAGAAAGTGTATGCCAGCAAGTCAGTTGAATTTGGGCAGCAAATCGATGCACGTTTGTTATTTTTGGGTGATGAGCGTGACCTGATGGAGTTACTGGGCAATTTGTTGGACAACGCTTGCAAGTATGGACATGGCAAGGTGAATATCAGTTGCGCACTGGTCAGTGATTCTGCGCAGCGGCTGCAATTGATTGTTGAAGATAATGGCACCGGAATTGGACAGGAAGACTGCGATCGTGTTCTGCAGCGCGGAGTAAGGCTCGATACGCTGGCGCAGGGACAGGGTATCGGATTGGCGGTTGTTGCGGATATTGTGCAGAGTTATGGCGGCAAGATATCCGTGGAGCGCAGTCAAATGCTGGGTGGTGCGGCCATTTCAATACTGTTGGGCAATATTCGGCTTCAGGGTTAGAAAAACACTGCTGCAACGCATGACACCACTGTCATCACAAACAGGAACCATTTAATGGTGTTCTGGCTAACCCGTACGGCAAACCGCACACTGAAATAACTGCCAGTCATGGTGCCAACCGCCAATACCAGGCCGGGTATCCACTCAACCTGATCAAACCAGATAAAAATTGCCAGCGAAACGGAAGTCACAGCCAATGAGCAGACCATCTTCAGCGCATTGGCGCGCACCAGATCGTAGCGCAGCCCTCCCGCCAGAGCGGCCAGCAAGATAAACCCTACCCCTGCCTGAACAAAACCACCATAAACACCGGCAAGGACCAATCCCCACCACGCTGCGCGATGTTGGCTGACTGACCTGACCGGAGTGCCAGGTTCCGGCGCTAAAAAACCGGGTTTAATCAGAATAATGACGGACATGGTGAGTACGGTACCCAGCAGCAATGGTTTTAGCGCCACGTCGGGTGTCACTGCCGCCAGAAACGCTCCGAACACCCCACCCATCAGATTGGGAACCAGAATGGGCACAATTGAGGGCGTATCCAGCCTGCCGTAATGATGGAATCCGCGGACAGCCACCACGTTTTGCAGCAATACCCCCACCCGATTGGTGGCGTTTGCCACATCCGCTGGCAAGCCCATGACCATCAGCATGGGCAGGGTCAGATTTGAGCCGCCCCCAGCAAGGGTATTAATCCAACCGGCAATCATGCCGAGTAATACCAGTACCCCCAGCAAAACAATATCGTATTCCATGTCTTATCGACCTGATCGACGGGAGTCGGAATTGAGAAGGCGCGGATTATAGGGAGCTTGGGTTAGAAATTGCAAAACAGCTATGGCGCTACTCTATACTCCTTCAGTACCAGTGTCAGGAGGACGCAACGTGGGCAAAGGGAATCTGCCGGACAAGCCTTATTCAGCGGTGTTGTGCAGGCAAAAGATTTGCAGTCAGATGTTTTGCACTCAGATGGCGCCCAATCAAAAAGGCGCCACCCTGATGGAAGTATTGGCTACAGCCATTATCCTTAGCCTTGGTGTTACCAGTGTTCTGCAATTACATAGTTATGGTTTGCTGTTAACACACGCTGCATCACAGCGGCAAAGCGCATTTCTGCTTGTGATGGATTTATCAGAACGAGTACGGATTGCGCCTGACGAATTCCGAAGGCTTGACGAGTTTTCCCTTAACAGCACCTCAGTCTCAACGGGTGTTTGTTCCATGCAAGTACCTTGTTCAGCCGAACACTATGCGCGGCGTCAATTGGTGAACTGGCGGCTGAATGCCGAGGCCCGGTTGGCGGGCGCTGAGGTCACAATCAGCCGAGAGCAGCAACAGCTCACGGTGGTCTGGCAAGTCACCATCGATTGGTTGGCAGATGCGGATGAACCTGTCATTGCCAGGATAGGGTTATGAAACCCGTTATGCTCAGGCATTCAGGATTTTCTTTGCTGGAATTGCTGATCAGCAGCAGTATTGCGGTGGGTTTGCTGATGGTGATTTTGCAATTGTTTGTGCTCAGCAACCGGACCGCGCTGGAGCAGCAGCAGTTAAGCCAGCTGTTGCAAAAATCTGAATCTGTCAGGCATCTGATCACTCACAGTGTGCGTGACGCACTGTATACACAACCGGCAGCGATGCCACCATCGCTGTTAGTACCGTCTTGCCAGGGGATTAACCTTGGCAATTTGTGCCGGCCACCCTTGCAGATCTGGGAGCAGGGCGCCTCCGCTCCAGTGGCGGCGCCTCCCGCTGTGCCTGGTTCTTACCTTTTCTGGATCAGGCAGTCATGCTGTCCTGGCGTTGTCGCTGATGTGTTTTTTCTCTGGTATCGAGCGGGAAATGTGGCTCATCCACCATCCCTGTTTCGACGCCGGCAATTGAGTGACGGCAGGTTTTCTGCGTCCGAGGAGCTGGTTGAGGGGATCACTCATCTTGTGCCCTCACTGACCATCACCACAACGGATACCCGTGACAATCCGTTGCGATACGTGACCGGCGTAAAACCGCAAGACATCAGTGACTGGTGGAATATTGTTGCCGTGGAGTTTGAGGTAAGGCTGGCCGCGACACCATTGGCTGCTGCCGGTGCCGGGACAATTGCCTTTACTGTTGCTTCCAGGCAAGGGAGTCAATGAGCTATGTGTCGACTTTGCTGCGCGGTCAGAAACTGTTCTGGTTCTGTGTTGATTGTTTGTATGGTGTTTCTGGCGGCACTGTCGATGATGGCAATGACGGCGATTGAGGTATCGGGAATGGGGCAGAAAATGATTTTTGCCTATGCGCAGCACGGCCATGCGCTGCGCGACGCCGAAAGTCAGTTGATACAGACAGAACGCGAGGTCTGGCATCAACTCAATACATTGGGCCTGGCTGCAACGGCGTCATATTGGTCATCCGCGCAGACGGCAGGTATTGCCAGCGCATCAGCTGTGGCTTTTGCTGAATTCTGGACAGAAACTGAATTTAATACGGCGCAGTGTGGTTTGCTGTTTACCGTGCATGCGCCACCGGCCAGTGGTTCGGGCGGCCATGCGTTGCGGCTCAGTTCTTACTGGTGGGTTTGCTGTGATAACCGGCAAGACTGCGAGCAGTCCAGCTTTTTGTCTAGGCACAGGCAGTGGCAGCGCAGCACCGTGCCGCTGAATTGACCTTTTTATTGAGGCCGTGTTAGCAGGTCAGTGGCCTGCCTTGGCTGTCTTCCCGGTGTCCATCCTTGTTGGAATCGGTTGCAAGTCGTATACGCCCAGCTGAGTTAACAACCATTTGATGAGCGGCATGTCCGGTTTGCTCAGCAGGGCACCAGGTAAAACTGCCGTTCTGATCATTCAATAGTCCAAGTTCATCGATGCGTATGGACTGGCGGTTGCCAAAGGCACGCCAGACTAATGTACCTTTTAGCGGGGAAGATTGACGGTGGCCACCTGCTGTCCAGTCAATCAACTCAAGCAGCGCTTCGTCGACACTGCGTTGGCGATTGTTGTCAGAGTCCGTAAACGCAATTGCTCCTGCGCTCCAGTTGCTGTCACAATCAGATCCGCTAACGCTGGGACAAATGATGGTCACTGAGTGTGTTGCAATGGAGTGGGCTCTGGCACTGGTCAGCAGCGCAGACAATT
The DNA here is from genome assembly GCA_041306975.1 of Gammaproteobacteria bacterium. Classification (GTDB taxonomy): domain Bacteria; phylum Pseudomonadota; class Gammaproteobacteria; order Pseudomonadales; family Pseudohongiellaceae; genus Pseudohongiella. Next base: position 2,410 of record JBFZEG010000025.1, on the reverse strand, counting down.
GCATGAACACCCGATCCGCCTCGGTGCGTTGATTAAAATCCATCGCTGGGAATGAGAGTTGCGCAAGTATTGCCAGAAGAGCCACTGTCAGGGTTAACTCCAACAAGGTAAAACCTCGGCTGAAATTGCCAGGTGTGCTGGTAAGTCTGTGAGCCGGTCTCATAGATTGTTTGTCCTGTTTCTGTGATCAGCCAACCACATGACAGGTTGTGTGGCTCTGTGTTTAGTTTAGCAGTGGATCGGGTGGGGTGCTTTTTTTGGTTGATTTCCTGATTGTGGGCGCCGGGGTATCGGGATTACTGGTAGCAAGAGAGTTGCTGGCGGAAGGGGCGAGCGTTTGTCTGATTGATCGCAGTCAGTCGGGCAAAGAAGCCTCGTGGGCCGGAGGCGGGATTGTTTCTCCCTTGTATCCCTGGCGCTACAGTGACGCAGTAACTGCCTTGGCAAGCCAGGCACAGAGTGTATATCCCGGGCTGACTGCACAATTGCGTGCGGAAACCGGTATCGATCCAGAATATCGGGCGTGCGGCCTGTTAATGCTGGAGACACATGACCGTCAGCAGGCTCTGGACTGGTCGCAGCGCCATGACCGCGATATCAGCGCGTGGGGTGAAAAAGAGATTTATGCCCGCGAAAGCGGATTGGCCCCGGGCAGTCGCCATGCCATGTGGATGCCTTCCGTTGCCAATGTGCGTAATCCGCGATTGCTGCAAGCGCTGCGCGCGTCTGTTCTGGGCTCACCGGCTGCTGAACTGCGCGAGCATTGCGAGTTTCTTTCGTTGGTAACCAAGGGCTCTGAAGTGATTGGGGCCCGCGTGAGCAATGCTGGCCAATTGCTGCAGGTACAGGCTGGCCGCATTATTGTGACGGCAGGTGCCTGGGCGGGGCAGTTGATCGCCGCGATGCCCTCCGCTCATCCTGTGCAGATCGAGCCGGTTAAGGGCGAAATGTTGTTATATCGCACAGAGCGGCCGTTGCTGCGCAGCATTGTCCTGAGTGCTGGCCGGTACCTGATTCCGCGAGAGGACAATCTGATTCTGGTTGGCAGCACTCTGGAGTATTGCGGTTTTGACAAAACCAGCACGAAATCTGCCCGTCTCAGCCTGTCCGACAGTGCTGTCAGTCTGTTGCCGGCCTTGCAAGAGGCTGAGGTGGTCGCACAGTGGGCCGGGTTGCGCCCGGGTTCACCGGGCGGAGTCCCGTTTATTGGAAAAATCCGCGGGCTGGAAAACGTGTATATCAACGCCGGGCACTTCCGCAACGGCCTGGTGCTGGCGCCAGCCTCTGCTCGGCTGCTGGTGGATATCATTCTCGGGCGTAAACCTGATATTGATCCATCACCCTACGATCCGGCTGTGTCCCGGCAAGCAGGCAGCTTTGGATCTTGAATTTACTTGTGAGCGTGCTTTAACGACAATAGGCGCACAGGCGGATAGCGATGACAGACGTGCGCAAGGTGTCTTATAGGGGTAAGGATGGACGGTCAGTTGATAGTGGTGATGGCACAGATCAATTTATTGGTCGGTGATATCAAGGGAAATACCGAGCGTATCATCCGCATTTCTCAGGAGGCGGTTGCAAGTTATGACGCCGACCTTATTGTGTTTCCGGAATTGGCGCTGACCTCCTATCCGCCTGAGGATTTGTTGTTACGCCCCGCCCTGCAAGAGCGCGTTGACGCCGCGTTGTCTGCTATTCAACAGGCACGTATCCCGGCGGCACTGATCATCGGCCATCCCCAGCATGATCAGGGGAAACTTTACAACGCGCTGTCGGTGATTGTTGATGGAGAATGCGTGGCACGTTACTGCAAGCAGCACCTGCCGAATTATCAGGTGTTTGACGAGATGCGGTATTTTTCTCCTGGCCATCAGCCCTGCCTGACGATTATCAAAGGCGTAAAGATAGGATTCACTATCTGTGAAGATCTGTGGAACAGTTCACCTATTCAGCAGATATCGCAGGCTGGCGCTGATCTGCTGGTCAACATCAATGCGTCACCCTTCAGTCAACATAAACTTGAGCAGCGCATTGAGTTGTTGCGAGAGCGTTCAGTTCAGGCAGCTGTGCCCATCGTGTATGTCAACCTGGTTGGCGGGCAGGATGAGCTGGTGTTTGATGGTTACTCTCTGGTATCGGACGCGGCGGGCAACGTCAGTGTGCCCGGGCCGGGTTTTGCTGAAGCGTTGATTCCCGTCAGCTTTGAGATCGATCAGGCAAAACGACTGACGCCAAGCCTCCCGGATCAGCATCCATTACCGTCCGTGGAACAGCGCAGTTATCAGGCGATGGTTATGGGGCTTCGAGACTATGTCAGCAAAAACAACTTCAAGTCTGTGCTGCTTGGATTATCCGGAGGCATTGATTCGGCACTGACCTTGGCGGTGGCCGTTGATGCTATCGGCGCTGA